>NZ_JBWKVL010000012.1:0-158209 GCF_059421685.1 Citrobacter sp. GW821-FHT02E08 | reverse complement strand
TTCTCTTCAACCGAACCGGCTGTTTGTGTGAAGTGATTCACATCCGCCGTGTCGATGGAGGCGCATTATAGGGAGTTCTCTGGCGCCCGCAACCCTTAAATGACAGAAAAATGACTGACTGCTGCATTCCAC
The DNA here is from genome assembly GCF_059421685.1 of Citrobacter sp. GW821-FHT02E08. Taxonomy (NCBI): domain Bacteria; kingdom Pseudomonadati; phylum Pseudomonadota; class Gammaproteobacteria; order Enterobacterales; family Enterobacteriaceae; genus Citrobacter; species Citrobacter sp. GW821-FHT02E08. Next base: position 158,077 of record NZ_JBWKVL010000012.1, on the reverse strand, counting down.
AGCAAAATGCCGCCTTATACCCATTTACACACAGAGTTATCCACAATGATGCCGATATTTCCAGCCACAACGACTTACAGAGTCGTGTATCTATGCCGCGGGGACATGTCATTTATCTATACCTGACACACACTCTGCCTTTCCTGCATCCCTACATCTATATAGATGTTCATCACCGTAGCCCCTTTGGGAACAATCAGCTGTTCAACGACAGCAGCGTTAGCGCATCTCCAACACGACGGCTCTATTGAGCCCCCTTAATAGGCCGGTTCTTGCTTTTGGTGCAAATGGTCAATGATCTATTCCCATCACCAATCGTCCCCTGATTTTGCCGACGCGGCAGGAAGGTCGCAGTGAGTGGCAAAGGGTGACAAGAGGTGTGGTGAGAGACGGATATCGATTTGCGCTTGTCGCCCCAGGGTGGGTCTCTTGATCCAACACATCTATATATAGAAGAGCCTGGTGCACTCTAAATGCAAAGAACCCGCCTACAGGGCGGGTTCTTTGCATTCATAGGTATAGGATCAGGTCGGTTTCCGGCCTCTCCCTCCCATTTATTCTGTTCCTGTCGCTGCCGGACATCGCCGGATGCGGTTTTCCCTCTGGTATGGGGCAGTCAGGCTCACCTTTTCCGATAAACGTTGGCCGTTCCGTGGATCTTGTTATTGGTGTTGCCCGAGGTCATCACGAAAATGTCTCCCCCTTTTTCATCTGCTTTTTTAGAAAGCTCAGCTTTCGCCTCAGCCGTACTGGTCGTACCTGATGTGGCGATCTCACCGACGTTGACATACTGATCGGCGACTTTCTCGAAGTCTTTTTGCAGCATCATTTCCGCAGCCTGCGCACTGAAAGAAAAAGCAGCGACTAGCGCTCCAGCAATTATCTTTTTCATATATCCCTCGTCATCACTGGCTATCACACTTAAGCACTTGTGTTTATTTTGAAGAATCAGATGGTCACTCAAAATATGTATGTCTGTTCTCTGTCATAAGTGGAAAGTCATTTACATTACATGTACCCCAAAAGACCTACATCACTCACCACACGCCAGACATCATAACTATATGAACAATTACCGTAATACTGTCAACAATAATAAAATCGCCACATCTGAAATGGATATAACGACTATGCAACTCTTGGGGATGAAAACAGAATAAACGACAACCACATTAATTATCGTTAATATAAAATCCTGCCTCATTGAGAAGAAAAAATTCTGATAAAAAGCAAAAAAGACGTCAGTACATAACGCAGAATCTCTTTCATTGCACATTTCGCCTTATATAACCCTGAACACTTTACTTAAAATAATATTAAGAATAACCCAGCCACACAAAAATATTGAATAGTTTAAGATATTTAAACACTTAACATTTCATCAAAACAGGAATGATGAAAATATGCGAAATCCATCACAAAAAAAAGGCTGTGCCAATCTAGCTTTTCGGAAAATAAACGTTGTTATTGATATCGCATTATATGATTATTGAATACATCGACAGTGTACAGTCAGTAGGAACAGAGAATAGATGGCATGTTCAAAAAACAATTCATTTACAAAAGAAGTGTCCAACCAACTGATCGCATTGATTAATGAAAGACCAGAAGACAAGTTACAGATTGATGATCTTGTTACTATCTCTGGGTTTTCAAAGTTTTACCTGCAATCTTTTTTTAAAGCACACACGGGAATATCGCTTGGACGCTTTATAAAGGATATCTACCTTAATCATTCTGCACTTGAATTAATGAATTCACAGAATACTATTCTAAATATTGCCTTAAATGCAGGATACAGTTCACAGCAATCATTCTGTCGGGCATTCCGCAAAAAATATAAAATAACCCCAGGCGAACTCAGAAAGTCAGGCGTTAAAGCAGAAGATTTTATAACTGAAAACTAAACAGCATCATTGACTATTTTTCCAGTACGATACGCTTGTACTCTGGCCCCATCCGTTCCAATATTCTCCGCAATAATTCATGGTTCCCCTGCTCCTTGCGCAGAGAAATACCTCAAAAATAATGCATAAAAAAAGACCGCACGGGCGGCGGTCAAATGATGTGTTAAGAATAGTAATTGTTTATTTCTCTTTCAGGCACATTTACTCACATTTCATAAACATCATCAACTCAGAAAAAAGAATCCTTTCTCTTACTTGAAGCGCCTTATGAAATATTTACAAAATAGCGTTTAAAAACTCACCATGCAATTCAATTATAATTATTATATTCCATATAGTTAAATCGTTCCGTAATTCTAAACGATTAACTCTAGCGAGACATATTGAATAAGGTATCCTGCTTTCATTACCATTAAGCAAGACATTATCTAAACAAGTAAAATTAACAGAATATTCACGAAAACCGTACTGACTCAAAACAATATCTCGGGATTTATCATCCCGTGAGACATAACCACGCTGTCCCCCTTAGTACTATTCCCCCTAAACCATAACTTAGGGGTGATACGTCAGCGAAAGAAGATGGGTCGAGCTTAGTTTTACCAACCCGACGGAGGGAGGAGGAATAGTATGTTCCTTAATTATTTTGCACTTGGCGTTTTAATCCTGGTGTTCCTGATAATTTTTTACGGTGTCATCATCATTCATGACATTCCTTACGAAATTGCCAAAAAACGTAACCACCCGCATGCCGATGCCATACATGTTGCCGGATGGGTAAGCCTGTTCACGTTACATGTCTTGTGGCCGTTCCTTTGGATTTGGGCCACGTTGTATCGCCCCGACCGTGGATGGGGAATGCAGACTGCACAGCAACCGCAGTATGAAAACCTGCAATTGCGTATTGCTGAGCTTGAACGGCTGGTGAAAAAGCAACAACAACACGCTGACTCTGATAACACTCAAGGCAATTAATTGTGGATTTATTAATTATTCTGACTTACGTGGCTCTGGCCTGGCTGGTCTTTAAAATATTCAAGATTCCTGTCAATAAATGGAGTATCCCAACAGCAGCTCTGGGTGGAATCTTTCTGGTTGGTGCCCTGATTCTATTAATGAACTATAACCACCCTTATACCTTTAAGGCGCAAAAAGCGGTGATATCCGTTCCGATTACGCCACAGGTGACGGGGATTGTTCGTAAGGTCACGGATAAGCCAAACGAACTGATCAAAAAAGGCGAAGTTCTTTTTGAACTGGATCCGACACGCTTCCAGGCCCGCGTTGCGAGACTGGAAGCCGATATTGTCACCGCAATCCATAATGCTGATTCGCTACAGGCGCAGATGGATGAAGCCGTCGCGAATACCGCGACAGCAGCTGCGCAACGCGATCGCTTGTACAAAGATTACCAACGCTATTTGCAAGGCAGTAAGGCGAAGGTGAATCCGTTTTCAGAAAGCGATATTGATCATGCCCGGCAAAGCTACCTCGCTCAGGATGCGGCAGTAAAGTCATCCGTTGCTGAGCAAGCGCAAATCAAAAGCCAGCTTGATAGCCTTCTCAACGGCGAACAATCGCAAGTTGCCAGCCTGCGCGCCCAGCTTGCTGAAGCGAAGTTTGATTTAGAGCAGACCGTTGTCCGTGCGCCGAGCGATGGCTACGCTACTCAAGTGTTGATCCGCCCAGGTACTTTTGCTGCGGCATTACCGCTGCGTCCGGTAATGGTATTTATTCCCAAACAAAAACGGCAGATCGTGGCGCAATTCCGCCAGAACTCATTGTTGCGTTTAAAAGCCGGTGATGAAGCCGAGATCGTGTTCAACTCTTTACCAGGCCAGGTATTCACAGGAAAACTGGCAGGCGTGCTTCCGGCGATTCCAGGCGGTTCGTATCAGGCCCAAGGGACATTGCAATCATTGACAGCCACGCCGGGTACTGAAGGTGTTCTCGCCCTCATTGATCTGAACCCAGATGAGAGTATTGATGCCTTACCGGATGGCATATACGCGCAAGTTGCCGTCTATTCAGATCATTTTTCTCATGTGGCCATTATGCGTAAAGTATTACTGCGTATGACCAGTTGGATGCATTACCTCTATCTGGACCATTAAGCAGTTCATTGTGCCTTGTTGATGTTGGGTAATTATTTCAGGTCGTAGATCATCTACACTGGAAACAAGGCACAATGTTTACAGAACAGACATAATGAAACAACTAAAAATCAGAGATTTAAAAATACTGCTGGATCTTGTTGAAACGAAAAGTTTCAGTCTGTCTGCGAAAAATGCGGGTCTGACCCAGGCCAGCATCAGTAAAAGCATTGCGGCAGTGGAAGAAACGTTAGGCATTAAAATAATTGATCGGGAGAGTCGCCCTGTCAGGCTAACCGCCTTCGGCGAAACGCTATTGCCTCGCATTAGAAAGCACATTATTGAAAATGATGAGCTCTTTGAACTGGTTGAGCATTACAAGAAAGCCCCTACAGGCGAAGTAAACATCTTTTCCCCTTCAGGTATGCAGGCTTATCTTGCAGAAAATATTCTGCCGCCCTTGTTTCAACGATTCCCTGATTTGAACGTAACAATAACAACATCCAATCACTATAAAGCCGACTACTTTAAAGGCGTAAGTTTTAATAATTCCTGCGATATGCTGATTTCGTATTCGCCACCGCATAATCAGAATCTGATCGCCAGAAAAGTAAAACGCATACGGATGGATGTGTTTGCAAGCCCAGAATTCCGTGAACGCCATCCCTTTACTACACCAGAAGAGTTATCCCGGCATCCTTTTATTTTGTTAAGTTCAATGGCGAATAACAGTTATGAAAATATTTTTGAGTTTGCGAATGCAGAGACTGCAGAAGTAAAATCGGTCGCTGTTACAGGAAAACTAAAGTTCGACAATGTTTACACCGCCATCAATTGCTGTCGGAATGGGATGGGGTACATGGTCACGTCCGATTTACTTCTGAAAGATACCAGCGGAATACAGGCCGTCCTGCCTCCAGAATGGGGCATTTATATTGATTGCTATGTCATTTATAGAAGCCGGAAGAACCTGCCGTTCCGTGTACAATCATCGTTAGATTATATTATTGAGCTAATGGCTCAGGAAAATAAGCCGTAACAGCAGCAGGTCGTAATGTCATTAGACACAGGTCTGCTGTGATGAGTGAAGAGTACACTGTCATACTCATGCAAACGCCTTTGCTTTGCGGGAGTCGTCATTCACCGCCAGAGCAAATTTCAAAAAGGTTTCCCCGATCATTTTATCCAGTTCTACCGCGTATTTGGTTGGACGCAAACAACGCCCTTCTCTTTCAAAAAGCGGTACGGGAAAGTAGGAACAAAAGCGTTTGAGCATTATACTCACTGTGGGCGCTGAACAGTTCAACACCACACTGGCATTAAATATCGTCTTATAGCTCATAACCGCAGAAAAGTAGAGTGCAGAATTAAAGTCAATATTTTTCAGATACTCAAAGTCATGTTTTTCAAGCATATCATTATTCTCAATGTTCACTCAATTAGCCTCTCATATAACAACATAAAATATAAGTATTTTAAATGATTGAACAAACAATCATTAGCGCTATGAAGTTATAAAACAAAACTATATACAACCAGATATAGTTAAGTAACGTGGCGATTTATTGCGGAGTCAACATCGATAATAATGAATAACTCCAACACCACAGGTTAATTAAACTATTTTGTAAATTAAAATAGTTAGCGCGTTATTAAATACTGACTTGGAAAATTAATACAAATTCAACTCAGGAGTTGTCCTGATGAATGTTTAAGAGAGTACCAAAACCACAAAAAAGATAAACAATTAAAAGATGCAAAACAGCGAATACTATTATTCCAAAATTGTCATAGAGCCATCGACTTCATCACTCAGTTCCCGTTCCCTGAACCAGAAACAGAACACCAACAGCACCCCAGTGCACTCAAACGAGAGAAAACGTCATCTCCCTATGAAAAGGGGGCTTTTGACAATACGGCACCGTCCCCCCACACCGGCCCTACTTCAGGGAGTCCGACGCTCCTCCTCTGGCAAAATTGATCCAGACACAATTTTGCGAAATAACTCTTGATGCAAAACTTGATCTTTATGATAATCATTCTTGTTATCATTTTCATAACGGACGTGCCTGGTATGCTTAACACTACGGCAGCACAACACATTAAAGACACTACGCCGCTCTCCCCTTCTCGCGCGAAGCGCCAGATAGACAGCAAGATGCTGCTTGGCGAAGAGGGATGGGTGCTGATTGAACATAAAGGTCAACATTACCTGCTGCGCCAGACGCAATCCGGAAAACTGATCCTGACTAAATAAAACATTCTATTTCGCCAGCCACCCAGGTCATCCCAGGCAGCCAGCACTTTTCAATTTCCTCATGGAGAGTTGTTATGTTACGCCTGCAATCTGCCTCTTTGCGCCCATCGCTACTGGCAATCATCATCGCCAGCGCCTTGCCTGGGGCGGCTTACGCAACCACAGACGATATGACCGTCACCGCGACCGGTAATGCACGCAGCGCTTTCGAGGCGCCGATGATGGTCAGCGTTATCGATACGTCCGATCCCGAAAACCAGACCGCCAGCTCGGCCGCCGACCTGCTACGCAGTGTTCCCGGCATCACCCTGAACGGGACGGGGCGCACGAATGGTCAGGATGTTAACCTGCGTGGCTATGACCGCCGCGGTGTGTTGATTCTGGTTGACGGTGTACGTCAGGGAACCGACACCGGGCATCTCAACAGCACGTTCCTCGACCCTGCCTTGATTAAACGTATTGAAGTCGTGCGCGGGCCTTCAGCACTGCTGTACGGCAGCGGCGCGCTGGGTGGCGTCATCGCCTATGAGACGGCCGATGCCAAAGATCTACTCCAGGAAGGGCAAAACAGCGGATTCCGCGTCTTTGGCACAGGCGGCACCGGCGATCACAGTCTGGGAATGGGCGCCAGCGCCTTTGGCCGCACCGATAATCTGGACGGTCTGGTGGCATGGTCCAGCCGCGATCGCGGTGATTTGCGTCAGGGTGATGGTTCTACCGCGCCCAACGATGAGTCCATCAATAATATGCTGGCAAAAGGCGCCTGGCAGATTAACGAGGCGCAGTCGCTGAGCGGCTCACTGCGCTATTACAATAATGCTGCGCAGGAACCAAAAAACCCGCAGACCATTGAAGCCTCAAGCGGCAGTAATCCGATGGTGGACCGTTCGACGATCCAGCGTGATATGCAGATGTCTTATAAACTCGCCCCGCAAGGCAATGACTGGCTGAATGCCGATGTCAGCGCGTACTGGTCTGAAGCCCGCATTAACACGCAGAATATCGACAGCACGGGTGAATTCCGCAAACAGACGACCAAAGGCGGCAAAGTCGAAAACCGCAGCCGTGTTTTCAGCGACTCTTTTGCCTCTCACCTGCTGACATATGGCGGGGAATATTATCGTCAGGAACAACATCCCGGCGGTGCCACGACCGGATTCCCGGAAGCGAAAATCGACTTCAGCTCTGGCTGGTTACAGGATGAAATCACCCTGCGCGACCTGCCCGTTACCCTGTTAGGCGGCACGCGTTATGACAACTACCGTGGTAGCAGCAACGGTTATGATGATGTCGATGCAGACAAATGGTCATCGCGTGCCGGGATGACCGTCAGCCCCACCGACTGGCTGATGCTGTTTGGTTCTTACGCTCAGGCATTTCGCGCGCCGACAATGGGCGAAATGTATAACGACTCCAAACACTTCTCTATCGGCAACTTCTACACTAACTACTGGATACCGAATCCGAATCTGCGCCCGGAAACGAACGAAACGCAGGAATATGGTTTTGGGCTGCGCTTTAACGACCTAATGTTGTCCAACGATGCTCTGGAGTTTAAGGCCAGCTACTTTGATACCAACGCGAAGGATTATATCTCCACATCCGTCGACTTCGCCGCAGCCACCACCATGTCTTATAACGTTCCGAACGCCAAAATCTGGGGCTGGGATGTGATGACAAAATACGCGACTGACCTGTTCAGCCTTGATGTCGCGTACAACCGCACGCGTGGCAAAGATACGGACACCGGCGAATATATCTCCAGCATTAACCCGGACACCGTCACCAGCAAACTCAACGTACCGGTGGCGCAAAGCGGTTTCTCCGTCGGCTGGGTCGGCACCTTTGCCGATCGCTCAACGCATATCAGCAACGAATACAGTAAACAGCCGGGTTATGCCGTGAACGATTTTTACGTCAGCTACCAGGGACAACAAGCGCTGAAAGGCATGACCACCACGCTGGTGCTGGGCAACGCCTTCGATAAAGAGTACTGGTCGCCGCAGGGTATTCCGCAGGACGGTCGTAACGGCAAGATTTTCGTGAGCTATCAATGGTAATCATCGCACCCCGGTTCGCCGGGGCTATTATCTGGAAGGAAGAGACAATGAATCACTACACTCGCTGGCTTGAGCTAAAAGAACAGAACCCGGGGAAATACGCACGTGATATCGCGGGTCTGATGAATATCAGCGAAGCCGAACTGACGTTTGCCCGCGTCGGCCATGACGCCCGAAGACTGCACGGCGACATCCGCGAACTCCTCGCCGCGCTGGAAGCCGTTGGCGAAACAAAAAGTATTTGCCGCAACGAGTACGCAGTGCATGAACAGGTTGGCACCTTCACCAACCAGCATCTGAGCGGCCACGCCGGACTGGTGCTTAACCCGCGCGCGCTCGATCTGCGCCTGTTTCTGAATCAGTGGGCCTGGGTGTTCCATGTCAAGGAAACAAGCGCCCGTGGCGAGCGTCAAAGCATTCAATTCTTTGACTATCAGGGGGATGCCGTACTGAAAGTGTACGCGACCGACAACACGGAAATCCCGGCCTGGAATGACGTTCTGCAGCGTTTTATCACCGAAGAGAACCCGCCGCTGGCGTTGAAAGCGACCGACGCCCCCACCAGCGCGCTACAGACTGAGGCTGGCGCTATTGAAAAAGAGTGGCGCGCGATGACCGACGTTCACCAGTTCTTCACCCTGCTAAAACGCCATAACCTGACCCGTCAGCAGGCGTTTGAACAGGTTGCTGACGATCTGGCCTGTAAGGTGCCGAACAGCGCGCTGGCTGAAATCCTGAACGCTGCTCGCCAGGACGGCAACGAAATCATGGTCTTCGTCGGCAACAAAGGATGCGTGCAAATCTTCACTGGCGCCGTTGAAAAAGTGGTGCCGATGAAGGGCTGGCTGAACATATTTAATCCGACCTTTACGCTGCATCTGCTGGAAGAGAAGATTGCCGAAACCTGGGTAACGCGAAAACCGACCGCTGATGGCCACGTCACCAGCCTTGAGCTTTTTGCGCACGACGGCACGCAAATTGCCCAACTCTACGGTCAACGGAGTGAAGGCGAGCCGGAGCAATCGCAATGGCGCAAGCAGATCGATGCCCTTGCGCCTAAAGGACTGGCGGCATGAAAAAATGGCTCGCCCTGATTGTCGCACTGCCGCTGAGCGCGTTTGCTGCCACGGCAGATAAGATCGTCGCCCTCGGAGGGGATGTGACCGAGATCGTCTATGCGCTCGGGGCGCAGTCCTCGCTTGTCGCCCGCGACAGCACCAGCCAGTGGCCTCCGGAGGCCACTGCCCTGCCGAATGTGGGTTATCTGCGCCAGCTTAATGCCGAGGGACTGCTCGCTATGCGCCCCACGCTTGTGCTGGCCAGCAGCCAGGCGCAGCCTTCGCTGGTGCTCAAACAGCTTGAGCAAAGCAAGGTTCAGGTGATTACCCTACCAGGTCGCAACGATCTCAGCGTCATTGATGAGAAAGTCCAGATCATCGCGAAAGCCACCCACCGGGTTGCGCAAGGCGAGGCTCTGCGAAAAACGTTGCATCAGGAAATCACTGCCCTGCCAACGACACCGCTCAATAAACGCGTGCTGTTTATTCTGAATCACGGCGGGATGAGTGCGATGGCGGCCGGACAGCAAACGGGGGCTGACGCCGCCATTCGCGCGGCGGGATTACAGAACGCCATGCAGGGATTCTCTCGCTACCAGCCGCTTTCTCAGGAAGGGGTTATCGCCAGTCAGCCTGACCTTGTGGTGATACCCCAGGAAGGTCTGGCGGCCCTGGGTGGTGAAGAAAACTTGTGGAAACTGCCCGGACTGGCGCAAACGCCTGCGGGTCGCCATAAGCAGGTGCTGGCTGTCGATGATATGGCGCTGCTCGGCTTTAGCGTGCGTACTCCGCAGGCTATCCAGCAACTACGCAGCAAAGCGGAGTCATTGCCCTGATGCCACGGCATATCACGTTCTCCCTGTATACGCTGGCGCTGATACTGGCGCTGGCGACGGTTCTGGCGAGCGGCTTCGGCGCGCTGCGCCTGCCGGTGAACCTGCTCTGGCGTGAAGGCGATGATGCCTTACGCCAGATTTGGTTGACCATCCGTTTGCCCAGAGTGCTGCTCGCGCTGGTTATCGGCGGTTCGCTGGCGCTGGCAGGCTGCGTCATGCAGGGGCTTTTCCGCAATCCTCTTGCCGACCCCGGCCTGCTTGGGATCAGCAGCGGCGCGGCTCTCGCCGTTGCGCTGTGGGTGGTGCTGCCGTTCACCTTATCTCCGCTGTTGATGCTTTACGCCCCGATGCTGGCGGCGTTCGTTGGAGCATTAGTGGCGACGATCGTTATTTTTCTGCTCAGCCGACAGCATCATGGCTCGCTTTCGCGGCTCCTGCTCGTCGGCATCGCCATCAACGCCTTGTGCGGCGCGGCGGTAGGCGTTCTGTCATGGCTCAGTAACGATGCGCAACTCCGCCAGCTTTCGCTGTGGGGAATGGGGAGTCTCGGTCAGGCGCAGTGGTCAACACTGCTGGCAGTGACCTCTCTGATGCTCCCCACGGTAGTGATCATCTGGCGTCTTGCGGCCACGCTTAATCTCCTGCAACTGGGTGAAGAAGAGGCCCATTATCTGGGGGTCGATGTCCGCACTGTTCAGCGTATTTTACTGGTTTGCAGCGCGTTGCTGGTCGCAGCGGCGGTCGCCATCAGCGGGGTCATTGGGTTTATCGGTCTGGTCGTTCCGCATGTGATTCGCATGTGGTTAAGCGCGGACCACCGGGCGGTGATCCCAGGATCTGTGCTGGCCGGTGCGTTCTTGTTACTCGTTGCCGATACGCTCGCCCGCACGCTGGTTGCCCCGGCAGAAATGCCGGTCGGACTCCTGACCAGCATGTTGGGCGCGCCCTGGTTCCTGTGGCTTATTTTTCGCCGGGGAGGACAGCATGACTGAACGCCTCATTGCCGAAGGGATAAGCTACACAGTCGCCAACAGACCTGTGATTCGTGACGTGTCTCTTAGCCTTGCGCAGGGGGAATTACTGGCGCTTATTGGCCCCAACGGCGCGGGAAAATCAACGCTGCTACGGCTGCTCACAGGCTATATTCCTCCCGCGCGCGGTTGCTGTTTGTTAGCGGACAAACCGCTGGCGCAATGGTCAGCGCAAACCCTTGCGCGCTACCGCGCCGTAATGCTCCAGCAAACGCAGGTGGGTTTCGACTGGCCAGTCGAAACCGTGATTGGGATGGGGCGTATGCCCTGGACACCACAGCCTGAACCGTCGGTGATTCATCAGGTGATGCAGTTGACCGAATGCCTGTCGCTGGCGGGAAGGCGTTATGCCGCGCTGTCCGGCGGCGAGCAACAGCGCGTACAGCTAGCGCGCGCGCTGGCGCAACTGTGGCGCGAAGGCTCACCACGCGGCTGGTTGTTTCTTGATGAACCGACCTCTGCGCTGGATCTGTTTCATCAGCAGCATTTGCTCCGGCTGCTTAAATCGCTCACCCAGCAGGGGCTGCTTCACGTTTGCGTGGTGTTGCACGATCTCAATCTGGCCGCACTGTGGGCGGATCGCATTCTATTGCTACATGAAGGCCGGATCGTTTCTGAAGGTACACCCATCGACGTTCTGCAACGCGAGACACTATCTCGCTGGTACGGTGCCGACGTTCAGGTTGGCCCGCATCCCAGCGCCCCAACGCCCCATGTCTTCCTGACCCCTTAATATGCCCTCCGGGTTCAGGCGGTCGGCCAGCAAATCCCGAGGTTTTACAGGCCGTTAATTATGTTACTCCGGTGCCAGAAAAAACCTGGCGCCTTTGAATTACGCAGCCCATCAGGGATAATACCCTTACGATTCGTGAATCCAGGACTGCGATGAGACACTCCCTGCAACGCCTCGCTGTGCGTAAACGGCCAATGAAACTCGGTACGACGGTGATACTGATGGTCAGCGCCGTGCTGTTCTCCGTGCTGTTGGTTGTCCATCTGATTTACTTCTCACAAATCAGTCAGATGACCCGCGACGCGCTGGCGAATAAAGCGCTGGCGGTGGCGCGGACGTTAGCGGACTCCCCGGAAATTCGCCACGGCCTCGAGAAAAAACCCGAAGAAAGCGGTCTTCAGACGATTGCCGAAGCCGTCAGTAAGCGCAACGATTTGTTGTTTGTCGTAATCACCAATATGCAGAGCATCCGCTACTCGCACCCCGAAGCACAGCGCATCGGCAAACCGTTTAAAGGCGACGACATCCTTTTGGCCCTGCAGGGAAAAGAAAACGTTGCCATCAATCGCGGCTTTCTGGCGAAAGCGCTGCGGGTCTTCACGCCCATCTATGACGAAAACCATAAACAGATCGGCGTCGTCGCCATTGGACTCGAACTCAGTCGGGTCACCGAGCAAATCAACAACAGCCGCGGGAGCATCATCTGGTCAATTCTGTTTGGCGCACTGGTCGGTCTGTTAGGCGCTTACGTGCTGGTCAGGGTGCTAAAACGCATTCTGTTTGGCCTGGAGCCCTACGAGATCTCCACGCTTTTTGAACAGCGTCAGGCCATGCTGCAATCCATGAAAGAGGGGGTGATCGCCGTCGACGGCAATGGCGAAGTGACGCTGATTAACCATGCGGCGCAAGAACTGCTCGCCTACCGCAAATCCCAGGACGATGCGCAGCTCTCCACCCTCAGCCATGCCTGGTCGCAGGTCGTGGATCTCAGCGAAGTGCTTCGCGACGGTAAACCGCGCCGCGACGAAGAGATCACCATCAAAGACAGGTTGCTGTTAATCAACACCGTCCCCGTACGCAGCAATGGAAAAATCATCGGCGCCATCTCAACCTTCAGGGATAAAACCGAAGTTCGCCAGCTCATGCAACGACTGGACGGTATGGTCAACTACGCGGATGCACTCCGTGAACGATCCCACGAATTTATGAACAAATTGCATGTGATTCTGGGATTATTGCATCTGAAGAGTTATAAGCAGCTGGAAGATTATATTCTTAAGACCGCGAATAACTATCAGGAAGAGATCGGCTCACTGCTGGGGAAAATAAAATCACCCGTCATCGCAGGTTTTTTACTCAGTAAGATGAATCGCACATCCGATTTAGGGCACAGTCTGGTGATCAGTAATGAAAGCCAGTTGCCGGAATGCAGCAATGAAGATCAAGTCACTGTGTTGATTACCGTTTTGGGTAATTTGATTGATAACGCGTTGGAGGCGTTCGATCAAACGCCCGGCGGCGAAATCAGCGTATCCTTACATTATCGGCATGGTTTTCTACACTGCGAAGTGAATGATGATGGCCCGGGCATCGAACCCGAGCGGATAGCATACATTTTTGAGAAAGGCGTCTCGTCAAAGGGAACCGAACGTGGTGTCGGTTTATCTTTAGTAAAACAACAGGTTGAAAGTATTGGCGGTCACATTTCCGTCGAGTCAGAACCTGGGATCTTTACACAATTTTATGTACAGTTACCCTGGGATGGGGAAAGGAACCGCGTATGATCAATGTCTTAATTGTCGATGACGACGCAATGGTAGCGGAGCTAAATCGTCGCTATGTTGCGCAAATCCCTGGCTTTCATTGTTGCGGAACCGCCTCTACGCTGGAGAAAGCAAAAGAGATCATCTTCGATGGTGAAGAACCTATTGACCTGATTTTGCTTGATATTTATATGCAAAAGGAAAATGGATTGGATCTGTTGCCGATCCTGCACAGCGCGGGCTACAAATGCGATGTCATTGTTATCTCCTCAGCAGCCGATGCCACGACCATCAAAGACTCCCTCCACTACGGCGTGGTCGATTATCTGATCAAACCGTTTCAGGCTTCCCGCTTTGAAGAGGCGCTGACAGGCTGGCGGCAAAGAAAAGCGGCAATGGAAAAGCATCAGTACTATGAACAGTCAGAACTCGACCAACTCATTCACGGCAGCGCCTCCAGTGAGCAGGATAGCCGACGCCTGCCGAAAGGTCTGACGCCGCAAACCCTGCGCACGCTGTGCCAGTGGATAGACGCCCACCAGGAAATGGAATTTTCCACTGATGAACTGGCAAACGAGGTTAATATATCTCGTGTTTCCTGCCGAAAGTACCTTATTTGGCTGGTCAACTGCCATATTTTGTTTACCAGCATTCATTATGGTGTCACCGGCAGACCGGTTTACCGTTATCGAATTCAGGCTGAGCATTACTCGTTGCTTAAGCAATATTGCCAGTAAAAATAAAAATCAGGCCTGGGATTATTCGTTATATAATCGTAAAAATTATTACAATAATGAAAAATTACCAGGTCTCAGATTTAATTGTCACAATACAAAGCTTGTGCCAGATCAAACCGGGCTGCAATACAGCTTTTAATTCAATATCTTATAATTGATTAACGCCATGTTGTTTTTAATTTCATAAGCGCTAACAAAAGTTATTTAAGTATTATCTAACTTACAGAGTGTGTATTTTTATTAAAAAAGGATTTACCTGAATTAGCTAAACACTTCAGGTAATTTAAAATAAGTAGCAATGGAGAACATGCTACATCTTATGAATACCGTATCGTTTTGTGAGCAGACGACTGATTCTACATTCCCGGATAATAACTCCATACCCCGGAGTGATTGCGATCACATAAATAAAATCCCTTTCTCTTTTAGCTGTGATTTACGTAATAGCGGAAGAGATAACGCGGATGATATGTTATTGAATAACTGGAATAACATACAAAAACGACAACACCAGTCACTGCTCGTCATTAAAAGCCCTGCGCCCCATCGCCAGAGAGTGCTCATCTCTGAAAAGAACTATAATAACTTAAACATTTTTAATAAGTTCCTAAAGGATCCGGCATTGCATTAATCGCAAATGCAGAGGTAACGAATATTTGTCAATTTTTGATATGTGTACAGGAAATCAAAAATTGTCAGTGAGCCATTTAACAAAATTGACTGGTTTTTTCGCGAGGGTAAATAAATGTTATTTAGTATACAACTTCTTATTATATTAGTGTGTCTGTTTTATGGCGCCAGAAAGGGCGGTATCGCGCTGGGTTTGTTAGGCGGTATCGGTCTTGTCATTCTGGTTTTTGTTTTCCATCTTCAGCCGGGTAAACCGCCGGTCGACGTAATGCTGGTTATCATCGCGGTGGTGGCGGCATCGGCGACCTTGCAGGCTTCCGGCGGTCTGGACGTCATGTTGCAGATTGCGGAGAAATTACTGCGCCGCAACCCGAAATATGTCTCCATCCTGGCTCCCTTTGTAACCTGTACGCTGACTATTCTCTGCGGTACGGGCCACGTGGTGTACACCATTCTGCCTATCATTTACGACGTTGCGATTAAGAACAATATTCGCCCGGAACGTCCAATGGCCGCGAGTTCCATCGGTGCGCAGATGGGGATCATTGCCAGCCCGGTTTCCGTTGCGGTGGTATCACTGGTGGCGATGCTGGGTAATGTGACCTTCGAAGGCAAGCATCTGGAATTCCTTGACCTGCTCTCTATCACTATCCCTTCAACGCTGTTGGGTATACTGGCTATCGGTATCTTCAGCTGGTTCCGTGGTAAAGATCTGGATAAAGACGAAGATTTTCAGAAGTTTATTTCCGTTCCGGAAAACCATCATTACGTGTACGGCGATACCGCAACGCTGTTAGACAAAAAACTGCCGAAGAGCAACTGGCTGGCGATGTGGATCTTCCTGGCCTCTATCGCAATCGTGGCTGTACTGGGTGCCTTCTCTGATCTGCGTCCGTCCTTTGGCGGCAAACCGCTGTCCATGGTGCTGGTCATTCAGATGTTTATGCTGCTGACCGGTGCACTCATTATTATCCTGACCAAAACCAATCCTGCTTCCATCTCAAAAAACGAAGTGTTCCGTTCAGGTATGATCGCCATTGTGGCGGTGTACGGTATTGCCTGGATGGCGGAAACCATGTTCGGCGCGCATATGGATGAAATCCAGGGCGTACTGGGTGAGATGGTGAAAGAGTATCCATGGGCCTATGCGATTGTTCTGCTGCTGGTTTCCAAGTTTGTAAACTCTCAGGCAGCAGCGCTGGCGGCTATCGTTCCGGTGGCACTGGCTATCGGCGTCGATCCGGCATATATCGTGGCTTCTGCTCCGGCGTGCTACGGCTATTACATTCTGCCGACCTACCCGAGCGATCTGGCGGCCATTCAATTTGACCGTTCCGGCACCACCCGCATTGGTCGCTTCGTGATCAACCACAGCTTCATTTTACCTGGTTTGATCGGCGTGAGCGTCTCCTGCGTATTTGGCTGGGTCTTCGCTGCCATGTACGGGTTCCTGTAACCACACCTCGCGTGCCGCACCGTTAAGCGCGGCACGCACCTCGAAATAGACAGTGAATGTTACATTCCTGATAAAAACGAACAGGCTGGAAGCAAATGTCAAAAATTGAATTCACTTACCAGGCGCCTTTCCCGATGGGGAAAGACAAAACAGAGTACTATCTGCTGACCTCCGAGCACGTTAGCGTTAGCGACTTCGAAGGAGAGTCGATTCTGAAGGTCGAGCCGCAAGCCCTTACGCTGCTGGCCCAGCAAGCCTTCCATGACGCCTCCTTTATGCTCCGCCCAGCACACCAGCAGCAAGTCGCCTCTATTCTTCACGACCCCGAAGCCAGCGAAAACGATAAATACGTCGCGCTGCAATTCTTAAGAAACTCTGAAATCGCGGCGAAAGGCGTGTTGCCTACCTGCCAGGATACCGGCACCGCGATCATCATGGGTAAAAAAGGCCAGCGTGTCTGGACCGGCGGCGGTGACGAAGCCGCGCTGTCAAAAGGCGTGTATAACACCTATATCGAAGACAACCTGCGCTATTCGCAAAACGCCGCGTTAGATATGTACAAAGAGGTTAATACCGGCAGCAACCTGCCCGCGCAAATCGACCTCTACGCCGTTGACGGCGACGAATACAAATTTCTCTGCATCGCCAAAGGCGGTGGTTCCGCGAACAAAACGTATCTGTATCAGGAAACCAAAGCCCTGCTGACCCCGGGTAAACTGAAAAACTACCTCGTCGACAAAATGCGTACGCTGGGAACTGCGGCCTGCCCGCCATACCATATCGCGTTTGTCATTGGCGGCACCTCTGCGGAAAGCACCCTGAAAACGGTGAAACTCGCCAGCACGCACTACTACGACGAACTGCCGACCGAAGGCAATGCGCACGGCCAGGCGTTCCGCGACATTCAACTGGAGCAGGAACTGTTGAATGAGGCGCAAAAACTCGGCCTCGGCGCCCAGTTTGGCGGTAAATATTTCGCGCACGATATCCGCGTGATCCGTCTGCCGCGTCATGGCGCATCCTGTCCGGTGGGGATGGGCGTCTCCTGTTCCGCAGACCGTAACATCAAAGCCAAAATCAACCGCGACGGTATCTGGATCGAAAAACTGGAACAGAATCCGGG
Source organism: Citrobacter sp. GW821-FHT02E08 (assembly GCF_059421685.1). Taxonomy (NCBI): domain Bacteria; kingdom Pseudomonadati; phylum Pseudomonadota; class Gammaproteobacteria; order Enterobacterales; family Enterobacteriaceae; genus Citrobacter; species Citrobacter sp. GW821-FHT02E08. The sequence goes on along the minus strand of NZ_JBWKVL010000012.1, from coordinate 140,393 downwards.
CCAGTATATTCCGGAATCCCTGCGTCAGGCAGGTGAAGGTGAAGTGGTTAACGTTGACCTCAACCGCCCGATGAAAGAGATCCTTGCCCAGCTATCACAGTATCCGGTCTCTACTCGCCTTTCACTGACGGGCACCATCATCGTAGGGCGCGACATTGCCCATGCGAAGCTGAAAGAGCGCATTGACTCAGGAGAAGGTCTGCCGCAGTACATTAAAGATCACCCGATCTACTACGCAGGCCCGGCCAAAACACCGGCTGGCTACCCGTCGGGTTCCCTCGGCCCAACCACCGCTGGCCGTATGGACTCCTACGTCGATCTGCTGCAATCGCACGGCGGCAGCATGATCATGCTGGCGAAAGGTAACCGTAGCCAGCAGGTGACCGACGCCTGCCACAAACACGGCGGCTTCTATCTGGGCAGTATCGGTGGCCCGGCGGCAGTTCTGGCGCAACAGAGCATCAAGCATCTGGAATGCGTCGAATATCCGGAACTGGGTATGGAAGCAATCTGGAAAATCGAAGTAGAAGATTTCCCGGCCTTCATCCTCGTGGATGACAAAGGCAACGATTTCTTCCAGCAGATCGTCAGCAAGCAGTGCGCTAACTGCGCGAAATAACCGTCCCGGCCCGGTTTCCCATCGGGCCGTTTTTTCCTGTGAAATACAGGCGTTGAATTTTTCCTCTTAGCGGTGAATAGTGACCTTTTCCTTTGAGTCACAAAATCATCATGACCCGCACGCTTAATCCCTTGATGTTACAAGCTGGCGCTCTCATTTTAGGGCTGATTCTCCTCTATACCGGCCTCTCTGCCGGGGAGAAACTCACCTGGTTAATGGAAGTCACGCCGGTCATTATTGTCGTCCCGCTGCTGCTGGCAACGGCGAAACGCTACCCGCTGACGCCCCTGCTCTATACGCTCATTTTCTTACACGCCATCATTTTGATGGTCGGCGGTATGTACACCTATGCCAAAGTCCCGATTGGGTTCGACGTTCAGGAGTGGCTGGGGCTCAACCGCAATCCGTACGACAAATTAGGCCATTTCTTCCAGGGGTTAGTCCCTGCGCTAACGGCGCGCGAGATTTTGCTGCGCGGGCAAATTGTCCGTGGCCGTAAGATGCTGGCCTTTCTGGTGTGCTGCGTAGCGCTGGCTATCAGCGCGACCTATGAATTTATCGAATGGTGGGCGGCACTGGCGATGGGTCAGGGGGCAGATGATTTCCTCGGCACCCAGGGCGATCCGTGGGATACCCAGTCAGATATGTTCTGCGCCCTGCTCGGCGCATTAACCACGGTGATACTGCTGGCCGGTTTTCATTGTCGCCAACTACAACGATACGCACTGCTGCCGGACACCTGATCCCGGAATGACATCGCGCTTATCCGGCCTGTACACCGAGGCCGGATAACACGTTCGCACAGCCCTGGCGCAATATCACTATCAGCCAAAAAAATAGTTCACCTGTCGATAAACCACGTAACAAAAACGTTATCATCTCAATTTAATACGTTGTTTATTAAAGTAAAAAAATAAAAGTTGCGCGTTTTTCACTCACTTTACACCCTCGCTTTCTCAGGATAATACTTGCCCGCGTCACATTCATACGGTGTGTCTGCAATCCGCAAATTGCATTACCTCCACAACGGGTAAGAGATGATGAGAGTATTAATTGTTGAAAGTGAGTTTCTGCACCAGGACACCTGGGTCGGCAGCGCCGTCGAACGTCTGGCGGATGCCTTAAGTCAGCAAAATGTCACCGTCATTAAGTCCACGTCTTTCGATGACGGTTACGCCATCCTGTCCGCCAATGAAGCCATTGACTGTCTGATGTTCAGCTACCAAATGGAACAGCAGGATGAACACCAGAATGTCAGGCAATTGATCGGCAAGCTTCACGAACGCCAGCAAAACGTCCCGGTTTTCCTGTTAGGTGACAGGGAAAAAGCGACGGCATCGCTGGGCCGCGACCTGCTGGAGCTTGTCGATGAATTCGCCTGGATTCTGGAAGACACCGCAGACTTTATTGCCGGGCGCGCCATCGCCGCAATGACCCGTTATCGGCAGCAACTCCTGCCGCCGCTGTTCAACGCGCTGATGAACTACAGCGACATCCACGAATACTCCTGGGCAGCGCCTGGCCACCAGGGCGGCGTCGGTTTTACCAAAACGCCGGCAGGCCGTTTTTACCATGATTACTATGGCGAAAATCTGTTCCGTAGCGACATGGGGATCGAACGAACCACACTGGGTTCCTTACTCGACCATACTGGCGCCTTTGGCGAGAGTGAGAAAAATGCAGCTCGCGTCTTTGGCGCCGATCGTTCCTGGTCCGTGGTGGTGGGAACCTCCGGTTCTAACCGCACCATCATGCAGGCCTGCATGACCGACAAGGATGTGGTCGTGCTGGATCGTAACTGCCACAAATCCATCGAACAAGGGCTGATCCTGACCGGCGCAAAACCGGTCTATATGGTGCCGAGTCGCAACCGTTACGGCATTATCGGGCCGATCTATCCGCAAGAAATGCAGCCGGAAACGTTGCAGAAAAAAATCAGCGAAAGCCCGCTGACCAAAGACAAAGCGGGGCAAAAACCGTCCTACAGCGTGGTAACCAACTGCACCTATGACGGTGTGTGCTACAACGCCAAAGAGGCGCAGGAACTGCTGGCGCAAACCACTGACCGCCTGCACTTCGACGAAGCCTGGTACGGTTATGCCCGTTTTAACCCGATTTACGCCGACCACTACGCCATGCGCGGTCAACCGGGCGATCACAGCGGCCCGACCGTTTTCGCCACGCACTCCACCCACAAACTGCTGAATGCGCTCTCTCAGGCCTCTTATATCCACGTACGTGAAGGTCGTGGCGCGATAAACTTCTCCCGCTTTAACCAGGCGTACATGATGCACGCCACCACCTCGCCGCTGTATGCGATTTGCGCCTCCAACGATGTGGCGGTTTCCATGATGGATGGGAACAGCGGCCTGTCGCTGACCCAGGAAGTGATAGAAGAAGCGATCGACTTCCGCCAGGCCATGGCGCGGTTGTACAACGAATTCGCCGCAGACGGGGAGTGGTTCTTTAAACCGTGGAACAAAGAGGTCGTTACCGACCCGACAACCGGAAAAACCTACGACTTTGCTGATGCCCCGAGACAACTGTTAGCCACTGAGCAGGACTGCTGGGTAATGCGACCCGGCGAATCCTGGCACGGCTTTAAGGATCTGCCGGATAACTGGAGCATGCTCGACCCGATAAAAGTCAGCATTCTGGCACCAGGAATGGGCGATGACGGCGAACTGGAAGAGACAGGGGTGCCTGCCGCGCTGGTGACCGCCTGGCTTGGCCGCCATGGGATTGTGCCGACCCGAACCACCGACTTCCAGATTATGTTCCTGTTCTCTATGGGGGTCACCCGTGGCAAATGGGGGACGCTGATCAACACCTTATGCTCTTTCAAACATCATTATGACGCCAACACGCCGCTGGCGCAGGTAATGCCGGAACTGGCACAGAACTATCCTGACACTTACGCGAACATGGGCATTCACGACCTCGGTGACACCATGTTTAGCTGGCTACGTGAAAATAATCCCGGCGCGCGCCTCAATGCCGCTTACTCCGGTCTGCCGGCTGCTGAGATAACGCCGCGCGATGCCTGGGACGCCATCGTCAACAACAACGTTGAAATGGTGGACATTGAAAACCTGCCGGGTCGTATTGCGGCGAACGCCGTCATTCCTTACCCGCCAGGAATCCCGATGCTGCTGTCAGGAGAAAACTTTGGTGATGAAAACAGCCCGCAGGTGAGCTATTTACGCTCGCTGCAATCCTGGGATCATCACTTCCCTGGCTTTGAGCATGAAACCGAAGGAACGGAAATTATTGATGGTGTGTATCACGTCATGTGCGTGAAGGCGTAATGCCACGACACTACCGTCTCTGTTTTGACGTTTGAGGATGACGTGTCTCTGTGGTTCCTGAGTAATGCTGCAAAACAATAACACTGTCATACCTTTTGCGCGGGCCCACCCCGCGCTTTTTTTTGCGCGAAAATCGCCGGGCGCGATGCGTAAAAAATTATGTACACACTAATAATCACCCTGGGTATTGTAATTCTATTCAGGCACGCTATTTTATTGCAGCAATTGATTCATCATACAATTGAAATTATCTCCCGGTATCTCTCTCCTTTGGCGAGATCCGGTATTTTATGTTCATATTCCAGGAGTTCGGGTATGAGAATTTGCAGCAACAAACCTTGCATAGTGGTATTAACTGAGAAAGATGTCTGGCTGAGAGTCAATGGCAAAGAGGCAGTGAATTTAAAGGCAAACCATATGGCGTTGCTTGCCTGCGAAAATAACATTATCGATATTTCGTCTCTCAATAATTCTCTGGTGGTGCACATCAGTCGTGACATCATTAAGGACTATCTGCGTTTTTTAAATAAAGATCTTTCACAGGTCCCGATCTGGCAACGCTCCGCAACGCCTTTACTGACTGCCGTGTGCCTGACGCCGGATGTGTTCCGCGTCGCAGCCGCACACAGTCTGGCGGAATCACAGGATGAGAGTGAAAAAGAACGCACTCGCTCGCTGCTGTTCACCGTGCTATCACGCTTTCTCAACAGCAAAAAATTTATTTCGCTATTAATGCATATGCTGCGCAGCCGCATCAGCGACAGTGTTTATCACCTCATTCAGAGCGATATCCATAAAGACTGGAACCTGAGCATGGTCGCCAGTTGTTTATGTTTAAGCCCGAGTTTGTTAAAGAAAAAGCTCAAAAATGAAAACACAAGTTATAGCCAAATTATCACAACCTGTCGTATGCGTTACGCTTTGAATCAATTACTCATGGACGGAAAAAATATCTCACAGGTTTCTCAACTGTGCGGATATAGCAGTACATCGTACTTTATTTCGGTGTTTAAAGAGTTCTATGGGATGACGCCGCTGCATTATGTCAGCCAGCACCGGGAGCGCCAGATTATTTAATCACCCCCTGATTTACGATGAGCCACAATAATATCAGCATTGGCGATAACCCCGCCCCATAATAAATACGCGGTCTCCTGAGGGCGTATCATACGTCGTACTTTAACGTAGCGATTCACCTTTCCAGGAGATAAACATGTCGACGGATGCTGATGCTCACAAAGTGGGCTTAATCCCCGTCACCCTTATGGTGTCGGGGAACATTATGGGTTCAGGCGTATTCCTGCTTCCTGCAAACCTTGCTTCAACCGGCGGGATTGCAATCTACGGATGGTTGGTGACGATTATCGGTGCACTGGCGCTGTCGATGGTCTACGCCAAAATGTCGTCCTTAGACTCCAGTCCCGGTGGTTCCTACGCTTACGCACGCCGCTGCTTTGGCCCTTTTTTGGGATATCAAACCAACGTGTTGTACTGGCTAGCCTGCTGGATCGGTAACATTGCCATGGTGGTCATTGGCGTTGGTTATCTAAGCTACTTCTTCCCGATCCTGAAAGATCCGCTGGTACTGACGCTCACCTGCGTCGTGGTTCTGTGGATCTTCGTTCTGCTGAACATTGTCGGGCCAAAAATGATCACCCGCGTGCAGGCTGTTGCGACTGTTCTGGCGCTGGTGCCGATCGTAGGCATCGCAGTCTTTGGCTGGTTCTGGTTCCGGGGTGAAACCTATATGGCCGCCTGGAACGTCAGCGGCATGAACACCTTTGGCGCAATTCAAAGTACGTTGAGCGTCACGCTGTGGTCGTTTATTGGGGTAGAAAGCGCCTCCGTTGCGGCAGGTGTAGTGAAAAATCCAAAACGCAATGTCCCCATTGCCACCATTGGCGGGGTGCTGATTGCCGCCGTGTGTTACGTCCTCTCCACCACGGCCATTATGGGGATGATCCCCAACGCCGCCCTGCGTGTTTCAGCCTCGCCTTTCGGTGACGCCGCACGAATGGCGCTGGGGAATACCGCTGGCGCCATTGTCTCCTTCTGCGCGGCGGCGGGCTGTTTAGGCTCTCTGGGCGGCTGGACGCTGCTTGCCGGTCAGACGGCAAAAGCGGCCGCCGACGACGGACTCTTTCCGCCTATTTTCGCCCGCGTGAACAAAGCGGGGACCCCGGTCGCCGGGCTGATTATTGTCGGTATTCTGATGACGATTTTCCAGTTCAGCAGCATGTCCCCCAACGCGGCAAAAGAGTTTGGTCTGGTCTCTTCGGTGTCGGTCATCTTTACGCTGGTGCCGTACCTGTATACCTGCGCCGCCCTGCTGCTGCTGGGCCACGGCCACTTTGGTAAAGCGCGCCCATTCTACCTGCTGGTGACGTTTGTGGCGTTTGTCTACTGCGTCTGGGCGGTGGTCGGTTCCGGCGCGAAAGAGGTGATGTGGTCGTTCGTGACGCTGATGATCATCACCGCGCTGTACGCGCTGAACTACAACCGGATCCACAAAAACCCGTATCCGCTGGATGCACCGGTTAGCCGTAATTAACCTTCGTCGTTCGTTATTGCCCGATGAGGCGTTCATGCCTCATCGGCCACGCAATCACCAACCTTAAATTCTTAAGGTTGGCTTAACTTTACTTTGCGAGGATCTGCGCCACTTAGTTGATGGAACTTCCCTAATGTTAAAGCGCCTTTTTAGAAGACCGACTCTCGGACAAATTTCCTGGCTCCTGCTGTTCTCATTCTATATTTCCATCTGCCTGAACATTGCCTTCTATAAGCAAGTATTGCAGGACTTACCGCTGGACTCCCTGCGCAACGTGCTGGTGTTTTTATCCATGCCGGTGGTTTCCTTCAGCGTGATGAATATTGTGCTGACGCTGGCCTCTTTCCTGTGGCTGAATCGCCCGTTGGCCTGCCTGTTCATTGTGGTTGGCGCGGCGGCGCAATACTTCATCATGACCTACGGCATCATCATCGACCGCTCGATGATTGCCAATATGATGGATACCACGGCGGCGGAAACATTCGCCCTGATAACGCCACAAATGCTACTCATGGTGGGCGTCTGCGGTTTTCTGGCGGCAGTGATAGTCTGCTGGATCAAAATCAAACCGACCACGCCAGCGTTACGCGGTGCGGTGTATCGCGCCGTCAGCGTGTTGATTTCCGTGTTGCTGATTCTGCTGGTCGCCCTCTTTTTCTACAAAGATTACGCGTCGCTGTTTCGCAATAATAAGCAGCTCATCAAAGCACTCAGCCCATCGAGCAGCATTGTCGCAACCTCATCCTGGTATTCACACCAGCGTCTTGCCAATCTGCCGCTGGTGCGTATTGGCGAGGATGCCCATCGCAACCCGCTCATGCTCAAACAACCGCGTAAAAACCTGACCATCCTGATCGTCGGCGAAACGTCACGCGCCGATAACTTCTCGCTGTCGGGTTATTCGCGCCAGACCAATCCGCGGCTGGAAAAAGACAACGTGGTCTATTTCCCCCACACCACCTCCTGCGGTACTGCGACGGCGATTTCCGTACCCTGTATGTTCTCCGGCATGCCGCGAAAACACTATGACGAAGAGCTGGCGCATCATCAGGAAGGGTTGCTGGATATCCTCCAACGTGCGGGCATTAACGTGTTGTGGAACGACAACGACGGCGGCTGTAAGGGCGCGTGTGATCGTGTTCCGCATCAGGATATGACGGTGCTGAATTTGCCGGGGCAGTGTATTGAGGGTGAATGCTATGACGAAGTCCTCTTCCACGGTCTGGAAGAATACATCGACACACTCCAGGGGGATGGCGTCATTGTTCTGCATACCATTGGCAGCCACGGCCCGACCTATTACAACCGTTATCCGCCGCAGTTTCGGAAATTTACCCCCACCTGCGACACCAACGAAATTCAGACCTGTTCACAGCAACAGTTAGTGAACACCTACGATAATACCATCCTGTACATTGACTATATTGTTGATAAAGCGATCAATCTATTGAAATCACATCAGGATAATTTCACCACCAGTCTGGTTTATCTTTCCGACCACGGCGAGTCCCTGGGAGAAAACGGTGTTTATCTCCACGGTCTGCCTTACGCCATTGCCCCAGATACCCAAAAACATGTGCCGATGCTGTTCTGGCTTTCTGATGATTATCAAAAGCGTTATCAGGTTGACCAGACGTGTTTACAAAAACAGGCAAGCTCGCAAGATTTCTCGCAGGACAATCTTTTCTCGACCATGCTGGGATTAACGGGCGTGCAGACGAAGTATTACCAGGCTGCAGATGATATTCTGCACCCCTGCAGGAGGCTAACTTAATGAAAATTCTGATTGTTGAAGACGATACGTTGTTATTGCAGGGACTGATTCTTGCCGCGCAAACAGAAGGATACGCCTGTGACGGCGTCTCTACTGCGCGTGCCGCACAGCATTGTCTGGAGACAGGTCATTACAGTCTGGTGGTTCTGGACCTGGGGTTGCCTGACGAAGACGGACTGCATTTTCTGGCCCGCATCCGACAGAAAAAATACACCCTCCCGGTGCTGATCCTCACCGCCCGCGACACGCTCAACGATCGTGTCTCCGGGCTGGATGTCGGTGCCGATGACTACCTGGTCAAACCGTTCGCGCTGGAAGAGTTGCATGCACGTATTCGGGCGTTGCTACGTCGCCACAATAATCAGGGTGAGAGTGAACTGGTTGTCGGCAATCTGACGCTGAATTTAGGGCGTCGCCAGGTCTGGTTAAGCGGACAAGAACTGATCTTAACGCCGAAAGAGTATGCGTTGCTGTCACGGTTGATGCTCAAAGCAGGCAGCCCGGTGCATCGCGAAATTTTGTACAACGACATTTACAACTGGGACAACGAGCCGTCGACCAATACGCTGGAGGTGCATATTCACAACCTGCGCGACAAAGTGGGGAAATCGCGTATCCGCACCGTTCGGGGATTTGGTTACATGCTGGTTGTCGCTGAGGAAAACTAAGTGAACCTGACGCGTTTTCTGCACAGACCCATGACCCTTCGTCAGCGTCTGATGCTAACCATCGGCCTGATTCTGCTGGTATTTCAGTTGATCAGCACCTTCTGGCTCTGGCACGAAAGCATTGAGCAGATTCAGCTTTTCGAGCAGGCGCTACGCGAGAATCGAAACAATGACCGCCACATCTTGCATGAGATCCGTGAAGCGGTAGCCAGCCTGATCGTCCCCGCCGTGTTTATGGTCAGTCTGGCACTCATCATCTGTTATCAGGCGGTCCGGCGCATTACCCGCCCACTTGCCGACCTGCAAAAAGAGTTGGAAACGCGTACGGCAGATAATCTGACCCCCATCGACATTCACAGCAGCACGATTGAGATCGATGCAGTGGTCACAGCGCTGAATCAGCTGGTCACCCGCTTAACGACCACACTGGAGAATGAACGCCTGTTCACCGCCGATGTCGCCCACGAATTACGAACCCCGCTTTCCGGGGTGCGTCTGCATCTGGAATTGCTCTCCAAAGCGCATAACGTGGATGTCGCACCGTTGGTGGCCCGCCTTGACCAAATGATGGATAGCGTGTCGCAATTGCTGCAACTCGCCCGTGTTGGCCAGTCATTCTCATTGGGAAATTATCAGCATGTGAAGCTGCTGGATGACGTGATCCTGCCCTCTTATGACGAGCTGAGCACCATGCTGGATCAGCGCCAGCAAACGCTGCTGCTGCCAGACAGCGCAGAGGATGTCACGGTACGCGGCGACGCCACGCTGCTGCGTATGTTGCTGCGCAATCTGGTCGAAAACGCACACCGTTACAGCCCGAAAGGGACAACCATTACGATCAGTCTCAACACCGATAACGATGCGATTATGGCCGTTGAAGACGAAGGTCCGGGGATTGATGAAAGTAAATGCGGGAAGCTCAGCGAAGCCTTTGTTCGCATGGACAGTCGGTACGGCGGGATTGGGTTGGGGCTCAGTATTGTCAGTCGCATTACGCAACTGCATCACGGGCAGTTCTTTCTGCAAAACCGTGAAGGCACATCCGGCACGCGCGCCTGGGTCATACTGAATAAAGATCAGTAAGTAGTCACCCAGATGTAGACAAAACTGCTGACGATCATGACGCTGAACACGGTGGTTAAACTTTCGTAAACACGCTTTTTCATCACACTCTCCTCCGGAACGCTGGAGGAGAGTGTGCACAATAGAGATTAAGTGAACCTTAAGTGTTTACCTGTCACTCATCAATACGCGGATGCTGCTGTACCAGACGCGAGCGTTTCGCCTGCAACTCAGCAATTTCCTGATCGATATCTTCGATTTTATGTTCGATATTATCGTGATGCTCGCGCAAAATTTCTTTCGCTTCCTGAATATCCGACGCCGCTGGCGTCGCACCTTTCAGCGGAAGATTGGCGGTCTCTTTCATGGTGATACCGGTCGCAAAGCCAACCAGCGCAATCACCATCAGGTAATAGGCAGGCATCATCAGATTCTGCGAACTTTCTACCAGCCATGCCGCCAGCGTTGGCGTCAGACCAGCAATCAGTACCGAAATATTAAACGCCGCCGCCAGCGCACTGTAACGAATGTGCGTCGGGAACATCGCCGGTAACGTCGCGGCCATCACCCCAATGAAACAGTTGAGGATCACCGCCAGCATCAGCAAACCGGCAAAAATCAGACCGATAACATTACTGTTGATCAGCATAAAGGCCGGGATCGCCAGGGCAAACAGCGCAACGCTCCCCAGGATGATAAACGGACGGCGGCCATAACGGTCACTCAGCAGCCCCATAATCGGCTGTACAAACAGCATCCCGACCATAATGGCGATGATAATCAGCACGCCGTGATCTTCGGAATAGTGCAGGTTATGCGAGAGATAGCTCGGCATGTACGTCAGCAGCATGTAGTAAGTGACGTTGGTTGCAATCACCAGACCAATACAGGTCAGCAGGCTGCGCCAGTGCTTAGTGGCAATCTCTTTAAACGACACTTTCGGGCCGTCCTGCAACCCTTCGCGGTCGCCCTGCTCCAGCTTTTCAACGTGCTGCTGAAACGCCGGGGTCTCTTCCAGCGCATGACGCAAATAGAGACCAATAATCCCTAACGGCAGCGCAATAAAGAACGGAATACGCCAGCCCCAATCCAGGAAGTTTTCCTCGCCGACCACGGTCGAAATCAGAACGACGACCCCCGCGCCAAGCACAAATCCCGCAATGGAACCAAAATCCAGCCAACTGCCCATAAACCCGCGTTTACGGTCGGGCGAATACTCGGCGACAAAAATCGACGCGCCGGTATATTCCCCCCCTACCGAGAACCCCTGCGCCATCTTACACAACAACAGCAGGATGGGTGCCCAAATGCCAATAGAGGCATACGAGGGAATCAACCCGATACAGAAGGTACTGATCGACATAATCACAATGGTGATAGCGAGGATCTTCTGGCGACCGTATTTATCGCCCAACATACCGAAGAACAATCCGCCAAGCGGTCGAATCAGGAAGGGAACGGAGAAGGTGGCAAGCGCGGCAATCATCTGCACGCTGGGGTCGGCCCCTGGAAAGAATACTTTACCTAACGCATAGGCAACAAAGCCATAAACACCAAAATCAAACCACTCCATCGCGTTACCCAGCGACGCTGCGGTTATCGCTTTACGCAATTTACCGTCATCAATGATGGTTACGTCGCGAAGTGTGATCGGTTTTATTTTTTTCCTTTTCAGCATAGCTGTCCTCGTAGACTAAGCCCGTCTCGCTACAGATCGAATTCATTGGCGCAATGCGCTAACGTCACCGTCGAGCGTGGGGTCTGCACAGATGCAGACGTTGTAACAAGCGTAGCAGGTTTACTTCCACTGACCGTTTGAGGCCTGTACAACCGAACCTGTTGACGCCTGATTGGGCGGTTAATGACTTCTTTACCCTACCAGCGTTTAAATGTGTGATCAACTTCACACATATATATTCCCTTCGTCATCAACTGTAAATAAGGTCATTCTCAGTCGATTTTTTGCTTACGGAAAATAGCGTTTATTGACACTCTAACGCGTCGATCACTTGCTTATTAAAATGAAATATCACTGCCGTGATTATTAAGCTGCCAGGCAAAAAACAATCATCTCTTTTCACAAAGCATTCACAGTATTTTTAATATTCCATGGTTTTCGGAAAGGTTTCCATAAAATATGTGATACGGGTAACTAAAACACCGTTTTATTTTGATTGAATCGTAATTCCAGAGAATGCAAGATGACAGCAGACACAACATCTCTGGGGATCGCGACACACAGTTAAAAACCGCATCCGATTTGTGCACGCAAAGAGAAAGAGGCGATCCTTCGCTTCCTTAGCAATATAAGATTTTGAAATTAATATAATTTACTGACTTGTCCGCGCGACAAGTTGTGAGGACGCTTATGAAAATTAAAGCCGCGATTGAACGTATCCCTGGCGGGATGATGCTGGTTCCTCTGGTACTGGGTGCCATCCTGAATACTCTGGCACCCAATACTGGTGCTTATTTCGGTGGTTTTACCAAAGGGATGATTACCGGTACCGTGCCGATTCTGGCGGTATGGTTCTTCTGTATTGGCGCCTCTATTAACTTGCGTGCCACGGGTACCGTGTTACGTAAATCCGGGACGCTGGTGATCACCAAAATCGCCGTAGCATGGGCTGTGGCAATGGTTTGCGCCATGTTTATTCCGGAAAACGGTATTCAAACCGGTTTCTTCGCCGGTCTGTCCGTTCTGGCGATTGTCTCTGCGATGGACATGACCAACGGCGGTCTGTATGCCAGCCTGATGAACCAGTACGGCACCAAAGAAGAGTCTGGTGCCTTCGTTCTGATGTCTCTGGAATCCGGTCCGTTGATGACCATGCTTATCCTGGGTTCTGCGGGTCTGGCATCATTTGAACCCCACCATTTTGTGGGTGCGATCCTGCCGTTCCTGATCGGTTTTGCGCTGGGCAACCTTGATAAAGACTTCCGTGATTTCTTCAGCAAAGCCACGCCAGTACTGATTCCGTTCTTCGGCTTCGCGCTCGGTAACACCATTAACCTGGGCGTCATTATGGACACCGGTCTGCTGGGTATCGTGCTGGGTGTAGCGGTCATTATCATCACCGGTATTCCGCTGATTATCGCTGACCGTGTTATCGGTGGCGGGAACGGTACAGCGGGCGTCGCGGCCTCTTCCGCAGCCGGCGCCGCCGTCGCTAACCCGGTGATTATCGCGCAAATTAACCCGGCATTTGAACCGGTTGCCGCATCGGCCACCGCCCTGGTCGCCGCCAGCGTGATTGTGACCGCGATTCTGGTGCCGATTATCACTGCCCTGTACGCCAAACGCTTCGGTAACGTCCCGGCACAAAGCGTTGCAGAGCAACCGGCTGACTCCTTAAATCACTAAAACCTTCCCGTCCCCTCTGGGCTTACCAGAGGGGACGGCGCAAATATCTCCTCCACCATCGCATGCGCCAGCCGCTGCGCCGAACAGAGTCTCGGCATCCCTAACGCCACATTTTTCCAGCGCTGCGTCACGGACCAGCACACCGGATGTTTATCAGCGTCACACCAGTCTCCAAGCCAGTTCAACAGATCATTATTGTCGTTTGTTCCCTGGGTATTGGGCGTATTGAGCCACTGCGAATAGTAGTGGCGGGTTGTCGGCGCGGCGTGAATGCTGTGCGCCAGTGCGTGACTGGCCATCGCGCGCAAATTATCTTTCAGCATCGATACGACGTCGGCATTAGCCAAACGGCAGGCATCGCCGAAAGCCCCCCACCGTAGCTCCTCAAGCGCCACAAAACAGCGCCCCGGCAATGACCAGCCGTCGTACACTCCGGCTCGCCAGCGGGTAAAAACCTGCTCGCTATGCTCTCCTGCCTGTACCGTCAGCCCGCGTTGGGTCAGCGCTTTTTCTTTGTACGCGCAGCGTCGGGTAAACTCGTCGGACAACGCGTCGAGTTGCTGTCGGATGCCAGGAGTCGCGTATACACGGGGAAGTTCGCTGTGTCGCATCTGCATCAGATGCTGAGCAATACGGGTCAGCGCCAGATGGCCGTGATCAAGCATCCCCGCCAGTTTTTCCACCAGCGTGAAGCGCATCATCAAGTGCTCGCTGCCTCTCCCCGCCATCGCCCACGTACGAAGCTGTGCGTAGGTCAACATCTCTTTCAACAGGCGCTCGCGAAACGACTGCTCTTGCAGCGTGCCGCCAGACCGTTTGAGTTCTTCTCCCTGAACCAGAGAGACCATAAACTTCGGGTGAATGCATTCCAGCATCCGCCCCGGGCCTTCCCGTAACGTATTTGTCATGTCTGCTCAGTCGCAAAAAGGGTTTGGATATCGTCACGCAACAGACGGGAGTCCTCATATATCCACGCCACGGTAGAAAGACTGTGCTGCAATTGCAGGCTCTGCGCCGTCACCGCAGATTCATTCTGTTGTCGCATCGCCAGGCTTTCCCGCAAGCTCTCCTGCAACCCCGACAGACACTGTGAAAAATCAGCAAAGAACGTTGTCATACCTGCCGTGACAGAAGCATCAACCTGAGCCGCCAACACTTTACGGATTTGCTGGCTAAAGTGGCGGACATACTCCTCAAGACTGGAATGCAATGTCGTAAAATGAATGAGGTAACGCACTTTTGTTTCCACATAATCTCTCCCCCCCCAGTTAGGCTGGTTCAGCCAGCGTGAGAAGGTTTCGCGTACGCTTGCGCAAGGCGGATTCTGCGCGTCTTGCAGGTTCTCCTGGCTCATCGCCTCCCTGAACAAAGGTTGGGTATTGAAATTAAGCAGCGCAGCATGAAATGCCGGAAAGCTGATCCGCGCCCGAAAACCGGTATGACTCAGCGCCTCTTTAACCCGCGCTTCAATCGGGCGCATCGCATCCGTAAACACCCGCGCCAGCGTCGATTCGAGTTGCTCAAAGCGTAACGCCAGTTCGCGGCTGACATTCTCCTGCGCCCTTAATAACACGACCTCACAGGACGCCCGGATTTTGCTTAAGACGACCTGCGCCTGACTTTCGTCGTATAACACCAGCGTTTCGCCGACGATTTCGGCTTCGGGTATCGGTGAAAGCGTGTCGCGTTTTGACATCGCCACGATGTTTTCTTCACTGAATAAACGGCTGATGTCGCGTAAAATGACGGCATCCTGCTGGTTCAGCAATGCGTTAGCCGCATCCATCGCCAATGCGACTTCGTGGCGCACTTCATCGCCTACAGACGCCTCGCTCGCCCGTAACTGCTGTAAATCCGCTTCGACCTGGGCGATATTCACCTGCAGCTTTTCCTGCGCAACCGTCAGACCGTTAAAGCGAAAATCGAGATAATCGCGTGTGCTCTGGGCATAATTTAATAACTTATGCGACGCCGAGCGCAGGGCATACAACGAGGCATTGGCATACGCCGCCTGCATCAGCGTTTGCATGGGAAGTGCAAACAGCGAATCCTCCCACAGCAAATCAGCCGCATGGCGAATGTGTTCAGTATCGTCAAGATCGGCCAGCCGCCAGCGCCGACCGAGCGCGGCTTGCGCAAAATCCTGAACCCAGCGTTGTTCCTGAGGATCAGGCAACCGACCGTGTACCGACAGTTCGTGACGCGCCCGATTCGCCAGATATCCCCACATTGAAGAAACCGGATAAATGTGCCCCGGCGTTATACAGCCCTTCATCAACGTGCCGGAAATCATCGCCCGGACTTGTTCTGCATCGTCACTGTTGCGGTCTTTTTGATCGAACTTGTTCACCAGCGCATACAGCGGGACGGATTTGCCCACCGCGGCGATAGCCTGGCGCACCTCTTCATCGGAGATCGACTTCAGTTGGGTGTAGTCCACCACCGCCAGCACCGCAGAAGCGCGGGCCAGTTGTTCGTTGAGCATCGTTTGCAGGTGCGGTTGTCCGGCTTCGTTTGGCCCAGGCGTATCCAGTAAAGTCAGTTGCCCCAGCGCATTCTCCAGCCCCGCCAGATGCACAAACTCAACCTCAATCACCGGGATATGTTCAATGGCGGCGTAGGCGGAAAACGGGAAATCAACCTCCAGCGCTTTCGACAAACGCACCAGATCGTTCAGGCTCTTCAGGCAGTGGAAAATTGGCTGCGCGCCCAGGTAATGACGCTCGAACGCCTCGCCTTGTTCAATGCGCTGGATGAGGTCATCCATGTCTTTGTCGATTTCCAGCGCCAGAGCCAGATGCTGGCGATCGCACGCTTGCAGTCGTTGTTGCAACGTGTGCATCAGGGTATCAATCGGGGCGACATGGGAAAAAAGCAGCACCGGTTCCTGCTGACCCGGGGTGTGACGGATCAACGTCGGCAGCGCGGTCATCGGGCGATTGCGGTTGGGCAACACTTCCGTTCCGACAATCGCGTTAATCGTCGTCGATTTTCCCGCTTTCATGGTGCCAACAATAGCCAGAACCATTTCCAGTCGCGTAATTTTCCGCAACTCATTGTTCAGCATAGCGTGTTGGGCAGCAATGCCACGGGCGCTAAAATGTGGGGGAAGAATACTCTCCCCACTTTTGTCGTTTCCCTCACTCTCCAGCATCGTAGGCGAAAATGCGGCTATTTGCCTCAGATGCGAGAGCGCGAGTAATAACAAACGCTCGGCTTCCTGACTTAATTCATAGATTGTCTGTGTGTGCATAAAAAATCTTTCCTTAACGCAAATTTATATTACTTTTATTTAGCCGTGATTTTTATTATGAATTTTCGGCATATTTAATTACGTATAGAAAATATTAAAAAAATAAACCCCTGAGGGTTATAAGGAATGTATCAACACTTGCTGACCGCTTCTTGCTGACCGTTAACCATAAGAAAGATAAAGAAAGGCGTTCAGTACATGTCACTTAAATTATGATGAACATATAAATTTTCAGACTCAATAGCGTCATTCTTACCTACCTGAATTAGGGGGTAAGATTGCGCTCACTAACAAAAACCGAGGATGTGTTAGTGCCGCTGGATCATTATTATAAGAAGGTTTGCCTCACCTTATCTTAAATAGCAAAACGTAGCAATTTCCCTTAAAAAATCGTCATGACATTTTTTTGCCCTCACCGCGACCTTCAGTCGCGGGGTGGCATATTCTTAAGTTGGGAATAGTCCCGACAACGTTAAGGATTTTATGTATAATTGCGGCCTTTTTCGGCAATCTGCCATTTTTGGGCGCTTTTGCCCCTGCTGACCTTTTGAGGAAATCCACATGTCATTACCCCATTGCCCACAATGCAACTCCGAATACACCTACGAAGATAACGGCATGTTCATCTGCCCGGAATGTGCTCACGAATGGAACGATGCCGAACCGGCTCACGACAGCGATGAGCTGATCGTGAAAGATGCCAACGGCAATCTGCTGGCAGACGGCGACAGCGTCACCGTGGTTAAAGATCTGAAAGTGAAAGGCAGTTCTTCAATGCTGAAGATCGGTACCAAAGTGAAGAACATCCGCCTGGTCGAAGGCGACCATAACATCGATTGCAAAATTGACGGTTTTGGCCCCATGAAGCTGAAATCCGAGTTCGTGAAAAAGAACTGATTTTTGTAAGCCGGATTAGGCGTTTACGCCACCATCCGGCATTTATTGCCCGGTGGCGCTTCGCTTACCGGGCCTACGATAACTACACTTAACTGGCTTCTTTTACCTGAGGTAAACATTATGCCGTTAAGTCCCTACATCTCTTTTGCCGGCAATTGCGCCGACGCCATCGCGTACTACCAACAGACACTGGGCGCAGAACTGCTCTACAAAATCAGCTTCGGTGAAATGCCCAAATCGGCGCAGGACAGCGAGGACGGTTGCCCGTCCGGAATGAAATTCCCCGATAACGCCATTGCCCACGCCAACGTGCGCATTGCGGGTAGCGATATCATGATGAGTGATGCCGTTACATCAGGCAAAGCACACTACTCCGGCTTCACGCTGGTGCTTGATACGCAAAATGTCGAAGAAGGGAAGCGCTGGTTTGACAACCTTGCCGCCAAAGGTCAAATCGAAATGGACTGGCAGGAAACCTTCTGGGCGCACGGATTCGGTAAAGTCACCGATCAGTACGGCGTGCCGTGGATGATTAACGTTGTGAAACAGCAGCAGCCGACCGAGTAACCTGACGGGAGGCTCGCCCTCCCGTTCTGTCATCAATCTCGCCTCAACTCTTCATCATCAAGTCACCAACGCTTAACAAAATTGTCACATTAATCCGCCACGATGGGGCCACTTTTTTAGTGAGGCCGCACCATGCAAACGATGATTCGTGTCGAGAAACTCTCCAAAACGTTCAATCAGCAGCAGGCGCTACACGCCGTTGATATGGACATCGCTTCCGGTGAGATGGTGGCTCTGCTTGGCCCGTCCGGTTCCGGCAAATCCACCCTTTTACGTCACTTAAGCGGTTTGATTACTGGCGATAAATCGCCAGGCAGTCATGTGGAGCTAATGGGGCGTACCGTCCAGCGCGAAGGCCGTCTGGCACGCGACATCCGCAAAAGCCGCGCCCACACGGGTTACATCTTCCAGCAGTTCAATCTGGTGAACCGTCTGACCGTACTCGAGAACGTGCTGATCGGTGCACTCGGCAGCACGCCGTTCTGGCGTACCTGTTTTAGCTGGTTCAGCCTGGAGCAGAAACAGCACGCATTGCAGGCGCTGACCCGCGTCGGGATGGCGCACTTTGCATATCAACGCGTTTCAACACTCTCTGGCGGCCAGCAGCAGCGCGTGGCCATCGCCCGCGCTCTGATGCAGCAGGCGAAGGTCATTCTGGCCGATGAGCCGATCGCCTCGCTGGACCCGGAATCCGCGCGCATCGTGATGGACACCCTGCGCGATATCAATCAGACCGACGGCATCACCGTGGTCGTCACGCTGCATCAGGTGGATTACGCCCTGCGCTACTGCGAACGCATTGTCGCACTGCGCCAGGGACACGTGTTCTATGACGGCAGCAGCCAGCACTTTGATAACGAAAGATTTGACCATCTCTACCGCAGCATGAACCGCGTCGAACAGAGCGCGCAGGCTGCTTAATTTAACTGAAAAGACCAGGCGGATAAGTGAAATAGCCTGGAACAATGTCTAAGTGAGGAACATAGATGAGCTATAAAGCCGTTGCCGCGCTGGCCTTCACCAGCATGTTCAGCATCAGCACCTTGTTAAGCCCGGCTCATGCCGAAGAACAGGAAAAAGCGCTGAACTTTGGCATTATTTCGACCGAATCACAGCAAAACCTGAAGCCCCAGTGGGAACCGTTCCTGAAGGATATGGAAAAGTCGCTGGGCATAAAAGTGAACGCCTTCTTCGCCCCGGACTACGCCGGGATCATCCAGGGGATGCGCTTTAACAAAGTCGATATCGCCTGGTACGGCAACCTTTCGGCGATGGAAGCGGTGGATCGCGCCAACGGTCAGGTCTTTGCCCAGACGGTCGCGGCCGATGGATCGCCCGGCTACTGGAGCGTGCTGATCGTCAACAAAGACAGTCCGATCAATAACCTGAACGATCTGATCGCCAAACGTAAGGATCTGACCTTCGGTAACGGCGATCCCAATTCCACGTCAGGCTTCCTCGTCCCCGGTTATTACGTCTTCGCCAAAAACAACATCGCCGCCAGCGACTTCAAACGCACCGTCAACGCCGGACACGAAACCAACGCGCTGGCCGTCGCCAATAAGCAGGTGGATGTCGCCACCAACAACACCGAAAACCTCGACAAGCTGAAAACCTCCGCGCCGGAAAAGCTGAAAGCGCTGAAGGTGATTTGGAAGTCGCCGCTGATCCCCGGCGATCCGATCGTCTGGCGTAAGAATCTCTCCGAAACCACCAAGGACAAGGTGTACGACTTCTTCATGAATTACGGCAAAACGGCGGAAGAGAAAACCACCCTGGAACATCTGGGCTGGGCGCCGTTCCGCGCCTCCAGCGATCTGCAACTGGTGCCGATTCGCCAGCTGGCGCTGTTTAAAGAGATGCAGGGCGTGAAGGACAACAAAGGACTGAACGAGGAAGAGAAAACCAGCAAAACGTCGGCGCTGAAGGCGCAGCTGGATGACCTCGACCGTCTGACCGCCGCGCTGGGTGCGATGACCAGCGTGAACAAAGCGGTGCAGTAATACGTAGGTCGGTTGTAGGTCGGATAAGGCAAAGCCGCCATCCGGCAAAGGCGTGAATGCCGGATGGCGACGCAAACGCGTCTTATCCGGCCTGGCGCCAACACTCATTTACAGGAAGCAACTATGCAAACCATCACCGTCGCCCCACCCAGGCGTAGCTGGTTCTCGCTGCTGAGCTGGGCCATCCTGCTCGCCGTGCTGGTTGTCTCGTGGAAGGGCGCTGAAATGGCCCCGCTCACGCTGATCGAAGATTCCGGCAATATGGCGACCTTCGCCGCCGACTTCTTCCCGCCGGACTTCAGCCAGTGGCAGGACTATCTCGGCGAAATGGCCGTCACCCTGCAAATCGCCGTCTGGGGTACCGCCCTCGCCGTCGTTCTCTCAATTCCTTTCGGCCTGATGTGCGCCGACAACCTCGTGCCGTGGTGGATTTACCAGCCGATGCGCAGAGCGATGGACGCCTGTCGCGCCATTAACGAAATGGTCTTCGCCATGCTGTTTGTGGTCGCCGTCGGTCTTGGCCCCTTTGCAGGCGTCATGGCGCTGTTTATCCACACCACCGGGGTCCTCTCCAAGCTGCTTTCCGAAGCGGTAGAAGCCATTGAGCCGGGACCGGTAGAAGGCATTCGCGCCACCGGCGCCAACAAGATTGAAGAGATCCTCTACGGCGTTCTGCCCCAGGTGATGCCGCTGCTCATCTCCTATTCGCTGTACCGTTTTGAGTCCAACGTCCGCTCCGCCACGGTGGTCGGAATGGTCGGCGCAGGCGGCATTGGCGTCACGCTGTGGGAGGCGATTCGCGGCTTTCAGTTTCAGCAAACCTGCGCCCTGATGGTGTTGATCATCGTCACCGTCAGCCTGCTGGATTTCCTCTCCCAGCGTTTGCGTAAGCACTTCATCTGATCAGCGAGGCATTGATTGCTATGCACTTGTCTACACATCCGACCAGCTATCCGACGCGTTATCAGGAAATTGCCGCCAGACTTGAGCAGGAGCTTCGTCAACATTACCGCTGCGGTGACTACCTTCCGGCGGAGCATCAGCTTGCCGCCCGCTTTGAGGTGAACCGCCACACCCTACGCCGCGCCATCGACCAACTGGTGGAGAAAGGCTGGGTACAGCGTCGTCAGGGCGTCGGCGTGCTGGTGCTAATGCGCCCGTTCGATTACCCACTCAATGCCCAGGCACGCTTTAGCCAGAATTTGCTGGATCAGGGCAGTCATCCCACCAGCGAAAAGCTGCTGGCGGTGCTGCGCCCGGCCTCCAGCCCGATTGCCGACGCACTGAGCGTCAAAGAGGGCGACAACGTCATCCACCTGCGCACCCTGCGTCGGGTGAACGGCATCGCCCTGTGTCTGATTGACCATTACTTTTCCGACCTCACGCTCTGGCCGCTATTGCAGGATTTTAGCAGCGGTTCGCTGCACGACTATCTGCGCGAGCACGCGGGTCTGGCGCTGCAACGCACGCAAACGCGCATCAGCGCCCGCCGCGCGCAGGCCAAAGAGAGTCGGTGGCTTGAAATCCCCAATATGGCGCCGCTGCTGTGCGTGCGCACCCTGAACCACCGTGAAGGCGAAGCACAGGCAACGGAATACTCCGTCAGCCTGACCCGCGCCGACATGATCGAATTCATCATGGAGCACTGAATGCACTTTGATACCGCTACCCGCCAGCGCTGGATGCGTGCGCTGGCTTACAGCCACGCCGAGGGACTGAACGCGCGCATCAAGGCGCTGATGCTGACGCCGGAATATGAACTGATTCGCGCCCCGGAAACCGGACTGATGCAGATTCAGGCGCGGATGGGCGGCACCGGCAACCGCTTCTTCGCCGGGGATACCACCCTTACCCGCGCGGTGGTGCGTCTTGCCAGCGGCACGCTGGGCTACAGCTACCTGCTGGGACGCAACAAACACCACGCCGAGCAGTGCGCCGTCATCGACGCGCTGCTCCAGGAACAGACGCATTTCCAGAACCTAATGGAAACCTTAATTGCCCCGCTGGAAGCGGAACGCGACGCACAGAGAAACGCTCGCCGTGCCGAGATAAACGCCAGCCGGGTCGACTTCTTCACGCTGGTACGCGGAGATAACGCATGACACGATCGACAGCACTACTGACCGCCTTTCACTCACCTGTTCAGGACGCACAGCAGAGCTTTCGCCGCCTGCTAAAAGCCATGAGCGAACCCGGCGTCATTGTTGCCCTGCATCAACTGAAACACGGCTGGCAGCCGCTGAATCTCGCCACCACCAGCGTGCTGCTGACGCTGGTTGACGGCGACACGCCGGTCTGGCTGTCGCCCGCCGTGAACAACGACATCGCCAGTCAGAATCTGCGCTTTCACACCAGTGCGACCCTGGTGGAACAACCGCAACGGGCGACCTTTGCCGTCGCCGACGAGCGCATCAGCAGCGAGCAGCTTAACGCCCTCTCCGCCGGTTCTGCCGTGGCACCGGAGACCAGCGCCACCCTCATCGTACAGGTCGCCAGCTTAAGCGGCGGACGCATACTGCGTCTTACCGGCGCGGGCATCGCGGAAGAGCGCATGATCGCGCCACAGCTGCCGGACTGTCTGATCCACGAGCTTACTGAGCGCCCGCATCCTTTCCCGCTGGGGGTCGATCTGATCCTCACCTGCGGTGACCGGCTGTTGGCTATTCCACGAACTACCCATGTGGAGGTGTGCTGATGTACGTCGCCGTTAAAGGGGGCGAAAAGGCGATAGCCAACGCCCACGCGCTGCAGGAGAACCGACGTCGCGGCGACAGCACGATTGCCGAACTGAGCGTGGCGCAAATCGAACAGCAGATGAATCTCGCCGTCGACCGGGTGATGACCGAAGGCGGTATCGCTGACCGCGAACTGGCGGCGCTGGCGCTGAAACAGGCCAGCGGCGATAACGTCGAAGCGATCTTCCTGCTGCGCGCTTACCGCACGACTCTGGCGAAGCTGGCGGTCAGCGAGCCGCTGGATACCGCCGGAATGCGCCTGGAACGTCGTATCTCCGCCGTTTACAAGGACATTCCAGGCGGGCAGTTGCTGGGGCCAACCTACGACTACACCCATCGCCTGCTCGATTTTACGCTACTGGCCAATGGTGAAACGCCCCCGCTGCATCCCGCAGAAAATACGCAGGAACCGGCCCCGCACGTCTTTTCACTGCTGGCCAGGCAGGGTCTGGCGAAGCGAGAAGAAGATAACGGTGTTCAACCTGACGATATCACCCGCACGCCGCCGGTTTACCCCTGCTCACGTTCCTCGCGCCTGCAACAGCTGATGCGCGGCGACGAAGGTTACCTGCTGGCGCTGGCCTACTCCACCCAGCGCGGCTACGGACGCAACCACCCGTTTGCCGCCGAGATCCGCAGCGGCTATATCGCGCTGGAAACAGTGCCAGAAGAGCTGGGATTTGCGGTGAACGTCGGCGAATTGCTAATGACCGAATGTGAAATGGTTAACGGCTTTGTCGCGCCGGAGAATGAAGCCCCGCATTTTACCCGCGGTTACGGGCTGGTCTTTGGCATGAGCGAACGCAAAGCGATGGCAATGGCGCTGGTGGACCGCGCTCTACAGGCACCCGACTACGATGAAACGGTCACCGGACCGGCGCAGGACGAGGAGTTCGTACTGGCGCACGCGGATAACGTCGAGGCGGCGGGGTTTGTTTCGCACCTCAAACTTCCCCATTACGTCGATTTTCAGGCCGAACTGGAACTGCTCAAACGCCTGCAACAGGAGGCCGCCCGTGACCACTAACCTCTCCGGCTACAACTTTGCTTATCTGGATGAGCAGACCAAACGGATGATCCGCCGCGCCATTTTGAAAGCGGTGGCGATTCCAGGCTTCCAGGTGCCGTTTGGCGGCCGCGAAATGCCGATGCCTTACGGTTGGGGCACCGGCGGCATCCAGTTGACCGCCAGCGTGATTGGCGAGCCGGACGTGCTGAAGGTGATTGATCAGGGTGCGGATGACACCACCAACGCGGTGTCGATCCGCAACTTCTTCAAACGCGTCACCGGAGTGAACACCACCGAGCGTACGGAAGATGCGACGTTGATCCAGACCCGTCATCGGATCCCGGAAACCCCGCTGACTGAAGATCAGATCATTATCTTTCAGGTGCCGATCCCGGAACCGCTGCGCTTTATCGAACCGCGCGAGACGGAAACCCGCACCATGCACGCGCTGGAAGAGTACGGCGTCATGCAGGTGAAGCTGTATGAAGATATCGCCCGCTTCGGCCACATCGCCACTACTTACGCCTACCCGGTGAAGGTCAACGGGCGCTACGTGATGGACCCGTCGCCAATTCCAAAATTCGATAACCCGAAGATGGACAGGATGCCTGCCCTGCAACTGTTTGGCGCAGGCCGTGAAAAACGCATTTATGCCGTCCCCCCTTACACGCGGGTAGAAAGCCTCGATTTCGACGATCACCCGTTTACCGTTCAGACCTGGGATGAGCCCTGCGCCATCTGCGGTTCGACCCACAGTTATCTCGATGAAGTGGTGCTCGATGACACCGGCAAACGGATGTTTGTCTGTTCCGACACCGACTACTGCCGCCAACAGAGCGAGGCCCTCAGCCAATGACGCAACCGCTGCTTTCGGTTAACAACCTGACCCATCTCTACGCGCCGGGCAAAGGCTTCAGCGATGTCTCTTTTGACCTGTGGCCTGGCGAGGTACTGGGCATTGTCGGGGAGTCTGGTTCCGGCAAAACCACCCTGCTGAAATCAATCTCTTCGCGCCTGACGCCGCAGTCGGGTGAGATTCAGTACCAGAACCGTTCGTTGTACAGCATGCACGAAGCCGACCGTCGCCGCCTGCTGCGCACCGAATGGGGCGTGGTGCATCAGCACCCGTTGGACGGTCTGCGCCGTCAGGTCTCGGCGGGCGGCAATATCGGCGAACGCCTGATGGCGACCGGCGCGCGTCACTACGGCGAGATCCGCGCCACCGCGAAGCGCTGGCTGGAGGAGGTGGAGATCCCCGCCTCACGTATCGACGATCTGCCGACCACCTTTTCCGGCGGCATGCAGCAGCGTCTGCAGATCGCCCGTAACCTCGTCACTCACCCGAAGCTGGTATTTATGGATGAACCCACCGGCGGGCTGGACGTTTCCGTACAGGCCAAACTGCTGGACCTGCTGCGCGGGCTGGTGGTGGAACTGGATCTGGCGGTGGTGATTGTCACCCACGATCTGGGCGTCGCGCGCCTGTTGGCGGACCGTCTGCTGGTGATGAAGCAGGGTCAGGTGGTGGAAAGTGGGTTAACCGACCGTGTGCTCGACGATCCGCATCACCCCTATACCCAGTTGCTGGTGTCGTCGGTTTTACAGAATTAACCGTTGATTGTGTCGGGTGGCGCTGCGCTTACCCGACCTACGAAAAACATGCATTTGTAGGCCGGATAAGGCAAAGCCGCCATCCGGCGATCGGACATCCGGCAATAAGAATCAAGAGGCCAACATGATCCGCGTAGAAAACGTGAGTAAGACCTTCGTGCTCCACCAGCAAAACGGCGTGCGCCTGCCGGTGCTGCAAAGCGCCTCTCTGGAGGTGAAAAAGGGTGAATGCGTGGTGCTGCACGGCCACTCGGGCAGCGGCAAATCCACGCTGTTACGCTCCCTGTACGCTAACTACCTGCCGGATGAAGGGCACATCCACATTCGCCACCGCGGCGAATGGGTGGATCTGGTACAGGCACCCGCCCGTAAGGTGCTGGAAGTTCGCCGTTCAACGATTGGCTGGGTCAGCCAGTTCCTGCGGGTGATCCCACGCGTCTGCGCGCTGGACGTAGTGATGCAACCCTTGTTGGATCTCGGTGTATCACGCGAGGCGTGCGCCGCCAAAGCCGCGAACCTGCTGACCCGTTTGAACGTACCGGAACGGCTGTGGCATCTCGCCCCTTCCACCTTTTCCGGCGGCGAACAGCAGCGCGTCAACATCGCCCGCGGGTTTATTGTCGATTACCCGATTTTGCTGCTTGATGAGCCCACCGCCTCGCTGGACGCCAAAAACAGCGCGGCGGTGGTGGCGCTGATTGAAGAGGCAAAAGCACGCGGCGCGGCGATTGTCGGTATTTTTCACGATAGCGCCGTGCGCGAGCGCGTGGCGGACCGTTTGCACCTGATGGGAGCAACAGCATGATTATCAACAATGTAAAGCTGGTGCTGGAAGATGAAGTCGTGCACGGATCGCTGGAAATGCAGGATGGCGTGATCCGCGCCTTTGCGCAAAGTCAGAGCCGTCTTCCCGAGGCGCTGGACGGCGAAGGCGGCTGGCTACTGCCGGGGCTGATAGAGTTGCATACCGACAATCTCGACAAATTCTTTACCCCGCGTCCGAAGGTGGACTGGCCCGCCCATTCGGCAATGAGCAGTCACGACGCGCTGATGGTCGCCAGCGGCATCACCACCGTGCTGGACGCGGTGGCGATTGGCGATGTGCGCGACGGCGGCGACCGTCTGGAAAACCTGGAGAAGATGATCAACGCGGTGGAAGAGACGCAGAAGCGCGGGGTCAATCGCGCCGAACACCGTCTGCATCTGCGCTGTGAGCTGCCGCATCACTCCACCCTGCCGCTGTTTGAACAGCTGGTGGGTCGTGAACCGGTGACGCTGGTATCACTGATGGATCACTCACCGGGACAACGCCAGTTCGCCAGCCGCGAAAAATACCGCGAATATTATCAGGGCAAATATTCTCTCACCGATGAGCAGATGGCCCGCTATGAAGAGGAACAGCTTCAGCTTGCGGCGCGCTGGTCGCAGCCGAACCGTACCGCCATTGCACAGTTGTGTCGCGAGCGGCATATCGCGCTGGCGAGCCATGATGACGCCACCCACGATCATGTGCGGGAGTCGCATCAACTTGGCAGCGTGATCGCCGAATTTCCCACCACATTCGACGCAGCACTTGCTTCTCGCCAGCATGGAATGAACGTGCTGATGGGCGCACCCAACATCGTGCGCGGCGGTTCGCACTCCGGCAACGTGGCGGCGCATACGCTGGCGGAAATGGGGCTGCTGGATATTCTCTCGTCGGATTACTATCCCGCCAGCCTGCTGGATGCAGCGTTTCGCGTCGCAGAAGACGAAGCCAACCGCTTTACGCTGCCGCAGGCCATTCGGCTGGTCACCCGTAACCCGGCACGGGCGCTGAACCTCGACGATCGCGGCGTGATCGCCGAAGGTAAGCGCGCCGACCTGGTGCTGGCGCACCGCAAAGGCGATCATATTCATATCGACCACGTCTGGCGCCAGGGAAAAAGGGTGTTCTGATTATGGGAAAACTGATCTGGCTGATGGGACCGTCCGGCTCCGGAAAGGACAGCCTGCTGGCGGAACTTCGCCAGCAGGAACCTGCACAACTGCTGGTGGCGCATCGTTATATCACCCGGTCGGCCAACGCCGGGCATGAAAACCATATCGCCCTCAGTGAACACGAGTTTTTTACCCGCGCCGGGCAGAATCTGCTGGCGCTAAGCTGGCACGCCAACGGCTTTTACTACGGCATAGGGGTGGAGATTGACCTTTGGCTACACGCCGGTTTCGACGTGGTTGTCAACGGTTCACGCGCGCATCTGGCGCAAGCGCAGGCACGCTACGGTATATCGCTGCTTCCTGTCTGTTTAGAGGTTTCTTCTGCTATCCTGCGCCAGCGCTTACAGGCTCGCGGGAGAGAAAATGAAACGGAGATCGCCGCTCGCCTCGAACGCGCCGCCCGTTACGCGCCATTAAACTGTCATAAGCTGAATAACGACGGAAGTTTATTGCAGTCCGTCGATGCGTTACTCACGCTGATGGGTCGCAAGGAGAAAATAGATGTTTGACTGTGAACTACGCCATGCCACCCCAGGGGATACCGAGGCCGTCTACGCGCTTATCTGCGAGCTGAAGCAGGCCGAATTTAACCGCCAGGCCTTTAGCGCCGGGTTTGCCGTTAATTTGCAGGATAGCAATCTGCGCTACCAACTGGCGCTGCTCGACGGCCAGGTGGTTGGCATGATTGGTCTGCATTTGCAGTTTCATCTGCATCACGCCAACTGGATTGGCGAAATTCAGGAACTGGTAGTGATGCCGCATGCGCGCGGGGGGAAAGTCGGCAGTCGGCTGCTGGCGTGGGCGGAGGAAGAAGCACGCCAGGCAGGGGCAGAAATGACCGAGCTTTCCACCAGCGTGACGCGTCACAACGCGCACCGTTTTTACCTGCGCGAAGGGTATGAACGGAGCCATTATCGCTTCACCAAAACGTTGTGAGGTAGGCCGGCCGGATAAGACGCTCGCGTCGCCATCCGGCACGATACGACAAGGGGAGTCACGATGAGTTTGACCATCACCTTAACCGGCACCGGCGGCGCACAGCAGGTGCCCGCTTTTGGTTGCGACTGCGCCGCCTGTCGTCGCGCGCGCGTGCAGGCGCACTATCGCCGCCGCCCCTGTAGCGGATCACTCAAATTCAACGACGCGGTAACGCTGCTGGACGCCGGTCTGCACGATCTGATGGATCGCTGGCCTGCCGGATCTTTCCGCCAGTTTCTGCTCACGCACTACCATATGGATCATGTCCAGGGACTGTTTCCACTCCGCTGGGGCGTGGGTGCGACGATCCCGGTATACGGTCCGCCTGACGAGCAGGGCTGTGACGATCTGTTTAAGCACCCAGGGATTCTGGATTTCAGCCACACGGTGAAGCCGTTTGTGGTGTTTGATTTGCAGGGATTACAGGTCACGCCGCTGCCGTTGAATCACTCAAAGCTGACGTTTGGCTATCTGCTGGAAACGGCGCACAGCCGCGTGGCGTGGCTCTCTGACACCGCCGGATTGCCAGACAAAACGCTGAAATTTCTGCTGAACAATCCGCCGCAGGCGATCATTATCGACTGTAGCCACGCACCGCGCGCGGAGCCTGCGCGTAACCACTGTGATTTAAATACCGTCGTGGCACTCAATAACGTCCTCCGCTGCCCACGGGTGATCCTCACCCACATCAGCCACCAGTTCGACCTGTGGCTGATGGAGAACCCGCTGCCGGAAGGCATTGAAGCGGGCTTTGACGGAATGGAGATTGTGCTGGATTAATCACCAGCTCATAGTCTAAAATTCCACCGTTCGCTCTCTCCGTATTATCGCGGCTGCTGAACCCGATCAATCTGAGAGAGAAAAAACAATGGAAACAACCCGTAACCGGGACTGGCGTATTGCGCAAAAGCAACGCAATAAGTCCCGCGATGCTCACACCGCACTGTTACGTTTTCGTGGCGAAAAAAACTGGAAGATGCTCTATACGCGTTCCGACAAAATCCTGCGTGCCGCACAACTGGGGATTGAGTATCCACGCATCACCAACCAACAACTGACAATGCGCGGTCAGGAAGAGTATCTGCTTGCCAATGAACGTTCTTTTCATCTGCAGTCGTAATCAGTGGCGAAGCCCCACGGCGGAACAGGTGTTCCGCCGTTATTCCTCGCTTGCCGTGCGTTCTGCTGGCACCAGCCGAAATGCCAAAAAAACGGTGTCCTACGACCTACTTCACTGGGCCGATGTTATCTGCGTGATGGAGCAAAAACATAAGAACCGGCTGATGGCTGAGTATCGCCGCATCATCGAAAACAAGCCACTGCATGTTCTCGATATCCCCGACGATTACCGCTACATGGATCCCGCGCTGGTCGCTCTGCTCGAAGAGATCGTACCGGAAAAATTAGGAATTGACGGCGAATAGATAACCCGCTGCCGGAAGGCATTGAAGCGGGCTTCGACGGAATGGAGATTGTGCTGGATTAACGCTACTTCATCGTCTCTTCACTTACGCAGACTACTTTCCCTGCAGAGAAAACACGCTGAAGGGGATCCTGTGAACATAAAAACACGCCGTATTATCCATCATGCCTGCTGGTTTACTGTGTTGGGACCGTTTACCGGCGTTCCCCTCACCGTCGCCATCACGGCGCTGTACTTTCGGGATTCGCCGTGGGAATTGCTGTTCGATATCAGCAGAGTGTTACCACAGTTTCTGGTATTAACGTGGCTAATCGGCGCGATCCCGGCGCTGGCGACAGGGGTACTTAGCGCCTGCCTGCCGGACAGAATTTACGACTCACGTTACTGGCGCAGCCTCGCCTGCGCGGCCATCGGCGGCGCGATCTCGTTGGTTTACGAACTCATTCCCCATGCGCTTAGCGCCAGGGCATTATTCACTCATGAGTTTGTGTGGATAGTCTTTTGTACTGGCCTGTTCGCAGGGGGCGCGTTGGGCTTTTTAGTCCCTCACCTCGCCGGGCATGGCAATCGCCTCAGCGCGGTTCAGCCCGAAACCAAAGGGTAAACGCGCACTTTGTATTATCACGAACGCTGACAGAGTGTGTGCCGAAACCGCGAAGGATTAACGGCTACCGGTAGTAGTCCTCTTCCATCCTTCGCTCGTCATCTTCTAGCTGACGACGCTCCTGATCGAGCTGGCGCTGGCGCTCGTCCAGTTGGCGGCGCCGGTCTTCAAACTGACGACGCCTGTCGTCGTATTGCCTGCGGCGATCGTCACTCACCTGCCGTTGCCAGCTGTCATCCCGAGAGTCATCATCATAGCGGCGACCATTATCGGGCTTGTAGGCGTCGCTGATCGCCTGCTGAATATTGCCGATGGCATCATCGATAATGTCGGCATAGGCCAGTGGACTGCCTAAAGTGCACAGACTCAGTAACAGAGCGATAGAGTAACGTTTCATAAGACCAGTCTCGCAGGTGAGCTGGCTTTACGTTAATGAAAGGTAAACGCCGGGAGTAGCGGAGGAATCTCAATTTCGCCAGGACACCGTCGCTGCCATTAACTGGCTAGCCCGCTGTTTGTCCTCTGCAACCAACACGACACCCTGGCATTTTTGATCCGGAGAAATACTCCAGATACGCTCCTCAGGAATACAACCGCCATCATAAATGACCTTACTGCCATCATAGGGCCAGAATGCCCCTTGTTCCGTATCTAACACAAAAACGGAAATCTGATCGGACTCACGGGCGATCTTTTGCCAGAGCATTTTCCCACCATCGTACTGCTCAAAATCACTGATAAGCGTGATGCCGCATCGCAGAATCAGAGCCTCATACAAACGTGTCGCCAACCCTTTATCGCGTTCAATCGGTTCAACACAGATACCTTCCACCTGAAGCACGTTGGTCTCTTCCCAACAGCGTTCAACGGCAACGATATCCTTCCCTAAGGCGTCTTTTCGCTGTAAATCGAGAGCCGCAATGACACGATGGCGGGGAACGCCTTCAAACATTTCAACGTCCGCTTCGATAATGGCCGCTCTTGGCGTCTGAGGGTCATAAATGACGTGCAAAACCCGACCTGAAAGTTCAAATTCTTCCACGACGTTAAAAGAGCGGGCGACAGTCATTGGGCTGTACGTTGTGGGCATCACAATCATCTGTGAGTCACCTTTTGTCAGTACCGGCATAATTCCTTTTATATCCCAATCAGACAGTATTTGCTCAGATTAACATCACCGGTTTTGCTGCCACGCCTGATGAATGCCTAAACTCACCGAAAATTTTGGTTCTCTGAATCACGCGCGCAAACCCAATGTAAGCACCTTCAGAATTCTCAATTCGTCTGCTGTTCTGTTGCCACGTTCGCTGGCGCACTGTCGCTTTTTATCACTGCCTGATGCAGCGCCTGCACAAGCTGTACCCGGGTAAACGGTTTACGCAACAGCGCCACATCCGGCAGTGCAGGATTGTCTGCCGGGCGTAAGTCCTGACCGCTGATCAGCAGCAGCGTCAGATGGGGATAGTGTTTCAGCGCATGATTCACCACATTCGCGCCGCTTAGCCCACCGGGTAGCATTAAGTCACTGATAAAAATGTCAATCTCTGAGGAGGCAGCGAGCATCTGCATCGCCTGCTCGCCGTTGGCGGCTTCCAGCGTCAGATAGCCCAACAAATGCAGCTGCTCGCACAGCGTCTGGCGTACATCGGCCTCATCTTCGAGAACCAGAACCAGTTTATCCGTGCGGGCCACGTCCTCCTCTGCCAACGGTTCCGCAGCGATCGCGACAGGCACAATCGCGCGGGGCAGTTGCAATCTGACTATCGTTCCCTGCCCCGGCGCACTCTCGATTTCCACCCGTCCGCCGGACTAGCGCACAAATCCGTACACCATAGACAGCCCCAGGCCACTGCCGCTGCCCGTCTGTTTGGTAGTGAAGAACGGCTCAAAAACCTGCGCTTTGATCTCCTGCGACATCCCGCAGCCGTGATCCGCAATCTCCAGAATCACCATATCCTCTTTGCGCCCGCTGCTGCGGGTGACTCGCTGATTCCAGGTACGAATTTTGATGGTGCCCATCTGCCCCTCCATCGCATCACGGGCGTTCATCACCAGATTGATGAGGGCATTCTCCAGTTGGCTGACGTCAATCCACGCAGGCCAGGCGGGCGACTGGGCTTCAATGTCCAGCGTCAGGGTCGCGGGCAACGAATGGCGCATCAGTTCGCCAAGATTCTCCAGCAACGTTCTCAACTCCACCGCATGAGGATGCAGGGACTGTTTGCGGGAGAAGGCCAGTAGCCGCTGGGTCAGTAGCGCCCCACGTTCCGCCGCTTTCAACGCCCGCGAAATACGCGCCGCATCCGGCGAGTCGGGGTTAACCAGCTCCAGACTGCCAATGATCACCGCCAGCAGATTGTTAAAGTCATGCGCCAGCCCTCCCGTCAGTTGCCCTACCGCTTTCATTTTTTGGCTGTGCAGCAGCGCTTCCTCCAGCCCTTTACGCTCGATTCTGTCGAGTTCCAGTTGCGTGCTTTTTTCCTTCAATAGACGCGAGGTGTGCTCCAGCGAGGCGGTATTACGGGCAAAAACGTTGAACGCGCGCGCCAGCTCTCCCAGTTCGTCGCGCCGCTGTAAGGCAGGGACGCTGACGTCTGACTCGCCGTGCGCCAGGCGGGTCATTGCCCGAGAGATAGCCGTCAGGTTGGAGCCGAGATTACGGTAAATATACCAGCCCGCAAACCCGGTAATGACAATCGCCAGTAGGGCAAATGTCATGATAAACATGATGATAGACTGCAACTCCTGATGACTTTGCGCCACACGCTGTTCTGAACTGGCCGCCACCTGCGCCACATATTGGTTGATGTCGCTGTTGAGGATCGCCACCAGCGCTTTGATGTGGAACATATGCCAGATGATCGCCAAATCGCTTTGTTCCAGCGCCGCCGAGAGCGGTTCAAGCTGGCGTAACTCCTGATTGAAGTCACTGAGGATGCCGTTGACCAGCGGGCGGGCGTTACGTGTTGGCAACAGAGGCATCACGCCATCCAGCTGCTTGACCACAGAGCGCGGCGTGGGCGTTTCGATGGCCGCCACAATCAGCCTGTCCATCTGAGCAAGCAACACCGCATCCTGCGCCGCATTGATCGTTTGCAAATGCCGCAGATAGCTCAAATTCTGATACAGCGAACTCAGTAGCGCGTTACGCTCAAGATGTCGTCGCTGCCCGCGCTGGAGCATGCCCGCCACGCTGGTTTGCAGTTCGTTGCTGCGCTGAATAATGCGGGCGACCAGGTCCGGCTCCTGCTGCGCCAGCGGGGCAGCAGCCAGTTGTTCCAGCGACT
The DNA here is from genome assembly GCF_059421685.1 of Citrobacter sp. GW821-FHT02E08. Classification (NCBI taxonomy): domain Bacteria; kingdom Pseudomonadati; phylum Pseudomonadota; class Gammaproteobacteria; order Enterobacterales; family Enterobacteriaceae; genus Citrobacter; species Citrobacter sp. GW821-FHT02E08. Next base: position 106,700 of record NZ_JBWKVL010000012.1, on the reverse strand, counting down.
GTTTCAGCGCACGCTGCGTCTCCTGTAAGCGTTCCGCCTCACTTTTATATTCCAGCGCGCCGACCACCTGCGACAGTCGCACTGCCGACGTCGCCACGTTGGCGGTGTCACGCGCCAGATTCATGCTGCCGGTCATGTCATCAACCGTTTGCTGTTGTACCTGCTCCTGGATCTGGCTGGCGTGCCGAAAACCGAGCACCGCCACGCCGCTCACCATCAGCGTGACCGCCACCACCAGCAGGTTAAAGAACAGCAGTCGCCCGCGCGCGCTGGCGAAAAAGTGACGCCCAGGCTGCGGCATATCACGCTCCATGAAGAAAAATATCACTATGACAAATATGAACGGCTTCTGACATTTTGCATTTACTTTCCTGTGATGGACTGCTGATATCGACAACCCCGCAGGAGATCCGCCATGAGCAGGGCACCGGTTCTGGAGATGCGCAATATTGCCAAAGCCTTTGGCAAATTTTACGCACTGAAAGGGGTCGATCTGACGGTATATCCCGGCGAAATCCACGCATTGATGGGTGAAAACGGCGCGGGAAAAAGCACCCTGATGAAGGTGCTTGCCGGGGCGTACAGCGCCACCAGCGGCGAGATCCTGATTGACGGTCAGCCTTTCCATATCAAAGGCCCAAAAGATGCCCTGAGTGCAGGCATTACCCTGATTTATCAGGAGATGCAGCTTGCCCCAAACCTGACCGTCGCGGAGAACATTTTCCTCGGCAGCGAACTGTCGCGCGGCGGACTGGTGCAACGCAAAGAGATGCTCCTGCAGGCGCAGCAGGTTATCGATCGCCTCGGCGCACAGTTTAAAGCCAGCGATAAAGTGATGCGGCTGACCATCGCCGAACAACAGCAGGTGGAAATCGCCCGCGCCCTGCACCGCAACAGCCGAATTCTGGTGATGGATGAACCCACTGCCGCCCTCTCCTCGCGTGAAACCCACCGCCTGTTTGAACTGATCATGCGCCTGCGCGATGAAGGGATGGCGATTATCTATATCAGCCACCGCATGGCGGAAGTGTACGAGCTTTCAGATCGCGTCAGCGTGCTGCGCGATGGACAGTACGTCGGCAGCCTGACCCGCGACAAGCTCAACGCCGCCGAACTGGTACGCATGATGGTGGGTCGGCCACTGAGCGATCTGTTTAACAAAGAGCGCGATATTCCACTCGGAAATGTGCGCCTGAACGTGCATCACCTGACCGACGGCGGCAAAGTGCAGCCGTGCAGTTTACTGGTGCGTTCCGGGGAAATTGTCGGCCTGGCAGGACTGGTCGGCGCCGGGCGCTCGGAACTGGCGCAACTGATTTTTGGCGTGCGCAAAGCCACCGGCGGCATGATTGAAGTGGACGGCGAACCGGTGGTGATCCACTCCCCACGCGAAGCCATCGACTATGGCATCGGTTATCTCACCGAGAACCGCAAAGAACAGGGGCTGTTTTTAGAGCTGGCAGCGGCGGAGAACATCACCATGGCGACGCTGGAGCGTGACGCCACCTGGGGCATGCTCAACCGTAAAAAAGCGCAGACGATCTCCGACGATGCCATTAAGTTGCTCAACATCCGTGTGCCACATGCGCAGGTGCGGGCGGGCGGGCTTTCCGGCGGCAACCAGCAAAAGCTATTGATTTCGCGGTGGGTGGCGATTGGCCCACGCATTTTGATCCTCGATGAACCGACACGCGGCGTGGATGTCGGCGCCAAAAGCGAGATCTATCGCATCATGAATGACATGGCGCGTCAGGGCGTGGCGATCCTGATGATCTCCAGCGAACTGCCGGAGGTCGTCGGCATGAGCGATCGGGTGTACGTCATGCACGAAGGCAGCATTGCCGGAGAGCTGGACGGAAAAAGTATTTCTCAGGAAAACATTATGACGCTGGCCACCGGCGCGAACGACTCCCACCCTCAGGCGAGGCAACCATGAATAATTCACCCACTCCCCAGCAGGTGGCGAAATCCGCCTCCGCCAAAAAAATGCTGATGGGCGATCTGATGCAAACCGTCGGGATCCTGCCCATTCTTATCCTGATTGTTGCCGTGTTTGGCTTTATCGCGCCCAACTTTTTTACCGAGAGCAACCTGCTGAATATTACCCGCCAGGCGTCGATCAACATCGTGTTAGCGGCGGGAATGACCTTCATCATTCTGACCGGCGGTATTGATCTTTCCGTCGGGTCGATTCTTGGCACCACGGCGGTGGCGGCGATGGTGGTTTCACTGATCCCCGAATTCGCCATGCTCTCTGTGCCCGTCGCACTGATGCTCGGTATGCTGCTGGGCTTGTTTAACGGCGCGCTGGTGGCCTTTGCCGGACTGCCGCCGTTTATCGTCACTCTCGGCACCTATACGGCGCTGCGCGGGGCAGCCTACCTGCTGGCGGACGGCACCACGGTGATTAACTCCAATATCAGTTTCGAGTGGATCGGCAACAACTATCTCGGGCCGATTCCGTGGCTGGTGGTGATTGCGCTGGCGGTCATTGTGGTGTGCTGGTTTATTTTGCGCCGCACCACGCTGGGCGTTCATATCTACGCAGTCGGCGGCAATATGCAGGCGGCGCGCTTAACCGGCATCAAAGTGTGGCTGGTGCTGCTGTTTGTGTACGGCATGAGCGGCCTGCTTTCCGGACTTGGCGGGGTGATGAGCGCTTCACGTCTGTACAGCGCCAACGGCAACTTAGGGATGGGTTACGAACTGGACGCCATCGCCGCGGTGATCCTCGGCGGCACCAGTTTTGTCGGCGGGATCGGCACGATCACCGGCACCCTGGTGGGGGCGTTGATCATTGCCACCCTCAACAACGGCATGACGCTGATGGGCGTTTCGTATTTCTGGCAACTGGTGATCAAAGGGGCGGTGATCATCATTGCGGTGCTGATCGATAAATACCGTACCCGACATCATCAAAGTGCATAACACACCTGCCGGCCTTATCCGTCCTACAACCCCGTAGGTCTGATAAGCGTAGCGCCATCAGGCAATGACAACAAAAAGTACCCTACGTGAGGAAAAGACTATGCGTTTGAAGCCATTAGTAACCGCGCTCTGTGCAGGCGCGCTGCTGACCGCAGCACCATTTACGCAGGCCAAAGATCTCAAATCGATCGGCGTGACGGTGGGCGATCTTGCCAACCCGTTCTTTGTACAGATAACCAAAGGCGCGGAGCTGGAAGCCCGCAAGCTGGCGGGTGACGGCGTGAAAGTGACGCTGGTTTCCAGCGGTTACGATCTGGGTCAGCAGGTGTCGCAGATAGACAACTTTATCGCCGCCAAAGTCGACATGATCATCCTTAATGCGGCGGATTCTAAAGGGATCGGCCCGGCGGTGAAGCGGGCAAAAGACGCGGGGATCGTGGTCGTCGCGGTTGACGTCGCGGCGGAAGGCGCTGATGCCACCATTACCTCCAATAACACCCAGGCGGGGGAAATGGCGTGTAAATACATCACCGATCGCCTGAAAGGTAAAGGCAATGTGGTGATCATCAACGGGCCGCCGGTGTCCGCCGTACAGAACCGGGTGGAAGGCTGCCAGACCGAATTCAAAAAACATCCGGATATCAAGGTACTTTCCGATAACCAGAACGCCAAAGGCAGTCGTGAAGGTGGACTGGAAGTGATGACCGCCCTGCTGGCGGCGAATCCGAAGATCGACGGTGTGTTTGCGATTAACGATCCGACGGCGATCGGCGCTGATCTCGCAGCAAAACAGGCGCAACGTAACGAATTCTTTATTGTCGGTGTCGATGGCAGCCCGGATGCCGAAGAGGCGTTGAAGCGTGAGAACTCGCTGTTTGTCGCCACGCCTGCGCAAGATCCGCAGGTTATGGCGGCAAAAGCGGTAGAGATCGGCTATGACATTCTACAGGGGAAACCTGCGCCGAAAGAGCCGGTGCTTATCCCGGTGACGATGATCGATAAGAGCAACGTCACCGGCTATAAGGGTTGGACGGTGAAATAGCGGCAGCGGCCTCTGTCCAGGCCTGATAAGCGCAACGCCATCAGGCCTGGAAGGCGACATCACACAAGGAGAATCCAGTCCATGAAGCGCTCCGAAATAAACGAAATCCTCGGTCATACACGGCAGTTTTTTTCCATGCATGACATCCACCTCCCGCCCTTCGCCAGTTTTGCGCCAACGCAATGGCGACAGCTGGATGCCGACACCTGGCGTGAAGTGTTCGATCTCAAGCTCGGCTGGGATGTGACGGCTTTTGGCGGGGAAAACTTTGCCGCCTTAGGGTTAACGCTGTTTACCCTGCGCAACGGTTCACCCAACGCCTTCCCTTACGAAAAGTGCTACGCCGAAAAAATCATGCATGTGCGGGACGCGCAGATCACGCCGATGCATTTTCACTGGCGCAAGCATGAAGACATCATCAATCGCGGCGGCGGTAATCTGATCGTGGAGTTGTGGAACGCCGACGCCCACGATCAAACAGATAACAGTGCTGTCACGGTGGTGATTGATGGCTGCCGACAAACCCACGCGGCGGGCAGCCAGCTGCGCCTGACGCCCGGAGAGAGCATCTGCCTGAAGCCCGGTCTGTATCACAGCTTTTGGGCAGAGTCTGGCTTCGGCGATGTGCTGGTCGGCGAAGTCTCTTCCGTCAATGACGACGACCACGACAACCACTTCCTGCAGCCACTCGCCCGTTATAACGACATTGAAGAAGATGAACCGGCGCAGCTGGTGCTGTGTAACGAGTATCGACTGTTCCGTTGAACAAGGAGGCTGTTATGCCACTGATTTCTCTTGCTGATGGGCTCGCCCACGCCCGTGAGCATCGCTACGCGTTAGGGGCGTTTAACGTGCTGGACTCCCACTTTTTGCGCGCGCTGTTTGCCGCGGCGAAGCAGGAACGTTCGCCGTTTATCATCAATATTGCCGAAGTACATTTTAAGTATGTCTCGCTGGATTCGCTGGTCGAGATGATTAAATTCGAGGCTGCCCGCCACGACATTCCGGTGGTGCTTAATCTCGACCACGGCCTGCATTTTGAATCGGTGGTGCAGGCGCTACGTCTGGGCTTTAGTTCGGTGATGTTTGACGGCTCGACGCTTGAGTATGAAGAGAACATTCGCCAGACCCGCGAAGTGGTAAAAATGTGCCACGCCGTGGGCGTATCCGTAGAGGCTGAACTGGGGGCCGTCGGCGGTGACGAAGGCGGCGCGCTGTATGGTCATGCCGACGAATCGCTGTTTACCGATCCGCTGCTGGCGCGGGACTTTGTCGACAGAACCGGGATTGACGCCCTCGCGGTCGCCATCGGCAACGCGCACGGTAAATACAAAGGTGAGCCGAAACTCGACTTCCCACGCTTAGATGAGATCCGCCAGCAGGCCGCGATCCCCCTGGTGCTGCACGGCGGTTCCGGCATCAGCGACGCGGATTTTCGTCGCGCCATCGAACTGGGCATTCACAAAATCAACTTCTACACCGGAATGTCTCAGGCAGCGCTGGCCGCCATCGAATCGCGCATGGCGAACCGCCAGCCACTGTACGATGAATTTGCCGAGCTATTGCTGGGCATTGAGGCCGCAATTACCGATACCGTCTCTGAGCAAATGCGCATTTTTGGCAGCGCGGGGCAAGTGTGATGGAACGCAAAGGTATCATCGCTGCGGGCAATATGCTGGTCGATCACGTGCATCAAATAGTGCAGTGGCCGGAGCGCGGCTGGCTGGCGGAAATTAGTCACAGCGAGCGCTCTACGGGCGGCGCACCGCTCAACGTCTTGTTGACGCTGGCAAAAATGCATACCGGTTTGCCTTTGCAGGCGGTGGGGCTTATCGGTCAGGACAGCGACGGCGACTACATTATGGCGATGCTGGAGCAGTATCATGTCAATCGCCAGCACGTGCAGCGCACCACCTTCGCGCCGACCTCAATGTCGCAAGTGATGACCGACCCCAGCGGCCAGCGCACCTTTTTTCACTCGCCTGGCGCGAACCGCCTGCTGGATCTGCCCGCCTTTGATCGGCTCGACAACACGATGAAAATCTTCCATCTCGGTTATCTGCTGCTGCTCGACAGTCTGGATATGCCGGATGGCCAGTACGGTACGCGCAGCGCGCGGCTGTTGGCGCAAATGCGCGAGAATGGGTTTGAAACGTCGCTGGACCTGGTCTCACGCAAGGGCGACCCGCGTTATCAGCCGCTGGTGTTGCCCACGTTGCCTTATCTTGATTATCTGGTGATTAACGAGCTGGAAGCCGGTGAGTTCAGCGGTCTGGAGATTCGTTATCCGGACGGCGGACCGCATATTCCGCACATCGCCAGCATCGCGCGAGAGTTGCTCAACGCGGGCGTTCGACAGCGCGTGGTGATCCACTGCCCGGAAGGGGCGTGGGGGGAAACGCCGGACCAGCCTGGCGTCTGGATACCGTCGCAGAAACTGGCGCAGGAGGAGATCGTCGGCAGCGTTGGCGCAGGCGATGCCTTTTGCGCGGGCTTCCTGTACGGCTGTCATGAGTCATGGTCGCTGGCCGACAGCATTACGCTGGCGCATGCCTGCGCACGGGCTAGCCTGCTGTGTGCGAACGCCATTGACGGCGCCAAAACGCTGGCGGAGTTAAAAGCGGAAATGCCTGCTACTTGATGAATTGTGTAGGTCGGTTCAACAACATTATGCCGCCTTGTCGTGATGCTGAACGTCGGCGGCAAACACATACCCCAGACCGCGTATCGTTTTTATGAGCATCGGCTGATGCGGATTGGCTTCGATTTTGCGGCGCAAACGCATGATTAACACATCGATGGTGCGGTCAAACACCTCGATGCTGTCGCTGTGCGTGAGCGCCAGCAACTGCTCGCGGCTCAGAACCCGACGGGCATTTTGCGCCAACGCCACTAGCAGACTGTACTCCCCTTGCGTCAGATCTATCGATTGCTGCTGCGGATCACGCAACTGGCAACGCCCGGTATCCAGATGCCAGCCGTTAAAAGACAGGCCAGAGATTTGCGTCACGCCGCCTTCGGCTACCGGTACGCCGCCCCGGCGCAACACGGCTTTGACGCGCGCTACCACCACCCGGGGATTGAACGGTTTGCAGATGTAATCATCCGCCCCCATTTCCAGCCCCACCACCACATCAGACTCGCTGCTTATCCCTGTCAACATCACCACGGGCAGCGTCGGTCTGATTTTCTGGACCTGCTGTAACACCCTCAATCCGTTGATGTCGGGCAGCATCATGTCCAGCAGTACCAGCGCAATGTCGGGGCGCTCTTCGACGCAACGTATCGCCTCCTGTCCGGTATGGCAGGCGGTAACCGCAAAAACATGCTCGCTCAACACATCCTGCAGCAGCGCGCAGATTGCGGTGTCATCATCCACGATCAAAACAGCAGGCTTCATCATCCTTCCCCTTTCGTCTCTCACTCAGATGAGTGTGAATGATTCTGCCCGGAGTAACAGAAATTGCGCATGAGGAGATGCTGGAAACATAAGCACCGTCACATTGACTGGCTGTCACATATTTTGCATTCGTCACGTCAAAACTGACGACAGCCTGCTTTTCGTCAGCATTTTGCCCAAAATTTGCCCGTAATATCAGGGAATGCCCACAATAAAAAGATGGCATAAAAGATGCATACTGAAGGCGACAGCGCGTATGCGCGATTTGATTAACTGGAGCGAGACCGATGAAAAAAGTCGTCACGGTTTGCCCGTATTGCGCATCAGGTTGCAAAATCAACCTGGTGGTCGATAACGGCAAAATCGTTCGGGCGGAGGCGGCGCAGGGGAAAACCAATCAGGGTACCTTGTGTCTGAAGGGCTATTATGGCTGGGATTTTATCAATGATACCCAGATCCTGACCCCGCGCCTGAAAACCCCTATGATCCGTCGCCAGCGTGGCGGCAAACTGGAATCCGTGTCCTGGGATGAAGCGCTGAATTACGTTGCTGACCGCCTGAGCGCCATCAAAGCGAAGTATGGCCCGGATGCCATTCAGACTACCGGCTCCTCCCGCGGTACCGGTAATGAAACCAACTATGTAATGCAAAAATTCGCGCGCGCCGTTATTGGTACCAATAACGTTGACTGCTGCGCTCGCGTCTGACACGGCCCATCGGTTGCAGGTCTGCACCAATCGGTCGGTAACGGCGCAATGAGTAATGCTATCAATGAAATTGATAACACAGATTTAGTGTTCATCTTCGGGTATAACCCGGCGGATTCCCACCCTATCGTGGCGAATCACGTGATCAACGCTAAACGTAACGGGGCGAAAATTATCGTCTGCGATCCGCGCAAAATCGAAACCGCGCGTATTGCCGATATGCACGTTGCATTGAAAAACGGCTCGAATATCGCGCTGCTCAATGCGATGGGCCACGTCATTATTGAAGAAAACCTGTACGACCAGGCGTTCGTCGCCTCCCGTACGGAAGGGTTTGAAGAGTATCGTAAGATTGTCGAAGGCTATACGCCGGAGTCCGTCGAAGACATTACTGGCGTTAGCGCACAGGAAATTCGTCAGGCTGCGCGTATGTACGCGACCGCGAAAAACGCGACAATCCTGTGGGGCATGGGTGTCACCCAGTTCTACCAGGGCGTCGAAACCGTGCGTTCACTGACCAGCCTTTCCATGCTGACCGGTAACCTCGGTAAGCCAAGCGTGGGCGTTAACCCGGTTCGTGGCCAGAACAACGTTCAGGGCGCGTGCGACATGGGTGCGCTGCCGGATACCTATCCGGGCTACCAGTACGTGAAGTTCCCGGAAAACCGCGAGAAATTCGCCAAAGCCTGGGGCGTGGAAAGTCTGCCTGCACATACCGGCTATCGCATTAGCGAACTGCCGCACCGTGCGGCGCATGGCGAAGTTCGCGCAGCGTACATTATGGGTGAAGATCCGCTTCAGACCGATGCGGAACTCTCTGCTGTGCGCAAAGGGTTTGAGGATCTGGAACTGGTCATCGTGCAGGACATCTTCATGACCAAAACCGCCGCTGCCGCAGACGTTATTTTGCCGTCTACGTCATGGGGTGAGCATGAAGGCGTCTTCTCTGCCGCTGACCGTGGCTTCCAGCGCTTCTTCAAAGCGGTTGAGCCGAAGTGGGATCTGAAAACAGACTGGCAAATCATCAGTGAAATCGCGACCCGTATGGGTTATCCGATGCACTACAACAACACCCAGGAAATCTGGGATGAGTTGCGCAATCTGTGCCCAGAATTCTACGGTGCCACCTACGAGAAGATGGGCGAACTGGGCTACATCCAGTGGCCATGCCGCGATACGTCGGATGCCGATCAGGGGACCTCTTACCTCTTTAAAGAGAAGTTCGACACCCCGAACGGCCTGGCGCAGTTCTTCACCTGTGACTGGGTAGCGCCTATCGACAAGCTCACCGAAGAGTATCCGATGGTGCTCTCTACGGTGCGTGAAGTCGGCCACTACTCTTGCCGTTCGATGACCGGTAACTGTGCGGCGCTGGCAGCACTGGCGGATGAACCTGGCTATGCGCAAATCAATACCGACGACGCTGAGCGTCTGGGTATTAAAGATGAAGAGCTGGTGTGGGTTAACTCACGCAAGGGCAGAGTCATCACCCGTGCAGCAGTGAGCGATCGTCCGAACAAAGGCGCGATTTACATGACCTACCAGTGGTGGATTGGTGCATGTAATGAACTGGTGACCGAGAACTTAAGCCCGATTACCAAAACGCCGGAGTATAAATACTGTGCCGTCAACATTGAACGCATTGCCGATCAGCGCACTGCCGAACAGTATGTGATTGACGAGTACACCAAGCTGAAAACTCGCCTGCGCGAAAGTGCGATGGGCTAATCGGTTTTCGTTTGATATCCGCCTCAACAGCCTCCTTCTGGAGGCTGTTTTTTTATCTAAAAGATCGCTCTATACTGCCTATTCCGTACCCTAAACATAAAAATAAGATGAAACGACTTTTCGCATTGATGTTAATGATGACATGCGTTGCCCATGCCGAAGAGCCAGAGCCGGGTAGCCAGTATTTGAAGGCCGCCGAATCCGGAGACCGACGTGCGCAATACTATCTCGCAGACAGTTGGTTTAGCTCAGGTAACCTGAGCAAGGCCGAATTCTGGGCGCAAAAATCAGCGGATAACGGTGATGCGGACGCCTGCGCATTACTGGCGCAAATCAAGATAACCAATCCGGTGAGTCTGGATTACCCCGAGGCCAGGACGCTCGCCGAAAAAGCCGTACAGGCAGGGAGTCTGCCGGGCGAAATTACGCTGGCGCGCATTTTGGTCAATACCCAGGCGGGTCACCCCGATTACCCAAAAGCGATTTCACTACTGCAAAACGCCTCTGAAAATCTGGAAAATGACTCTGCCGTCGACGCACAAATGCTGCTCGGGTTGATTTACGCCAACGGTGTGGGGATCCCCGCAGACGATGATAAAGCCACCTGGTACTTCAAGCGTAGCTCCGCGATTTCCCGTACCGGATATTCCGAATACTGGGCCGGAATGATCTTCCTCAACGGTGAACAGGGTTTTATCGAGAAGAATAAACAGAAGGCGCTGCACTGGTTGAATCTGAGCTGTATGGAAGGGTTTGATACCGGCTGCGAAGAGTTTGAAAAGTTAACCAATGGGTGAATCAGATTGCCTGATGGCGACGCTCTCGCGTCTTATCAGGCCTACAAAGGAAGTGTAGGCCGGATAAGCGAAGCGCCATCCGGCAATCAACCCGCAATCAATTATTGATCGGCGGTTTTATCGAATTTGCCCAGCACTTCGCGCTCATACGCCAGCGCTTTTTTACGGTCAAATTTGTGTTCCCACTTGGCAATTACCAGTACCGCCAGCGCATTGCCCACCACGTTCAACGCCGTACGCGCCATGTCGAGGATACGGTCAACACCGGCAATAAACGCCAGACCTTCCAGCGGGATCCCCACGCTACCCAACGTTGCCAGCAGCACCACGAAAGAAACGCCCGGCACGCCGGCAATCCCTTTCGATGTCACCATTAACGTCAGCACCAGCACGATTTCCTGCCACAGCGACAGGTCGATGCCGTACAGTTGCGCGATAAAAATGGCCGCAATACTCTGGTACAACGTTGAGCCATCGAGGTTAAAGGAGTACCCGGTTGGCACCACGAAACTGGTGATCGACGCCGGTGCGCCGTAAGCTTCCATCTTCTCAATGATGCGCGGCAGCACGCTCTCCGAGCTGGCCGTCGAGTATGCCAGAATCAGTTCATCCTTCAGGATACGAATCAGGATCCAGATGCTCAGTCCGCATATCCGCGCCACAATTCCCAGCACCACCAGGGCAAAGAACAGAATCGCGAAGTGAACCAGCAGCACCAGTTTCGCCAGCGGCCACAGCGACGCAAAACCAAAGTTGGCGACGGTGACGGCGATCAATGCAAACACACCGACTGGCGCATAGCGCATCACCATGTGCGTCACTTTGAACATGGTTTCTGAAATGGAGCGGAACACTGCCACCAGCGGTTCGCGGTGCGTTGACGGCAACGATGACAGGCCGAGACCAAACAGTACCGAGAAGAAGATAATCGGCAGCATGTCACCTTTCGCCATCGACGCGATGATGTTGGTCGGCACCAGCGACAAGATGGTGCCCATCAAGCCATGCGCGTGGCTCTGCACCTCTGCCGTCGTGTTCTGATATTTCGAAATATCCGCCGTCGCCAGCTGCGACATATCGATCCCGGAACCGGGCTGGAACACGTTCGCCAGGGTAATCCCAAGGATAATGGCAACCGTCGTGATCACTTCGAAATAGATAATGGTTTTGGCGCCAATACGCCCCAGTTGCTTCGCGTCGCCGACGCCTGCAATACCGACCACAAGGGTAGAAATCACAATTGGCACAACGATCATTTTGATCAGGTGGATAAAGATATCACCCGCCGGAGAGAGCAGGTTTACTACCAGCCATTCGCGGCTGTCACTGTGATAATGCAGATAACTGCCCAGCAGAATGCCCAGCACCATAGCCAGCAAAATTTGCCAGGCCAGGCTGATTTTCATGTTTTTCATAACGACAGACTTCCTCAATGAAGCGCCATTCTACGTGCGCTGACGTGAGAATGGTTACATACTGAAAGGGTATGAATTGTGTTGCGTACGTTTGTAGTGTTTTTTAACGGGCATAATCAGTACCATTTACACGGCATCTTGTGCAACCCTTTAAGAACGAGGCTTTTCGCTAATTTAATGCATAATAATGCGAGTTTATCGCGATAATCATCAATAACCATTTGTTATGAAAAGATTTTTATAGCCATCGTTTTGAATAATACACTTTTGGAATCATTTTAATCTTTTTGTTCATTTGATTATTTTATAAACACCAAAAAAGACCAAAATCACAAAAAAGTGAAATCATTCCTGCTGATTCCGCAACAATTTCGCCATATTAATAGCGTCTATGAGCTGCACGCGGTTAACTCTCGGCGAGTTCAAATCCAGTAATTGTTGCCACAATGAAATGGCTTGTACGTAGTTAGCCTGCATAAACGCATCAGAGGCCAATAACATCAACGCCGTCACTTCCGTCGCATCCAGCGCCAGCGCTTTATCAATCATTTCCCGCGTCGCTGGCGTCATATGCTGCCCGGACTGGTAGTACAACACCGTTGCCAGCGCCGAATAGATCTCCGCGTTTTCGCCCTTCAGGCGCAGTGCCTGACGGTAGGCCAGCAGCGCATTCTGATACGCGTTGCGCCACAGATAATACTCGCCGAGCATCGCCCACTGCTCACTGTCCTGCGGATTCGCACGAATCTTCGCCTGCAACGCCAGCAACTGTTTTTCAGGGGTCTGCTCATCAGCAAAAATGTGTAGCGGGTCCGCCAGCCGCTGCTGCTCCTGGCGCACCGCATGCCATTTAGGGCTAAGCAGATAACCGCCGACGCAGAGCAGCAACACGCCTGCCGCAACGGCAGTCATCACTTTCACCGGCAACGGACGTAATGGTACGCCCATCACCACCGGTTCTTCCAGATCGTGATGTAGCTCACACTGCAAGGGTGTTGCGGCCCCCTCAGACATCTGCTGACTGGCCTGGCGCTGGCTGTGACGCAGCAGTTGTACGCTCACCTGATGCAAACTCATTCGCCCTCCTTTTTGCTCTGGCTGATGCTCGCCCGCCATAACAGGACGCCTGCCAGCAATAACAGAACGCAGGGCAACGCCCACAGCACGATCGTTTGTCCCGTCAACGGTGGGTTATAGAGGACAAATTCGCCGTAACGTTGCGTCATCCAGAGCGTGATCTCCTCTTCGCTTTTCCCTTCTGCCACCATGGTGAAAACCTGGTGGCGCATACTCACCGCAACAGGCGCATTGGATTCCAGCAAGTTTTGATTCTGGCACTGCGGACAACGCAACTGGCTGGCAATAAACAGGGACTTTTCCTGCTGTTGCGGGCTTTCAAAGGCCCAGGTGTCTACAACCTGAGCGTGGCTGGTAAAGGAGGTGAAAAACAGTAAGATAAACGCGATGATAATGCCTGATGGCGCTGCGCTTATCAGGCCTACACGGCGCTCGAATAACGCATTTACGCCGCCATCCGGCAAAAATGGGGTCATCTTAGGCATCGCGTTTTCTCCCTCGCCATCCGCTGAGCAACGCCCCGAACACCATCAACAGCCCACCGCCCCATATCCAGCGAACGCCGGTCTGCACGTACAAACGCATGGCGTAACGGTCCTGCCCGGTTTTTTCGCCGATGACCGCATACCAGTCGTGAAGCAGATTCCAGCGAATACCCGGCTCCATCATCTGCTGGCGACGCGCAGCATAGAAGCGCCGTTCAGGCAGCAGACTGCCAATGCGCGTCTTATCCTGCCACAGCGAAATCAGCGCTTTCTCGGTGGTGTAATTCCCCTTTGCTTCCAGGTCGAGGCGCTCATAACGGAAGGTATAACCCGCCAGCTCAACCTGCTGCCCCGGACTCAGATTAAGACTGACCTCCTGTCGGCTCCCGCTGGAGAAGATGATCCCCGCCGCCACAATCAGTACCCCACTGTGCGCCAGCAGCGCCGGAAGCTGACGGCGCAACGCATCAGCGGGCTGAAACCAGAGCCGCAGCATCACTGCCGCCACCAGGCCACACGCCAGCGCTTCTGCCGCACCGAGCGACCAGCATAGCGCGACCGCCAGCAACCCAATCGCAAAGGGCCATACCCGACGGTGCAGGGAGATGGGCGGCGAACGTTTCCAGAATCCGCCCGCCGAGAGCCCTATCACCACCAGCATCAGCAGACCAAAAGGCAATGTGGCGCGGTTAAAATAGGGGGCGCCAACAGAGAGTCGCCCCCACCCCAACAGGCCGTAGAGCATGGGGTAGAGCGTACCAATGAGCACAATCAGCAGTACCGCGCTAAAAAACAGCAGTGCCGCCAGAATCAGCATTTCGCGCGACCAGAGGGTGAATCGCGCAGCCTGCTGTGTGACCCGCGCCCGCCAGCCGTACAGACCCAGCGATGCCAGACTCAGGGCACAGAAGAGTCCAAACAACGGTACGGCGCGCACGTTATCCAGCGCAAAGGCGTGTACGGAAACCAAAATGCCGGAGCGCACAATCAGCGTGCCCAACAGCGAAAGGATCAGGGTCAGAATGGCCAGCAGCAGCGACCAGTGGCGGAAGATGCCACGCTGACGTGAGACATACAGGCTGTGCAGCAACGCGCTGGCGGAAAGCCAGGGCAATAAGGAGGCGTTTTCCACCGGGTCCCAGAACCACCAGCCGCCCCAGCCCAGTTCGCAATACGCCCACCATGATCCGAGAATGATGCCGAGCGTCAGCGCGCACCAGCCGGGCAACGCCCAACGCCAGCAGACCCAGGCCGTTGCCGCGCTAAAACCGCCACGCAACAGCGACGCTAATGCCACGCCCGCCGCCACCATCAAACCGCCGTAACCAAGATAGAGCAACGGAGGATGAAGAATTAACCCGAGATGTTGCAGCATCGGATTGAGATCGCGTCCTTCGATGGCAGGCGGAAAGAGGCGCACAAACGGATCGGACCACACCACCACGAACAGCAGCAGTAAGGCCGTGATGACTGACAAAATGCTGAGCGTCAGCGGGAACAGAGGATCAGACTGCCTGCGATAACGCCAGGCAAACAGCGCCCCCCAGCCGGAAAGCAGCAGCACCCACAGCAGCAGAGATCCTTCGTGCCCCCCCCACACCGCAGCCAGTTTTAATCCCCACGGCAATAAACGGTAGCTGTGCTGGGCAACGTAAACGACCGAGAAGTCGCTGGTGAGAAAGCAGATAACCAGAATGGAAAACGCGAGCAGTAACAGGACAAACTGCGCCAGCAAGCCCACCGTCGCCAGAGGCATAACACGCTGCCAGCGCAGGCGAATGCCCGAAAGCGTAACAAGCGGGGTCAACACGTTGACCCCGAGACTCAATAGCAGCGCCAGAAACCCGGCTTCAGGAAGGAAGAGATCCAAAAAGCTATGCCACCGTCAGTTGCCCTGCATAAAGAATAAAGAAGCGCAGCAACAACACACCGGTCAGACTGGCGCCGCACACCGCCAGCACGCCATGAAATGTCGAACCGCGATTTGCCCAGGGCTTCAGCAGCATCGGCACAATCAATCCCAATCCCGCCACGCCGAGCCAGAACCACCAGGTCCAGAATCCACCGCCCAAGGCCGCCGACAGCGCGCGCATTTTGCCGTCATCACCCAGCGCCAGCCCGACGAAAAACGCCGCCAGCAGGAAGATCTCCAGCCACACCACCGGGGTTTCCATGCGATGCACAAAGTGCGCTTCGGTGCTGTGCGGATTGCCGCGATGGCGCAAAGCCATGGCAATCAGCGCTACCGCCGCCCCGGAAGAGATCCCCGAGAACAGGAACAGGACCGGCAAAATCGGGTTATTCAGGAACGGATAGGACTTCAGCGCCGAGAGCAGAAAACCGGTATACGCCCCGAGCAGCACCGCCAGAACCAGCATCACCGTTTCAAGCAAACGGTGGAACGGCGTCAGCAGCGTGAGAACCTTTTGTACCAGTCCCAGGCGTGGCAACCAGCGCTGTTGCAGGGCAATCACCTCTTTTTCAAAGATTTTTGCCAGCCACAGGGCAAGCACCACCATATAAAGCTGGAACAGCATGACCCCCATCGACATCACCGAGGTGAAGCTGTAGTGGAACATCAGCTTCCAGAAGGTCCACGGGCGCGTCAGGTGGAAGACAAGGATCAGCAGGCCGAGAATAATCGCGCCCGGCCCCACCACCAGCGTCGTACGCAGCAGCGTGCTGTCCGCCCCGCCCACCTCTGGATGGAAACGCCGCAGCAAAATGGCCAGTGTGACCAGCCCGGCGGAGATCCCAATCAAAAACAGGTAGATGGCAATGGGCCAGTCCCACACCAGCGATTCAAAATGGAAAGCAGAAGCGTGTGTCATTGGCTCACCTCCCCAAATTTAAAGGGAACGCGGTAGACCTTCGGTTTAGTCCCCAACGCCAGCTTGTAGCGGTAGGTCGTTTTCTGCTGCAACAGACGAGAAATATCGCTGTTGGGATCGTCCAGATTGCCAAACGTCAGCGCCTTCGTCGGGCAGGACTCGACGCAGGCGGGCAGCTTGCCCGCTTTCAGATTGGTCTTCCGGCAGAAATCGCACTTATCCGCCGTCTTCGTGACCGGGTGGATAAACCGCACGCGGTACGGACAGGCGGCGATACAGTACTGACAGCCGACGCAGAGATCCGGATCCACATCCACAATGCCGCTGGCGGCATCGCGGAATGAGGCCCCCGTCGGGCAGACGTCAACGCAGGGCGCATGGTCGCAGTGCTGGCACGAGTGACGGAAGAAGCGATACTTCACATCCGGGAATGTGCCCTGCGGCTCGCTACGAATAATCGTCAGACGCGAGACCCCTTCCGGCACCTGATTCACTTCCCGACAGGCATCCATACAGGCGGTACAGCCGATGCACAATGTTTCATCATGCACCATACCGTAACGTACTCCGTTGATGTTCAACGTTTTCGCCACCACGCGTCCAGCCGTTGCGCTCACCGCCACCAGCGCGCCGACGCGGGTGATAAACTGGCGACGGGAGCAACTCATGGATGCTCCTTAAGCAAGGGAACGGACGCCGGATTAAAGTTCGGATTGTTACGCTGATCGCTGTGGCAATCGACGCAAATCTTGACCCGTTCTTTTTCATTTAACGTCTGCATCGTGTCTTGTTTTGGATGCAACGTGTGGCAACTGGCGCACGTCACTTTCGTCACATGGACATCGTGAGGCCAGAACGCTTTTTGCAACTGCTCGGGCAGGTGACAGGACATACAGACGCTGTTCTGCTGCTCGACGTTGTACATCGGCTCGTTAAAGCGCATCACATCCTTCACCCCTTCGCGGTGCTGGGGCGACGGCTGGCCATGACAGTTAGTGCAGGTGACCGGCAGTTTGTTATTTGGGTTAATGGCAGAGGCATGTTTACCATGCATACCTTCGGTGTCCGGCTTGTGGCAGTCCAGGCAAGCGGCATCAGGGCTGCGCTGCTGAGTCACCGTCCAGCGTTGTTCAGACTCCTGCGGCGTTGGCGTGGCGGTCATTCCACTCAGGCTCCAGAACAGACCTGACGCCAGCACCCCAGCAGTTAATAACGAACGTAATACGCTCATATTCACTCCGTTGCATAATGCCTGATGGCGCTACGCTTATCAGGCCTACAAGACTTCCGTAGGCCGGATAAAGCGCTTGCGCTGTCATCCGGCAAATTGAGGTTATTGGCTTAACAGACCGTTTTTACGCGCCTGATCTTCCCATTGCGGAATCACCGTTTTAATGAAGTCCTGCTTCTCGGCGTTGATTTTCTGCACGTCCAGACCAATCGCCTGCTGGGCTTTCTCTTTGGTGGAGATGTCCGGCAGAGGGATTTCATGCGTGATGCCTTTCGTCGCCAACAGACGCACCAGTTTGGTTCGCGCATCCGCGGCTTTGTCCATCGCGCTACCCAGCATCCGCAGGCCTTCATCCGGGGCGTGCATATGAATACCGTGCGAGGCAATCGCCAGATCCCAGCGCCATTGCGCATGGCGGATATCTTCCAGAATCGGCTTCATTTCCGCCTCTGTCGCACCGGCATCCCACGCGGCTTTGGCTTCAAAATGGGCACGAACCAGCTGATCCTCAACCTTGATTTTCAGGTCATGAATCGCCTGTTTACGCTCGGCGACGACTTTTTGCAGCGCGGCTTTGTCTTGCGTATGGCAGTTGGCGCAGGTCTGGGCGAAGTTGTCGAACGGATTGCCAATCTTATGGTCGGTGTAGAGTTTGCCTTCGGCGTTCTGCACTTTCGGCATGTGACAGTCGATACAGGTCACGTTGTTTTTGCCGTGAATGCCCACGCTCCAGGTTTCATACTCCGGGTGCTGCGCTTTCAGCATTGGCGTTTTCGACAGCGAGTTGGTCCAGTCGGAGAAGGCGATCGTGTCGTAGTATTTCTCCATATTTTCAACTTTCACGCCTTCATCCCACGGGAATTTGACGGCTTTATTTTTACCGTCAAAGTAGTATTCCACGTGGCACTGTCCGCAAACCATTGATTGCTGGTCTAAACGGCTGGCCTTATCAAACGGTTTACCAATGGTTTCCATCGCACGTTCAGCATAGGGGCGCGACAGCGTGAGCTCCGGTTTGCCTTTGGCGAAATCTGGCGAGGCGGTGTTATGGCAATCGGCGCAGCCTAAATTGTTCACGATTTCCGGTCCGCCACGCGCCCATTTACCGTGGAAGTAACCGTCTTCACCGTCTTTCTGGATCAGACGCGCCACGTCCGGGCTTTTACAACTCCAGCAGGCCATCGGCAACGGGCCGTCCTCGGCGTTTTTCGGCGCGCCGGTACGCAGGGTTTCGCGAACATCGGTGACCGCATACGCGTGGCCACGCGGTTTGTTGTAATCACGGGAGAAGGGATATCCCGCCCACAGGATCACCAGTCGCGGGTCTTCAGCCAGCGCATCATCACGGGCTGACTGCTCTGAGGTGGCTTTCCAGGAGAGGTATTGATCGGGGTGTTGAGGTGCGAACGTTTCATTCTTCGCTTCAACGGTAACGGTTTTTGCGGGTACGGGCGTCTGTTCAGCGTAAACGGTGGAAATAAATAAAAAAGGCAATATCAGGCTGAAGAAACGGCGTGCGCGTTGTGTAATCCTTGCCATAGAGGTCTCATCCAGATTGCGCCATTGTCTGCAATGGCGGTTCTTTTATTGTTCTCCCATAACAGCAACCGCACGAACACTGTTATGACATTACTCCCCTCTATGTGTAACAAATAACCACACTTAAAATGTTGTTTTTAATCAATTGTAAGTGCATGTTAAATACCACTTTAGAGTTATTAACCTCCTTTATCGCCCACTTCTTTTATCAACTTTCGACACAACGCACACTTTCAAGAAAAAACTTATAACGTCATGTTATAGAAAGAATTAACTCATTTTTGCGAGTTCCCTTCAAAAAACAGTTTGCCGCTAATTTGCACAATTCCGTTATTGCGTGATCTGCCGCGCAAATACTAAACAAAACTGCCAAAGCCCCTATATTTAACGTTTATGAGACATATTATTAACATCTTACAAGGAGAACAAAAGCCATGAGCCAAATCCATAAACACGCTATTCCCGCAAACATTGCGGATCGTTGCCTGATCAATCCGGAGCAGTACGAAGCCAAGTATCAACAGTCAATTAACGATCCCAATACGTTTTGGGGCGAACAGGGCAAAATTCTCGACTGGATCAAACCGTATCAGAAGGTGAAAAACACCTCCTTTGCTCCAGGTAATGTCTCAATTAAATGGTACGAGGACGGCACGCTGAATCTGGCGGCAAACTGCCTTGACCGTCACCTGCAAGAAAACGGCGATCGCACCGCCATCATCTGGGAAGGCGACGACGCCTCACAGAGCAAACACATTACCTATCGCGAACTGCATCGCGGCGTCTGCCGTTTCGCCAACACCCTGCTTGAGCTGGGTATTAAAAAAGGCGACGTTGTGGCCATCTATATGCCGATGGTGCCGGAAGCGGCGGTCGCAATGCTGGCTTGCGCCCGTATCGGCGCCGTGCATTCCGTTATCTTTGGCGGCTTCTCACCGGAAGCCGTTGCCGGGCGCATTATCGACTCCAGCTCACGTCTGGTGATTACCGCCGATGAAGGCGTACGCGCCGGGCGCAGCATCCCTCTGAAAAAGAACGTCGATGACGCGCTGAAAAACCCTAACGTGAAGAGCGTTGAGCATGTGGTGGTTCTGAAGCGCACGGGCGGAAAAATTGACTGGCAGGAAGGTCGTGACCTGTGGTGGGGCGATCTGATTGAGCAGGCCAGCGCCGATCATCAGCCTGTCGAAGTGAACGCCGAAGACCCACTGTTCATCCTCTACACATCCGGTTCCACCGGCAAACCTAAAGGCGTGCTGCATACCACCGGGGGTTATCTGGTGTATGCCGCCACCACGTTCAAATATGTCTTTGACTATCACCCGGGCGATATCTACTGGTGTACCGCCGATGTGGGTTGGGTCACCGGACACAGCTACCTGCTGTACGGCCCGCTGGCCTGCGGCGCGACCACTCTGATGTTTGAAGGTGTACCGAACTGGCCGACCCCTGCGCGGATGTCGCAAGTGGTGGACAAACACCAGGTCAACATTCTCTACACCGCGCCTACCGCTATTCGCGCCCTGATGGCAGAAGGCGATAAGGCCATTGAAGGGACTGACCGCTCTTCCCTGCGTATCCTCGGTTCGGTTGGCGAACCTATCAACCCGGAAGCCTGGGAATGGTACTGGAAGAAGATCGGTAACGAGAAATGCCCGGTGATAGACACCTGGTGGCAGACGGAAACCGGTGGCTTTATGATCACGCCAATGCCGGGCGCTACTGCGTTAAAAGCAGGCTCCGCGACACACCCCTTCTTCGGCGTACAACCTGCGCTGGTAGATAACGAAGGCAATCCGCAGGAAGGCGCAGCCGAAGGCAATCTGGTGATCACCGACTCCTGGCCTGGCCAGGCGCGCACGCTGTTTGGCGATCACGAGCGCTTTGAGCAAACCTACTTCTCTACCTTCAAAAACATGTATTTCAGCGGTGATGGCGCCCGTCGTGACGAAGACGGCTATTACTGGATCACCGGACGCGTCGATGACGTGCTGAACGTTTCCGGTCACCGTCTGGGGACGGCGGAAATCGAGTCAGCGCTGGTGTCGCATCCAAAGATCGCCGAAGCGGCGGTGGTCGGTATTCCGCACAGCATCAAGGGGCAGGCGATTTATGCCTACGTGACGCTGAATCATGGCGAAGAACCGTCACCGGAGCTGTATACCGAAGTGCGTAACTGGGTGCGTAAAGAGATTGGCCCGCTGGCGACACCAGATGTGCTGCACTGGACCGACTCTCTGCCCAAAACCCGTTCAGGCAAGATTATGCGCCGCATTCTGCGCAAGATAGCGGCAGGCGATACCAGCAATCTGGGCGATACCTCAACCCTCGCCGATCCGGGCGTGGTAGAGAAACTGCTCGAAGAGAAGCAGGCCATCGCAATGCCTTCATAAGAAAAATATTCCGGATGGCGACGCATAAGCGTCTTATCCGGCCTACAAATCTGCCCCTACCCTCCCTTCACCGGGAGGGAATTATAAAAACCTCCCCCAAAGGATTTCGTGTTACAGGAAGGCGGCAATCGAGCACATCCCCAGCAGCATAGTTCACTATGTGACTGGGGTGGTTGAGTGCGGCCAACGAACCTGTGGCGCGAAAGACGAAGGGAATACCTCTGGAGACTCTGTGATGAATGACACTATTTATCAGCGGATAGAAGACAGCGCGCGTTTCAGGGAGTTAGTTGAAAAACGGCAACGGTTTGCCACCATTCTGTCGATTATCATGCTGGTGGTTTATATCAGCTTTATCCTTCTGATTGCTTTCGCGCCTGGCTGGCTGGGCACCCCACTGCATGCGGGCACCAGCGTCACCCGGGGTATTCCTATTGGTGTCGGGGTAATTCTTATCTCCTTCATTCTGACCGGTATTTATATCTGGCGAGCGAACAACGAATTCGACCGCCTGAACAACGCGGTACTGCACGAGGTAAAAGCATCATGAAGAGAGTCCTGACGGCGCTTGCCGCCACACTACCTTATGCTGCCAACGCAGCAGATGCGATTAGCGGTGCAGTTCAACGCCAGCCAACCAACTGGCAAGCGATCATCATGTTCCTGATTTTCGTCGTGTTTACGCTCGGTATTACTTACTGGGCCTCTAAACGCGTGCGCTCGCGTAATGACTATTACACGGCTGGCGGCAATATTACCGGCTTCCAGAACGGGCTGGCGATTGCGGGCGATTATATGTCTGCCGCCTCATTCCTTGGGATCTCCGCACTGGTCTTTACCTCCGGCTACGACGGGCTGATCTACTCGCTGGGCTTTTTGGTCGGCTGGCCGATCATTCTGTTCCTGATCGCAGAACGCCTGCGTAATCTGGGACGTTATACCTTTGCGGATGTGGCCTCTTACCGCCTGAAACAAGGGCCGATCCGTATTCTTTCTGCCTGCGGCTCACTGGTCGTCGTGGCGCTGTATCTGATCGCTCAGATGGTCGGCGCCGGTAAATTGATCGAACTGCTGTTCGGTCTGAACTACCACGTTGCGGTGGTGCTGGTCGGCGTACTGATGATGATGTACGTGCTGTTCGGCGGCATGCTGGCAACCACCTGGGTACAGATTATTAAAGCGGTGCTGTTGCTGTTCGGTGCCAGTTTTATGGCCTTTATGGTGATGAAGCACGTCGGCTTTAGCTTCAACAATCTGTTCACCGAAGCCATGGCGGTACACCCGAAAGGCTCTGCCATCATGAGTCCTGGTGGACTGGTGAAAGATCCGATTTCCGCACTTTCGCTGGGGCTGGGTCTGATGTTCGGTACGGCGGGCTTGCCGCACATTCTGATGCGTTTCTTCACGGTCAGCGATGCTCGCGAAGCGCGTAAAAGCGTGTTCTACGCCACCGGTTTTATGGGTTACTTCTACATCCTGACCTTTATCATCGGTTTTGGCGCGATCATGCTGGTCGGTGCTAACCCCGAGTATAAAGACGCTGCGGGCAAGTTGATTGGCGGCAACAACATGGCGGCAGTCCACCTGGCAAACGCAGTGGGCGGCAACCTGTTCCTCGGCTTTATCTCTGCAGTCGCCTTCGCCACCATTCTGGCAGTGGTCGCGGGTCTGACGTTGGCCGGGGCATCAGCGGTTTCTCACGATCTGTACGCCAACGTATTCCGTAAAGGCGCAACCGAACGTGAAGAGTTGCGGGTGTCGAAGATCACCGTACTGGTGCTGGGCGTGATTGCTATCGTGTTGGGCGTGCTGTTTGAAAACCAGAACATCGCCTTCATGGTGGGCCTGGCGTTTGCGATTGCGGCAAGCTGCAACTTCCCGATCATCCTGCTTTCAATGTACTGGTCAAAACTGACCACCCGGGGTGCGATGTTAGGCGGTTGGTTAGGCCTGTTAACCGCCGTGGTGCTGATGGTGCTTGGCCCAACTGTGTGGGTGCAGATCCTCGGTCACGAAAAAGCAGTCTTCCCGTATGAATACCCGGCGTTGTTCTCTATCTCTGCCGCATTCCTCGGGATCTGGTTCTTCTCAGCAACCGATAACTCCGAAGAAGGTAATCGTGAGCGTGAGCAGTTCCGCGCCCAGTTTATCCGTTCCCAGACCGGCCTTGGCGTAGAGCAAGGTCGCGCACATTAATCTCTCCTCCTCCCCGGCCATTATGGCCGGGGATCACATTTTTAGAATTGCGTTCTCCCCCTCTCCTGCAATAGCGATACAGTACCCAAACTGAATTGAAACGCCGTTTTTATTACATCAACACATTAATTCATTTAGTGAAAAGAGGATGCTATGAAAAAATATGCCCTGGTGGGAACCGGTGGGCGTGCGGGACTGTATATCTCGGCGATTGGCGGGCAGTGGCAAGAGAACGCCCGACTGGTCGCCTTTTGCGATACCAACCAAACCCGTATGAACTACGCCAATCAGTTGCTGGAGAAAGAAGGCGCAGTCCCCGCCTCCACCTGGAAAGCCCAGCAGTTTGAAGAGATGATCCGCGAAACCCGCCCGGATATCATTATTGTCACGACAATGGATCGCACACATGACGATTACATCGTCCGGGCGCTGCACGCGGGCTGCGATGTGATCACAGAAAAGCCGATGACCATCGATGAAAAGCGCGCGCTGCGCATCCTTGATGCCATTGAGGAAACCGGCAGGCAAGTACGGGTCGCCTTTAACTATCGCTATGCCCCACACCACAGCAAAGTGCGTGAACTGTTGATGAACGGCACTATCGGCGAGGTTTACTCCGTTCATTTTGAATGGCTGCTGAATACGGAGCACGGGGCCGATTATTTCCGTCGCTGGCACCGTGAAAAACGCAACAGCGGCGGTCTGCTGGTGCATAAATCCACCCACCATTTTGACCTGATGAACTTCTGGCTGGAGAGCTACCCGGAGCGCGTTTATGCCGAAGGCGGCCTACGTTTTTACGGTAAAGAGAACGCCGAACGCCGTGGCGTGACGCAATTTTACCCGCGCGCCCACGGTTACTCACACGCCAAAGATGATCCGTTTGCGCTACAGATGGCAGAAAATCCGCAGCTTAAAGCGCTCTATCTGGATGCCGAACATGAGGACAATTACTTCCGCGATCAAAGCGTGTTCAGCGACGGTATTACCATTGAAGACACCATGTCGGTGCTGGTGAAATACCAGAATCAGGTGCAGCTTACCTACTCACTGAATACGTATTTGCCCTGGGAAGGGTTAAACGTGGTCTTTAACGGCAGTGAAGGGCGCCTGGAGATGAAGATTGTTGAGAAATCTTACGTGAACGCCGGGGGTGAGCGTGAGAATGAGGGCAGTCTTGAGGCTTGCGATATCACCGTTTATCCGATGTTTGACGCACCGTGGAAGGCGGATTTCACACTGGGAGAAGGCGGACATGGGGGCGGTGATAACGCCATGCTGGCAGACCTGTTCGGCGAGCCACAGCATGACCCCCTCCAGCGCGCCGCCGACCACCGCGCCGGGGCGATGTCGATTCTCACAGGCATCGCCGGAAATATCTCTATACAGCAACAGCGTCCGGTGAACTTTACCGAGTTTGAACTGGTTTCGCGATTGAAATAAATCGCGAGCGCCATGCGGTGACAAGCCGCGTGGCGCTTTTCCCTACCCCACGGTAACGCTGCCAACCAGTCTGAGTTTTCCGTCAATCAGCTTAAAAATGTAGGACGACGCGCCATCGCAGTACTCAGAAAGGCCGGGGAGTTGTTTATTGGCGCTGGTCCCCAGATAAAGACGCAAACTCCCCTCTTCGAACTCGCCGCCAGCAACGGTATCGCACGTCCCTTCAACGGTATGCTTTTGCCCATTCTCCTCGTAAAAGAACATCCCATCGTCTTCTGCTGGAAAGTAGTGCCGTTTTTGTTCTTCTTCAGATAACGCATTTATCCTGCGCTCGCCGAGGGTCTGCACATCAGGATTCACCATGATTTCACTGAGCATCTGCAAGCTATCAATGACTTTTGTCGCATTTTTGTCAAAAACGGCCTCGGTGAGTTTTTCCGGTTCCTGCGAATCAATATGAGGGAAAAAGCCCCACGTATCGCCCTCAACCGGAAACACAAAATATGTTTTCAGCGCGGCAACGTCCTTTTCTCGCAGCGCCTGCTGGAACTGTTGCAACTGAACCAACATGCTCTTTTTCTGCTCTGGCGTGGTCGCCCCGCTGACCTCTTTTACATCATCCAACAGGAGTAAAACGGACGTGAAGTGCCAACCAGACTGCAAATACTGGGTTTCCCCCGTTACGATGACCTCTTTATCCAGACTCGGCGCGATGTCGGCGTAAGTGACTTTCGTCTTATCGATGAAAATAAGCTGCACTTCAGGAACCTGTTCGTCTGCGCTGGTGATATTGCATTCAAGAGGCTCGTTAAGCTGCAAAAAATCGTAAGTCAGCGCTTCGTCACCCTCCTCGATGCTTTCGAAATTCGGCGGGCCAGGGTAAGTGTGCTGCACCAGCTTACCCTGCAGGGTAATGTGTTGATTTTCATCAGGACACCAGGCCAAAACGGACTGGCTAAATAAGAGGGCAGACAGCCATAAATACTTCACACTTTGTATCCTTACATCAGCGAGTAGAGTTACCCGCCAGTGTAATGAGTACGCAGAGTAATGAACATTGCCGACAGCAAAATCAGAACATAACTCTGGCAACCAGCGGCGCCGCCAGCACGGTCACAACCCCTGAAAGCATCATAACCAGACTGGCCACAACCCCTTCCTGCTGACCCAGTTCATAGGATCGCGCGGTGCCCGCGCCGTGGGAAGCGGCGCCAAACCCCGCCCCTTTTGCCATCCCTTCACGAATAGAGAGACGCAAAAACAGCGCATCGCCAACCGCCATGCCAAATACCCCGGTGACCACAACAAACAGCGCGACTAAATCCGGTTGCCCACCCAACGGTTCTGCTGCCGCCAGCGCAAAGGGCGTGGTGATGGAACGCACCGCCAGACTGCGCTGGATCTCATCCGGCAATGTAAATAAGCGCGCCAGCCACACGGAACTGGTGATAGCCACCACCGTCGCCGTCACCACGCCTGCGGTCAGCGACATCCAGTGGCGTTTGATAATCGCGATGTTATCGTAAACCGGTACGGCAAACGCAATGGTCGCCGGGCCGAGCAACCACAACAACCAGTGCGATTCGCCAATATAGTTTTGCCAGGAGATATGTCCAAACACCAGCATCAACACCAGGAGCGCAGGAGTGAGTACCAGCGGCATTAACGGCAGTTTACGAAAACGACGGTACAGACGTTTGTTGGCGAAATAGATAACCAACGTGACAGCCAGGCACAGTATGCTTAACTGGAAATTACTCACGGTTTAACCTGCTTAACTCGTAGCGATACACTTTGTCCACCACCCACGCGGTGGTGCCCAACACCATCAGGGTGCTGATGGCGATCACCGCAAAGATTCGCCATCCGTCCACCAGCAGCAGTTGCGTGTAGTTGACGACAGCGACCACCGCCGGAATAAAGAACAGCAGCATTTCGGCCAGCAACCAGTGTGCGCCCGCCCGAACCCATTTGAGCGGAACTACCCGACAGACAATCAACGCCAACATCAACACCATCCCGACCAGATTGGCGGGTAACGGCAGATGCAGCCAGACGACGAGATATTGGGCAAAAACAAATAAACCTGCATACAGCAGTACCTGAACCGGTACCTGGAGTCGTTGCACAACGGCAGGCGTAACGCGGCTTATCGCCACAGCCATGAGGAAATGTCCTGAAAAATAATACGAAGCGCCAGTATAGAGAGCCTCCGCCCTGGACTGAAATGAATTAAACTCATTGCAGGCATAGTCTTAAGGAATAATCATGGATATCAGAACGCTGCGTTATTTTGTCGAGGTGGTGCGCCAGCAAAGTTTCACCCGCGCAGCGGAGAAGTTATTTGTCACCCAGCCTACCATCAGCAAAATGCTGAAGAACCTTGAAGATGAACTCAACTGTACGCTGCTGATCCGCGACGGGCGGCGGCTTTTGCTGACCGATACGGGGCGCGTGGTCTTTGAGCGCGGACTGGCGATTCTCGCAGAGTTCCGCCAACTGGAAGCCGAACTGGGGGATATTAACCATCTCAACAAAGGCGTGTTGCGCCTCGGCATTCCCCCAATGGTGGGCATGTTAATGGCGGGACCAATTAGCCTGTTTCGCCAGCGCTACCCCGGCGTGGAGCTGAAGATTTCAGAGTTTGGCGGCCTGACGGTGCAGCAGGCGGTGAGCAATGGCGAGCTGGATGTCGCCATGACCGCGCTGCCTGTCGAAGAGGAAAGCGGACTGGCAACGTTGCCGCTCTTCAGCCATCCTCTGTGCGTGCTGGTGCCGCGCTCCGGCCAGTGGACGAAGTGCGAGTCGATTTCCCCGGAGGCGTTGGCGGAACACCCATTGCTTATCTACAACGAAGATTTTGCGTTGAGCCGCCAGTTGATGCAGCTTTTTCACCAACATGGCGTGAAGCCGCGTATTGCCGTGCGTAGCGGGCAGTGGGATTTTCTGGCGGCCATGGTGCAGGCGGGCGTTGGCATTGCCATTTTGCCGGAACCGATTTGCCAGCGTCTGGATAAGAACACGCTGCGCTGGCTCCCGCTGGAGAGCGACTTGCGCTGGCAGTTGGGGATGATTTGGCGCGAAGGCGTTTACCTGTCGCATAGCGCCCAGGCATGGTTGAAATGTTGCGAAGGGTTTTGGTTAACGCAGGAACGGCGCATTGCCCGGTAAGCGAAACGCCACCGGGCGCACAGGCTGGATTTGTAGGCCTGATAAGCGCAGCGCCATCAGGCTCGTTCACCTGCACATAAGTCGGCCACTTCACCGGCCCAGTTTTCTGGATACAAACCAAGCCTCACATCACGATGAAACGAGGAAAAAGGCCATTCGCTCACCCGCTTAACCCAGCCATGCTTAATGGGATTGAGATAAATATAATCAATGTGGTGATGGTAATCACGTTCATCCCGGAGGGTGTGTTCCCAGAATCGCGGTTGCCAGACCTGGTTTAAGCGCAGTGTCTTACTGAATCTTTTTTTAATCTCCCGCCAGCGGCAGGAAAAGTCATATTCGTTGTCAGGCAACGTCCAGATACAGTGCATATGCTCGGGCAAGACAACCCAGGCATTGATGTAAAATGGCTTATTTCTTTTAACCGCCCAAATAGCATCGCGAAGCGCAGTGATTTGCGTTGTCAAAAGATGACTTCTGCGATTGCGCAGGTTAACCGTAAAAAACCATGTCCCACCGTTAATATAGTTGCGCCGATAGTCAGACATATTCCCTCCTTTTTTCGCAACATAGAAGGATCAGAGGGAAGCAGCAAGATAGCCAGATTAATTCAGGAATGCGGCTCGCAAAGTGGGTTGCCGGATGGCGGCGCTCGCGCCTTATCCGGCCTACAAAGAGCCCAACAGGTATTGTAGGTCTGATAAGCGCAGCGCCATCAGGCACGATCACCTACGCATCGTTGCCGAATGTGTATGCGCATTGCCCGGTAAGCGAAACGCCACCGGGCAACACGAGGTTTACTGATTTTCGATCAGCAGCGCTTCCAGCAAATCGAGATCGTGCAGCAGTTTCTGCAACGTTTCATTGCTGATTTCGCGCGTGGCGCGCAGGTGATACAACTCGGCGCGTTCGGAGCGTAATGCCGCCAGACGGAATCGCCGCTCAAGGTTTTCTTCCTGCATTGAACTTTCGACATCATTACGTCCATCGGCACGACGGCGCAAATTACCAATCACGCGGGAACTGACCTCCGTCAGCAACTGGTTATCGATGTTCTCTTCGCTATCCGCCGCCAGACGTTCTTCCATTTTCTGGATGGCGACAATCGCCACCTCAGCCGTCGCCGCCCGCGCGATCCGCATCTCTTTCTGCTGCTGAGAGTGGTCGGCCACTTCCAGATGTTGCAGCAGAATCGGCAGCATCACCACACCGACAAACAGCGAGAATAAAATCACCCCTGCGGCCAAAAAGACGAGTTCGTAGCGCGCGGGAAAGACGCTGCCATCAGGCAGCAGCAGCGGGATAGAAAGCACACCCGCCAGGGTGATCGCCCCACGAACACCGGCAAAAGAGGCAATCAGAATCTCACGCGTCGTCCAGGAGCCAAACTCCATTGGTTTTTTCTTCAGGAAACGCTGGCTGAAATTTTTCATCGTCCACAACCAGCCAAATCGTACCAACATCAGCGCCACGTAAATCAGCACAATATCGGTAAACAGCATCCACATTTCAACGTTCGGATCGGCTTCTGCCGCCACCAGCGACGATTCCAGAATGCCCGGCAATTGCAGTCCCAATAGCAGGAAGACCATGCCGTTAAACACAAACTCCAGCATCGCCCAGGTACTGTTAGCACGCAGACGCATCGCCAGCGGCGCGCGGCGCATAACACCAGAGCGGGTGATGGTCATCCCCGCCGCCACCGCCGCCAGAATGCCGGACACGCCAATATGTTCCGCAATCAGGTAGGAGGCAAACGGCAGCAGGAACAGCAGAACGATTTGGGTTGCCGGTTCATCGCCACCCCAGCGGCTCAGGAAGCGCAGAGAGCGACCATAGAGCCAGCTGACCACAAACCCCGCCAGAACCCCACCAGCCGCCACCTTAAAGAACTCTACCGTTGCGCCGCCGATGGTGAACACCATCGTGCCCATCGCCACAGCCACCGCAAACTTCAACGACACCAGGCCGGAGGCGTCATTCATCAACGCTTCGCCTTGCAGGATGCCCATAATTTTTTTCGGGATCCGCCCTTCACCGACAATCCCGGAGAGCGCCACCGCATCGGTCGGCGACAGTACCGCCGCCAGCGCGAAGGCCGGTATCAGCGGAATACCCGGCACCAGCCAGTAGATCATAAAACCAATCCCGACCACCGTGACGATCACTAACGCCAGCGCCAGCCCCAAAATCTCTCGCCCGTGCTCAAGGAATTCGCGGGTCGGCGTCTTCCAGCCATCCGCAAACAGCAGTGGCGGGATAAAGAGAACCAGAAACAGTTCAGGGTCAAATTCCACATGCAAACCAAACGTTGGCCACGCCAGCAACGCGCCAACGGCGATCTGCATGAGAGGGAGAGGGAGTTGAAAGGGCAATACGCGAGTCACTACCCCGGACAGCGAGACCACGAGGGTCATAATGAGTATCGTGAAGAAAATTTCCATGCGATCCCTGTTTGCGATGTTTCTTATGATAAGTACTGAGAGGCGTCGTGCCTCAATTCTATCTTCCTCAGAGTAACGCAAAAGACAACGGGATGTGCTCCGAAAATAAAAACGGGCGGCAAAAGCCACCCGTTTTTAGAGGGTTCGACAGGATTAGATAGCCCAGCCGCCCGCGTAGAATGCGACCAGCGCCACCGCGATCACCACCGTACCGATGTTCAGCTTACGCCATTCGCCAGAGACCAGACGACCGATCACCAGCGTCGCAAAACCGATCATAATGCCGGTCACGATGTTGCAGGTCAGGACGATAAACACCGCCGTGACCAAACCGGCCATCGCATCGACAAAATCAGCAAAGTCGATTTTTCCCACGTTGCTCAGCATCAGCAGGCCGACATACATCAGTGCTGGCGCAGTTGCATAGACCGGCACCAGGTAGGAGAGCGGGGAAAGGAACAGGATGAACAGGAACAACACGCCAACGGTAATGGCCGTCAGACCAGTTTTTCCGCCTGCCGCCGTACCGGCTGCTGATTCAATGTACACCGCAGCCGGAGCCGCACCGACCAGCCCGGAGAATACGCTGCTCAGGGAGTCCGTGGTCAGCGCTTTACCGCCGTCGATAATCTGCCCGTCTTTATCCAGTAGGTTCGCCTGACCGGCGACCGCACGGATTGTGCCTGTGGCATCAAACACCGCCGTCATCACCAACGCCAGTACGCTCGGCAGCACAACAGGGTTCAGCGCGCCCATAATGTCCAGGCTGCCAATCAGCGAGTTACCGTTCTCATCGCTCAGAGACGGCATGGCAAAAATACCGGAGAAATGCACGTTCGGGTCGAAGATCAGGCCAACAACGGAAATACCGATGATGGTGAGCAGAATGCCGCCAGGCACTTTCAGTTTTTCCAGACCGACAATCACCGCCAGACCAATCAGCGACATGATCACCGGGAAGGAGTCAAAATGACCCAGCGCAACCGGCAGGCCGTCCAGCGGGTTCTTAATGACCAGACCCACGCCGTTCGCGGCAATCAACAGCAGGAACAGACCGATACCAATACCCGTACCATGCGCCACACCCTGCGGCAGGTTTCGCAGGATCCAACTACGGATACCCGTTGCGGAGATGACTGTAAACAGGACGCCCATCAGGAACACCGCGCCAAGCGCGACCGGTACGCTGATGTGCTGGCCCAGCACCAGACTAAACGCAGTGAAGGCGGTCAGAGAAATCGCACAACCAATGGCCAGCGGCAGGTTTGCCCACAGACCCATCACAATCGAACCCACACCCGCCACCAGACAGGTCGCCACAAATACGGCAGCTGGCGGGAATCCTGCTTTACCCAGCATCCCCGGAACGACGATCACAGAGTAGACCATCGCCAGAAACGTCGTTAATCCGGCAACCACTTCCTGACGGACGGTACTTCCACGGTGTGAAATTTTAAACCAGGCGTCGAGTGAACCGCCGGTACGCGCTGAAGGCGTAGACATAGAAAACATCCCCTGAGAGTTTATTTTTCGTCGATATGCGTGGTGGACATTCCACTGCCAGCGAAACGTCATCTCCATGTGCTACGTTTGCGACAATAGGGGTGTCGCAAAAAAGCAAACGTTTAGCTCCGCGCATAAAAAACGGGTAGTAAAAAAAAGCAAACGATTATCCAGCGATTCTACGGGGGTTTTCAACCTAACTTTGTCCCTTTTTACGCATTTCTTTTTAGAATGGCGAAGAAACAGACAATCGATGCGCAAACGTTATCGTCAATGCGCAATCTGATAACAATTTTCTCCTGCGCTGTTCATAAATCAACCAGAAAACATCTTACCCGCCGGGGATCTCGAATGCGCCGCCCTGATGAATCGCGCGTTGCCAGGCGGGTCGCGCCTCCACCCGTTTTTTCCAGGCGCTGATGTGCGTCAGGTCCTCAATTCCGCTTCTGGCAAGCAGCGCAAACAGCGGGAAACTCATTTGAATGTCCGCCATGCTGATATGCTCTCCGGCAAACCAGGGGCGTTCCGCCAGATGCGCATCAATATAGCGGGCATGCGTTTCCAGTTGCGGATTGAGCCAGGCTTTTTGCACCCCTTGTCCCAGCACGCCGCCCAGCGTACGCAACCCAAAGGGGACGGGAGGTTTACCGAGGCTCACGAAGACCAACTTCAGCAGTAACATCGGCATCAGCGAACCTTCGGCATAATGAAGCCAGAACCGGTACTGCCTTTTCTGTTCGCTATCAACCGGTTTAAAGTGTCCTGCGCTGTCATAGGTTTCCTGCAAATACTCAAGTATTGCCCCGGATTCGGCGAGGATGGCGCCGTTGTCTTCAACCACCGGGGAATTTACCAAGAGGGTGGATTTTTTTCAGCGCCGGCGGCGCCAGCATCGTCTTTTCACGCTGATACCGAATAATCTGGTACGGCAGCGATAACTCCTCTAATGCCCACAGTACGCGCTGGGATCGGGACTGATTCAAGTGATGTACTGTCAGCATGTTTGCCTCCTGTTTTTCATTCCAATTAACTATAGAAAATTGTCGAAGATGGCGTAAAAATTTCGGCTAAATAATCGGCATAACAGTGGCAAACCTGCGGTCGTGGCATACAATTACAGTATCAACACAGACCGGAACCTCCACCACGTGCTCGACTGAGGGGTGTTGATGTCGGGGGAAACCCTCCCGTGAACCAGCGGGATAGAGTGAAAGACAAAGACCGGAAACAAACTAAAGCGCCCTCCTGTGGCGCTTTAGTTTTGTCCTGTTATGACTGGAGCGCGCGTTTTTGGTCCTGCAAAAACGCGTAAATGACAACCCTGATACGCATCGTGCCAGCGGGTCAACACAAACCGTTTAATCATCTTCCAGCAATCGCGCGCCCGTCCCCTGCTCGCCTAACTGATCGCCAGGGTTACGCAATGGGCAGTCGCTACGTGAAAGACAACCGCAGCCAATACAGCCGTCCAGTTCATCACGCAGCGCCTCCAGCGTGTGGATGCGCCTGTCCAGCTCCTCACGCCATTGCGATGAAAGCTGCCGCCACTCTTTTACACTCAATGTATGGCCTTCCGGCAGTACGCCCAGCGCCTCGCTAATGGTCGCCAGGGGAATGCCAATTCGCTGAGCAATTTTGATGATCGCCACATAACGCAACACATCGCGTTTATATCGTCGCTGATTGCCGCTGTTGCGAATACTGCTGATCAGCCCTTTGCTTTCGTAAAAGTGCAAAGCGGATACCGCCACGCCGCTACGCTTTGCCACCTCGCCCGGCGTCAAAAGGGCTTTAATGCGGGGTAATTTCTTTTCCATAAATCGCTTTACCTCAAGTTAACTTGAGGAATTATACTCGCCCGCAGACAAAACGACGAATTGAACACTGAGAAAGAGGCAGCAATATGTCCCATCAGCAGATTATTCAAACCCTTATTGAATGGATTGATGAACATATCGACCAACCGCTGAACATTGATGTGGTCGCAAAAAAATCAGGTTATTCGAAGTGGTACTTGCAGCGAATGTTCCGAACGGTGATGCGCCAGACGTTAGGCGACTATATTCGCCAGCGTCGGCTCCTGCTGGCCGCCGTTGAACTACGAACGACCGAACGCCCCATTTTTGATATTGCGATGGATCTGGGATATGTGTCGCAACAAACCTTTTCGCGTGTCTTCCGCCGCGAGTTTGATCGCACCCCCAGCGACTATCGCCATAGCCTGTAATATTACTGCTCGTGCTGCATCATGCTCACGAGCGGTCGTTGTAACCATTGCATGAACTCTTGCGGCGGTAGCGCTTTCGCAAAGTGCCATCCCTGACAGTAATGGACACCGCGCTTAAGCAACCAGGTAACCTGCTCTGGTGTTTCCACCCCTTCCGCAATGGTCTTCAGACGCAGGCTTTGCGCCATTTCAATAATATGTTCCGCGATAAGATGGCTGGTACTGTTGGTGGTCAACGTATCGACAAACGATTTGTCGATCTTCAGAATGTCGACATTCAACGAATACAGATTGTGCAGGTTCGAATACCCTGTGCCGAAATCATCAATGGCGACTTCGTAGCCCGCCTGACGAAACGCCTGAATCACCGGCGTCATTTTGGGCACATCAATAAATCCGCGCTCCGTCACTTCCACTTTAATTTGTTGCGCAAGCACCGAATGCTGGCGTGCTTTCTCAGCGATTAACGCAATCAGGCGCGAGGAGTGAAAGTCGGAAGCCGAGAGGTTGATCGAAATATACAGATGGGGATGCCGCGCCAGGAAATGGCCCAAATCATTGAACACCCCTTCGACGACATAATCCGTAAGCTGTTCAATCATGCCCTCTTTTTCTGCCAGTTGGATAAACTCCGTGGGGCTCATGACCTGCCCTTCACATCCCGGCCAGCGTAACAGTGCCTCCGCACCGACGCATTTTTCATTTTTGACATCAATGATCGGCTGGTAATGAACACAGAGTTGACGTTTATCAATCGCACGCTGCAGCAAACGGCGGGGAGAGTGATATTCCCGGCGGGTACGCCACCCCATCAGCAGCAAAATACTGCTACAGATAATGCCTAACGGCAGTGTCAGCGTGGCCTGGTGATACAGATTCTGGTAAAAACGATCGCTTGAAGACGAAACAATCACCGCAATCGGGCGTTTTTCGGAATGCACAATAGTGTAGAAACGATTGTCTTCCTGAAAAACTAATTTATCACGGCGTATCAGCGGGAGTAATTGTTCAACATTGGCCCACTCGCTGACAGAGAAAAATGATTCGGTGACCGTATCGTACACTCCCCAGGCCAGGGACTGATCGTCAGACATCACTTCGCTGTAAGATAACGGATTTATCACCGCCACATAGTTTCCCCTTTGCATATACGTCATTTTATAGCCTGCAAAAAAAGGGGTATCGCGATAGTAATAAATAGCGGTATCAGGTTTTCGTTGATAATTGGCGGAGGGAATAATATAAGGACTGGCGGGTGCCATAACGGTCGAACACAAGAAATGATCGCCCTGGGCATAAATTAGCTCGCTAATATACAAGCGACCACGAATAATATTCAGCATGCGTTGCTGATGCGCAGAAGTGCACGCTTTGCCATGATACTGTTCTGCTGCATCACGCGCTAAATCAGCCTGTAAGATAACCAGCTCTGTTTTATCTAACGCCAGTTGTGCAAAAGAGTGAAGTTGGTTATGCGTTTCTGATACCGCGCGTCCCTGAGCGAACCATAGCGCCAGCATCACGGGGAGCAATGCCACCATGATTGTTCCGAGGAACTTCAGCATCTTGCTGCGCGCACTACGATTCATTTCAGCCCTATTTCCCTGCAGTATATGTGCCTGTCATCATCAAGGCTGGATGTTCTGGCTCAATAATTCGAGTTGCAGGACCAGGCGTAGTGACACGGCACGTAAAAGCGAACCCAGGCACTAACAAAACGCAATGACCGGGGTGAACGAATGCAGCCGTAGCACATGCAACTTGAAGCACGTCGAGTCTATAACAAACAGGTGATTAAATTGCATGAATCTATCAACATTAGCAACAGACTTTTCTTAGTAAAAGTCTGATATTGACGGATGATGATAATATTTTCCCGTAAGGCAAACTTGAAGTTACGCTTATTTTTATTAAGGAATACGCGGCCCGACAAGGATTCGGATTTTTCTTAAATGAATGACATGCGTATTTTTAAAAAATTTCGTTAATTTTTCTGAATGGTTAATTTTACTGAAAATATAAAAGGGTAATAAAGATACATCTTTATTATCCAACGCCTGGCGCTAAATAATTTGAATAACAGCGCATGCAACCTGAAACATGACCACCAGAAATCCTCTCCCATCCTTGTTTACCACATATTTATCGTGGTTATAAAACAGGCAAAAAAGGGCGTCCCACGCTGGCGAATAAATCACTCAATGTGATATAGTTCACAAAACAAATGAAACAAAAACAACGTTTCATTAAGTCTTGTTCTCAAAGCCCGCCGATAACCAGAGTGCGCCACGTCTCCCGTGAACAGCACCGTGCTGTCCAGGGCAGCAGCTACTCTCAGAGGATTTGTTTCATGGCAACCATCACCACTGGCGTGGTTCTTCTCCGCTGGCAATTGCTGAGCGCCGTGCTCATGTTTTTAGCCAGCACGCTGAATATTCAGTTTCGTAAATCAGACGCGATTGGGCTGTCAGTCATCAGTAGCGCTCTTGGCGTGGTCTCCGCCTGTTGGTTTGCAACCGGTCTGCTCGGTATTACTCTGGTGGATATCTCGACCATCTGGAGCAATATCGAATCGGTGATGGTGGAGGTGATGAGCCATACGCCACCCGAGTGGCCGATGGTGTTAGTCTGATATTGAGAAGAGCCTCCTCCGTGGAGGCTTTTTATTAGGCAATAAAAAACCCCCTGTCGAGACAGGGGGTTGCAGAAAACACGTTACCGTATTAACCCATCATTATCAGAACGGGATGTCGTCATCGAAATCCATCGGCGGTTCGTTAGACGGCGCTGGTGCAGACTGCTGCGGACGAGACTGCGCGCCGCCGCTGAACTGATTGCCGCCCTGAGGCTGCTGAGGCTGACCCCAACCACCCTGCTGCTGACCACCTGCACTACCGCCTGCCGGAGCACCGCCGCCCTGACGGCCACCCAGCATCTGCATGGTGCCGCCCACGTTAACCACCACTTCCGTCGTGTATTTTTCTACGCCGGACTGATCGGTCCATTTACGGGTGCGCAGCTGACCTTCAATATAGACCTGAGAACCTTTACGCAGGTATTCGCTGGCCACTTCCGCCAGTTTGCCAAACAGCACAACACGGTGCCATTCGGTCTGCTCTTTCATCTCACCGGTCGCTTTATCACGCCAGGATTCGGAAGTAGCCAGCGTAATGTTGGCAACTGCGCCACCATTCGGCATATAGCGTACTTCCGGGTCCTGGCCCAGATTACCGACGAGAATCACCTTGTTTACGCCTCTGCTGGCCATGATCGTGTCTCCTGAAAAACGTTTCTTAATAAGTGTAAGCGCGGGATTGTAGCATTTCCAATAGCGCTTTTACTACGTTGCGAGGTCGATTCCAGTCAACAACCTCAGCCGGACATTGTTGCACAGGCACCTGCGTTTTGCATTCCAATACTGGATATCCATTCAGGTTTTATTGTGTCATAATTAACCGTTTGTAGTCACCGGTGGCTCCATGCGACCGGGCAAAAAGCGTTTAATCCGGGAAAGGTGAATGGATAAGATCGAAGTTCGGGGCGCCCGCACCCATAATCTCAAAAACATCAACCTCGTCATCCCCCGCGACAAATTAATTGTCGTGACCGGGCTTTCGGGTTCTGGCAAATCCTCGCTCGCTTTCGACACCTTGTATGCCGAGGGGCAGCGTCGTTACGTTGAATCCCTTTCCGCGTATGCGCGTCAGTTTCTGTCGCTGATGGAAAAGCCGGACGTCGACCATATTGAAGGGCTGTCGCCCGCCATCTCAATTGAACAGAAATCGACGTCCCACAACCCGCGCTCCACGGTAGGGACAATTACCGAAATCCACGACTACCTGCGTCTGTTGTTCGCCCGCGTCGGTGAGCCGCGCTGCCCTGACCACGATGTTCCGCTGGCGGCCCAGACCGTCAGCCAGATGGTGGATAACGTGCTGTCGCAGCCAGAGGGAAAGCGCCTGATGCTGCTGGCGCCGGTAATCAAAGAGCGTAAAGGCGAACACACCAAAACGCTGGAAAATCTGGCGAGCCAGGGCTACATCCGCGCCCGTATTGACGGTGAAGTGTGCGATCTTTCCGATCCGCCAAAACTGGAACTGCAAAAGAAACACACCATTGAGGTGGTGATTGACCGCTTCAAAGTCCGCGACGATCTGTCCCAACGCCTGGCCGAATCCTTTGAAACGGCGCTGGATCTTTCCGGCGGTACGGCGGTGGTGGCCGACATGGACGACCCAAAAGCGGAAGAGCTGCTCTTCTCCGCCAACTTCGCCTGTCCGATTTGCGGCTACAGTATGCGTGAACTGGAACCGCGACTGTTTTCATTCAACAACCCGGCGGGCGCCTGCCCGACCTGCGACGGCCTTGGCGTACAACAGTATTTCGACCCCGACCGGGTGATCCAGAATCCCGAGTTGTCGCTGGCGGGCGGTGCTATCCGCGGTTGGGACCGTCGTAACTTCTATTACTTCCAGATGCTGAAGTCGCTGGCTGAGCACTACAAGTTCGACGTGGATGCGCCGTGGGCCAGCCTGAGCGCGAACGTTCACAAAGTCGTGCTGTACGGTTCGGGTAAAGAGAACATTGAATTTAAGTACATGAACGATCGCGGCGATACCTCAGTGCGTCGCCATCCGTTCGAAGGCGTGCTGCACAATATGGAACGACGTTATAAAGAGACGGAATCCAGTGCGGTACGCGAAGAGCTGGCGAAGTTCATCAGCAATCGTCCGTGCACCAGTTGTGAAGGTACGCGCCTGCGTCGTGAAGCACGCCATGTGTTTGTTGAAAATACGCCGCTACCTGCGATTTCCGACATGAGCATCGGCCATGCGATGGATTTCTTCAACAACCTCAAACTCGCCGGTCAGCGTGCGAAAATCGCAGAGAAAATCCTTAAAGAGATCGGCGATCGTCTCAAGTTCCTCGTCAACGTCGGCCTGAATTACCTGACGCTTTCCCGTTCTGCGGAGACGCTCTCCGGCGGCGAAGCGCAGCGTATCCGTTTGGCCAGCCAGATTGGCGCGGGGTTAGTCGGCGTGATGTACGTGCTGGATGAGCCGTCGATTGGTTTGCATCAGCGTGACAATGAACGTCTGCTGGGAACGCTTGTCCATCTGCGTAATCTTGGTAACACCGTTATCGTCGTAGAACACGACGAAGATGCGATTCGCGCCGCTGACCATGTGATCGATATCGGTCCTGGCGCTGGCGTTCATGGTGGTCAGGTGGTCGCAGAAGGCACACTCGACGATATCATGGCGGTTCCTGAATCCCTCACCGGCCAGTACATGAGCGGCAAACGCAAGATTGAAGTGCCCAAACAACGCGTTGCAGCGGATCCGGAGAAAGTGCTGCGACTGACAGGCGCGCGAGGCAACAACCTGAAAGACGTGACGCTGACGCTGCCCGTGGGCCTGTTTACCTGCATTACCGGCGTTTCCGGTTCCGGTAAATCCACCTTGATTAACGACACGTTGTTCCCGATTGCGCAAACGCAGTTGAATGGCGCAACGCTTGCTGAACCCGCGCCGTATCGTGATATTCAGGGTCTTGAACATTTTGATAAGGTCATCGACATCGACCAAAGTCCGATTGGCCGTACACCGCGCTCCAACCCGGCGACCTATACCGGCGTATTTACCCCCGTACGTGAACTGTTTGCCGGTGTACCGGAATCACGCTCGCGCGGTTATACGCCGGGGCGCTTTAGCTTTAACGTGCGTGGCGGGCGCTGCGAAGCCTGTCAGGGCGATGGCGTGATCAAAGTCGAAATGCACTTCCTACCGGATATCTATGTGCCGTGCGATCAGTGCAAAGGCAAACGCTACAACCGCGAAACGCTGGAGATTAAGTACAAAGGCAAGACCATCCACGAAGTGCTGGATATGACTATCGAAGAAGCACGCGAGTTTTTTGATGCCGTTCCGGCGCTGGCGCGTAAGTTGCAAACCCTGATGGATGTCGGTCTGACCTACATTCGTCTCGGTCAGTCAGCAACGACGCTCTCCGGTGGTGAAGCGCAACGCGTGAAACTGGCGCGCGAGTTATCCAAACGCGGTACCGGGCAGACGCTCTATATTCTGGATGAGCCAACAACCGGTCTGCACTTTGCGGATATTCAGCAGTTGCTGGACGTGCTGCATCAGTTGCGCGATCAGGGCAACACCATTGTGGTGATTGAGCACAATCTGGACGTGATCAAGACGGCGGACTGGATAGTCGATTTAGGCCCGGAAGGCGGCAGCGGCGGCGGGGAAATCCTCGTTTCCGGTACGCCAGAAACCGTTGCAGAGTGCGAAGCCTCACACACTGCCCGTTTCCTCAAACCGATGCTGTAGTGGTACCAATGCCGCTTCCTGGTGTGTCAGGAAGCGGCACTCATCGCCCCGAAGTTCAGTGTTATATCAACTGTTTACGTTTCTCGTCAGGTAGGGTGTTCACTGCCTGCTGATAAGAGGCGTCAACCAGGTAATAGATCTGCGAATCCGGCAGAGAGCCATCCAGATATACCGTGCTCCAGTGCGCTTTGTTCAGATGTCGACTGGGACGCACGTCGCTGTGTTGCTGGCGCAACAACTCTGCCAGTTCAGGGCTGGTTTTCAGAGAGACTGCAGGACGTTCTTCCACCTCTTTCACCATCGCGAAGAGGACATCTTCCACTTTAATTTGTGTGGCCTTCCAGTCGCTGTGCACGCTCTGCTCTGCGCCTGTTTTTGCCATGCAATATTGCAGTAACTCCGAATTGGTCATCTTTATTCCCCTTACACGCATGCCGCCCACTGAGAACATCTTTTATTCAGTGTGCAGCAAGTCAGCGAAAGGTAAAAGTGAACAGCTCAATTTTGTTTAAAAAAACAGCAAACCGGCAAGCGCAACGTTCGCCCGCTGTCTTAATATTCTGAGTTGACGATCACTTCTTCACCAAACGCACCTGCCTGCGGCAACGGTTTGTAGGTTGAGTTAGACGCACGCAGAATACGAACGCCACGAATCCCCACATCACGAGCGGCGGTGATATCGTTATCCGAATCGCCGTAGAACATCAGGATATTTTTACTCTGCAACCACTGTGTTTTGGTGTTCTGGCCTGCTTTATCACCCGCGAAAATCACCGGGTTCATCGCCGTTGCCGGAATATGGAAGTTATCGGCCAGCGTTTTGGAGACGGTTTCAGTTTTCGTCTGGCTACGTCCGGTAACAAAGAAGATGCTGTCGCCGCGGCGGACGTGCATGTCAATGAGCTGACGCGCAACCTCTTTCGGAATGCTGAACTCATCCCAGCCATTATTCATCTTCTCCCAGAACGCCGGATTCTTCAGGTAATCCTCACTGTCCGGAGACCAGGTTTTTTTGCCGCGCCAGAAACCAGGGCTGGAAAACAGAACGGTGTCATCAATATCAAATCCGACGGCCATCGGCGGGCGCCCTGTCAGACTGTTTTCAATTTGTGCAACAGAGACCCAGTGAATGGGGGCTTGCTCTGCGAGCTTAGCGACATTGGTTCCGGGGTGTAATGGAGAAGGAGAAGAGGCCAGAGCTTCGGCGGGACCGTTTAGTGTGAACAATAAGCAAACGGCGCTCAATGCCAACGTTATCTTGCGCATATTTTTCCCTAAATAGTCAGCGAGTTATGATTATAAAATTGAGCCTGCGCTCAACAAAACTCTCTGACCATAACCCCGGAGGGGGGTTAAGGGAAGAATTATCTCCGGTTTTGTTATAGAAAAAGAGCATGATCACACCCGCTCCTTAATTTATGTTACTGAATGTAATATTTTCCGATATAACAACCTGTGTGATAAACCACACAGTACCCGATGTATTCTGCTCACTTACTCACACAATGGTACTATTTCATTTCTCATCATCACTGCGTAAGGAATATACTGGTCGCATTTATCATTACTCGTCCGTGGATACTGAATGAGAACACCATGCTCTTTTATTATTAAAAATAGATGGCGCTTTCACATCACAAGTATTTTTCTCCTGTTATTAATGCTGACTATCTCTGTCTTATTTTTGCATATGCGTTTTATGACCTTAGTCGGCACTGATAAAATGCGTTTAGAGATGTACAAGTCAACATTATACTCAACAATAGATCAATATTATATTTTACCTTATATGTTGTCGATGGATAATATAATAAAACAGTCTATGGACCAACCCGATGATAATGTTTCCGAGAGCCTTAATAAGCATGTTGAATACTTCAACACACAATTAAAAACAGCGGCGATATTTATTCTTAATGCGCAAGGTAAAACCATTGCTTCCAGTAACTGGAGGCAACCCGGAAGTTATGTAGGTCAGGACTATAGCTATCGCCCCTACTATAAACAAGCGATGATGGGGCTGAACGGCAGATTCTACGGTATCGGCAGTACAACGAATACCCCAGGATTCTTCCTGTCTACCGGTATCAAGCGCGAGGGAAAAATCGTCGGCGTCGTGGTCGTTAAAATCAGCCTTAATGACATTGAAAACGTATGGGCAGAAGGCCCTGAAAATATCATTGTGAGTGATGAACACAGCATTATATTTTTAAGCTCAAAGTCACAATGGCGAATGAGAACCTTAGAACCATTACCTTCTCAAATAAAAGAAAAATTACAATTAACTCGCCAATATAGTTTAAGCAATATTTTACCTGCCGATTATTATCCATGTTTCACATTTAATGAATTTATTTTCTTAAAAGAGAAAGCAAATCAATTTTGTTTATTACCGCGTTTTTACACTCAGCAAATTTCCATTCCAGAATTTAACTGGAAAATGACCATCATTGTGCCATTAGATAATTTCTACTGGACATGGGCAATTTCACTGGTAATCACCCTCATTTTGTATTTACTGGTACTGGTTATCATCAAATACTGGCGTATGCGTTCGCATGCTCAACAGTTATTAACACAGGCAAATGAAACGCTTGAGATGCAGGTTAAAGAACGTACTTATGCCCTTGAGTCCATGAACCAAAAACTGCTTCAGGAGATGAAAGAACGCAGCCAGGCAGAGCACATTATTCAACTGACACGCAGCGAACTAGCAGAATCCAACAAGCTTGCCGCCTTAGGACAGATGGCAACAGAAATCGCCCATGAGCAAAACCAGCCGTTGGCCGCGATCCATGCCCTGACGG
The DNA here is from genome assembly GCF_059421685.1 of Citrobacter sp. GW821-FHT02E08. NCBI lineage: Bacteria > Pseudomonadati > Pseudomonadota > Gammaproteobacteria > Enterobacterales > Enterobacteriaceae > Citrobacter > Citrobacter sp. GW821-FHT02E08. Next base: position 62,995 of record NZ_JBWKVL010000012.1, on the reverse strand, counting down.
ACAACGCCCGCACAATGCTGGCGAAAAAGATGTATTCACAGACAGACCAGAATCTCAAATACATCATTTCCGTTGTCGAACGAATGACTCAGTTAATCTCGGAACTAAAAACCTTCGCCTCCCGCCATCGGGTGCCAAAAGGTTCTGCAGATGTGATTAAAGTGATGTACAGCGCGGTCGCGCTGCTGAATCACAGCATGGAAAAAAATAATCTTGAACGCCGGATTAAAGCACCGTCCAGTCCTCTCTTCGTCGGTTGTGATGAATTAGGTCTTGAGCAGATCTTTAGTAATTTGATAACCAATGCCCTGGACGCAATGGAAGATCAGCAACGTAAACGTCTGGATATATCAATTTATAAGGAAGATCATAAAGTTATCATCACACTGAAAGATAATGGCTGCGGATTTTCACCCCAAATTATTGAGCGAATATTTGAAGCGTTTTTCACCACCAAACGTCGAGGTATTGGGCTCGGTCTCGCTATTGTCAGCGAAATAGTCAGAAACTCAAATGGAACAATCCACGCCAGTAATCATCCGGAAGGTGGTGCGATGATTACTTTATCATGGCCAGAATGGAGAGAAGACAATGGTAAATAATGCAAGCGATATTACCATTATTTATATTGAGGACAGCGATGATGTGCGCTTTGCCTGCGAGCAAACGCTGACCCTCGCAGGTTATCGAGTGATATCTTGTTCTAATGCTGAGCAGAGTTTACCGGTGATTGAGAGTCAAACGAATATTATTGTACTCACTGATGTCAGACTTCCCGGGATATCCGGTTTAGAGTTATTAAACCGTATTATTGAAATCGATGCCAAAATCCCCGTCATTTTAATCACGGGTCATGGCGATGTTGAAATGGCCGTTGAAGCCATGCGCAATGGCGCCTGCGATTTTATTGAAAAACCCTGTAGCTCCGATAAATTGCTCAGCATTATTGCCAGTGCGGTGGAAAAACGCCGACTGGTATTAGAAAACAAGCAATTACTCACCCGTTTGCAACAAGAAAACGGTCCGATTCTGATTGGTCGTAGCCCGCAAATGCAGCAATTGCGAAAAATGATCATGAATGTCGCTGATACAGATGCCGATGTGCTTATTTACGGCGAAACCGGCTGTGGCAAAGAAGTTGTCGCCCGCATGTTGCACCACTGGAGCACCCGCCATAAAGGTCAGTTTGTCGCATTAAACTGTGCAGGATTACCTGAAACCCTCTTCGAGAGTGAAATTTTCGGTCATGAACCCGGCGCGTTTACCGGCGCGCTGAAAAAACGGATTGGGAAAATAGAACACGCTAACGGCGGTACACTCTTTCTGGATGAAATTGAAGGCATGCCACCGGGTATGCAGGTGAAACTATTACGTGTACTGCAAGAACGAACCATTGAGCGACTCGGCGCCAACCAATTAATTCCGGTGAACTGCCGCGTTATCGCCGCGACAAAAGAAGATCTGCTACGCCAGAGTGAAGAAAATAATTTTCGCGCTGACCTTTATTACCGTCTGAATGTGGTGAGCCTGAGTATTCCCCCTCTGCGCCAGCGACGGGAAGATATTCCAGAGTTATTTTACTGGTTCGCCAGTCAGGCTGCGCAAAAATACAATCGCCCCCTGCCCGATATTTCACCGATGCTGCTTGCCTGGCTGCAATCACAAAGTTGGCCAGGCAATGTGCGGGAACTTAAACACAATGCCGAGCGCTTTGTATTAGGATTATTGACCCAGCACCAGTCAGTGCCGATGACCCAGCAAGAAGAACGAGGTCTGACCGCCTGTATTGATGCGTTCGAGAAAAAGCTCATTGAAGATATGCTGCGACAAACAGAAGGCCAGGTCAGTTTGACTGCGCGGCTACTGCAACTGCCGCGCAAGACGTTATATGACAAACTGAATAAGCACCAGATTCAGCCCCAGCTCTACCGGTTAGATTCAACCAGCTAGCGCAGGCGTCTGGGGATGCAGACCCAAATCAATCCCTTTACGGGCGTAGTGTTCCACGACCCATGACCAGAACGCGGCCGGGATCGCAATCGTTTTGCTGTTGCGTTCCCGCGTTTCGGCCTCCGGCATCCCAGGGTAAATGACCGGCCTGCCCCCCGGCTGCGGCCGGGTCGCCAGCAGGTAGTCGGCAAAAAACTGCCCCTTCGCCTCTGCCTGATCGCTGAATTTTGCGGGATCAATGACCAGGGCAAACAGGTGGTTATGCGCGGATCCATCGGCCTGATGATCTTCTGCGATCGTATCCCCACCGGACAAGATCCCCGCCATCATTTCAATCATCAACGCCAGACCAAAGCCTTTATGTTCGCCAAACGGCAGCAGCGCCCCCGATGGCGAGGTAAACAGCACCCCCGGATCGGTGCTGGGATTGCCTTGCGCATCAATCACCTGCCCCGGTGCTGCCTGTTTGCCCTCAACAGACATCACCCGCGCTTTGTTCAACGCCATGCTGCTGGTCGCAAAATCAACCAGCATCGGCGGCCTGCCGTCGTTAAACGGCCAGGCAAAACAGAACGGATTGGTCGTCATGCGGGCCTGCGCTCCCCCCCAGGGAGCGACCAGCGCCGGTCTTCCGGTGACATTGCTCATCGCCAGCATCGCCAGCCCTTTATCGCTCGCCATCTGGCCGAAGTGTCCCATACGCCCTAAATGGTGCGCGTGGCACAAAGTGAGCAGACAAAATCCATGCTCTTTTGCTCGCTCAATGGCCGCATTCATCGCCACTTTTGCCGCGTGCTGGCCAAAACCATTATGGGCATGGTAACGCAGCAGATGGCCTTCGCTGACCAGCGCTTCTGGCCGGGCGTTGGGTGTCACGTCGCCTCTGGCGATGTTCTCAAGATATTTAGGTAATAGCGTGACGCCGTGGCTGGGAAAACCATAACGTTCAGCCTCAATCATGTGTTCAGCGACATCCTGGGCGATATCCGCATCGCAGCCGTTCAACTCAAGTAATCCAGCCGTTAACCAACGGACTTTTTCCAGTGCAATTTGCAGTGACATGGCGTATCTCCTTACATCAGACCCAGAAATTTCCACCAGGTGGCGGCAAAAAACAGCAGTAGCAAATAGCCAATCACCGAGAGCCAAATCCCCACGCGGGTGAACTGGCGCGGCGAGAAGGTATCGGTCCCCAGACACACCATGTTTTGCGGCGCATTAATCGGCAAAATGAAACCAAAACTCACGCTAAAGGCCAGCAGAATGGTCATACCAATAGGGTTAACGCCCAGTTCCGGCGGCAGACTGCTCAACAGGCTGATCAGAATCGGCAACAGCGCGGCGGTTAACGCAGTGGCGCTGGCGAATCCAAGGTGGATGACAATCAGGAACGCGGCGAGAATGGCGAAGATCGCCAGCGGAGGTAACGCGTCCAGACCAAAACCTTGCACGACGTAATTCGCCATCCAGGATGCCGCCTGGGTATCAAGCAGCGTAGAACCGAGGCTGATCCCGATACCAAACATCAGCAACGTCCCCCACTGCACGCGCTTCTCAACTTCTTTCCACTGCATCACACCAATGCCCGGCATCAGCATGACCGCCAGCCCTGCCAGCGTCACGGAGGTCGTGTCGATACTGTGCAGTTTTCCGCCAGTCGACCAGAACACCAGCAGCAACAACGAGATAGCAATCAGACGTTTTTCTTTGCCTGTCGTTGGCCCCAATTCCACCAGCGCTTTTTTAATCGCATCGCTGCCTCCTTCAACCGCTTCCGTTTCCGGCGGCAGCAGTTTTCGGGCCAGGAAGTAGAGGATCACTGACATCGCCAGGCTCCAGGGGGCACCCGCTAACAGCCAGTCGAGCCAGCTGATCGAATGGCCAGCACCAAAGGTTTTATTGATAAAGCCGATGGAAAGCAGGTTCTGCGCGGCGGAAGTCTGGATACCCACGTTCCAGATACTGGTTGCCTGAGCGATAACAATCATCATGGATGCCGCTAGGCGGGAGTGTTTATCGACCTTAAATGCCGCAATAACCCCCATCATAATCGGCACGACACAGGCAGTACGGGCCGTGGCGCTGGGAACCACCAGGCTCAATACGATGGTCACGACAATCGCGCCAATAATAATGCTCCGGCTACTGGCGCCTATTTTTGACATGGTAAATAACGCGATCCGCTTATCCAGACCGGTTATCGTCATTGCCGCTGCAATAAACATCGCCGCCGCGACCAGGGCGAGCGCAGAGTTAGAAAACCCTGAGAGCGTCATTTTCAGGGCTTTCTCTGTTCCCAGAATGGTCTCCGGATGGTTCATATCCGGCGCAAAGCCAACCATAAAAATAATCAACGCCGAAATGACAATCGCGCTGGCGGTATAATCCATCGCTTCGCTTATCCAGACAATGATTGCAAAAACTAAAATCGCAATCATATGTTGCCCGGCGACCGGTAATGAGTCACCTAGCGGCAGGAACATAATAATAAGACCGGCAATAATGGCGAGCAATAAACCGGGGTTAGGAATGATGCTACGCTTTTGCGCAACATTATTAGGGACTGATGACATAATCACCTCAACGTGAAAGATAAAAGACCTGTTTCTCTAATGCAGGTGTTATGCCATCTTTTTAAAATACACTAAGACACTGTTATTCAAGGTATTTGATAAAAATCACTCTCGATAAAATGCGTGAATTTCCGCACAGGTAAAAAAAGGTGAATATAAAACCGCACACATAAAAAAGGGGGCTTATCGCCCCCTGTTACATTGCCGTTAATTACTTAATGGCATTCCATAATGTCTCGCCGATTAATGCTGGGTTTCTTGTCCAGGCCATACCCGCCTGATCAAAGGCACGGAATTTATCTTCGGCACTGCCGCTACCGCCAGAAATAATGGCTCCGGCGTGTCCCATACGTTTTCCTTTCGGTGCAGTAACACCCGCAATATAGCCAATGACCGGTTTGTTCATTTCGTGACGAATAAACTCTGCGGCGCGTTCTTCTGCATTCCCGCCAATTTCGCCAATCATAATGACCGCATCGGTTTGCGGATCATCAGCAAATAAACGTAGCGCATCAATAAAGTTCGTTCCGGGAACCGGATCGCCGCCAATACCAATACAGGTCGACTGGCCTAACCCCAGCGCCGTGGTCTGTGCAACGGCTTCATAGGTTAATGTCCCTGAGCGGGAAATAATGCCGATGCGTCCTGGGCGATGAATATCGCCAGGCATAATACCGATCTTACACGCCCCTGGCGTAATAATGCCCGGGCAGTTCGGGCCGATTAAACGGACATCCGGATGACAATCCAGCAGGCGGCGTACTTTCACCATATCCAGCGTTGGAACGCCTTCGGTGATCACCACAATCAATTTAACGCCAGCCTCAACGGCCTCAACAACCGAATCCAGAACAAACGGCGCAGGCACATAAATCACGCTGGCATCCGCTTCTGTCTGTTTCATCGCCTCTTTCATCGAATTGAAAACGGGGCGATCCAGATGCAGTTGCCCGCCTTTCCCTGGCGTGATGCCGCCGACGATGTTTGTGCCATACGCGATCGCCTGCTCGGTATGAAACGTCCCATTTTTACCGGTAATGCCCTGCACCAGAACCCGGGTATGCTTATCAATCAAAACGCTCACGCTAACCTCCAGTTAATTCAGTAATGCGATAATGCGCTTAGCGGCATCATCCAGAGAGCCAACGGCTTCCACCGCGAGGCCGCTTTCCGCCAGCAAACGTTGCCCTTCAGCCGCATTATTGCCAGACAGACGTACAACGACCGGTAAGGTAATTTCCGTTTCCCGCAGGGAGTGAATGATGGCGCGGGCGATCATGTCGCAACGCACAATCCCACCGAAAATGTTGACCAGAATGGCCTGTACTTTGTCGTCAGAGACAATCAGCCTGAACGCTTCGCTGACGCGTTCCTGCGTCGCGCCGCCGCCCACATCAAGGAAGTTAGCCGGTTGCTCGCCATAGAGTTTGATGATGTCCATGGTCGCCATCGCAAGCCCAGCGCCATTGACCATGCAGCCGATATTGCCGTCCAGCGAGACGTAGTTGAGATCGAGTTTTGCCGCCTGGCTTTCGCGAGGATCTTCCTGCGTTTCATCGCGCATCGCCTGCAATTCCGGGTGGCGATAGAGTGCGTTGTCATCTAACGACACTTTCGCGTCAGCGCACATAAATCCACCGTCTTCACGCAGCACCAGCGGGTTAATTTCCAGCAGGGCAAAATCCAGCTCGTTAAAGGCCTTCCAGGCCTGGTTCGCTAAACGACTGAACGCCGGGAACAACGTATTTTCAAGGTTCAAAACCGTGAACATCTCCCGAATATGGCAGGGTTGAATGCCCGTCAGCGGATCCACGCTGACGCTGCCGATTTTCTCAGGCGTCTCATGAGCGACTTTTTCAATCTCGACCCCACCTTCCGCGCTGACAATAAACGTCACACACTGACTTTCACGATCCACCACCATGCCAAAGTAGAGTTCCTGGCGTACCGGGTAGATGTTTTCACACACCAGGATGCTGCTGACATACTGGCCTTCGGGTCCGGTCTGATAGGTGACCAGCTGCGAGCCGAGCATTTGCTCAGCAAAGGCTTCAGCCTGCTGGAACTGCGTCAGCACCTTCACGCCGCCCGCTTTGCCGCGTCCTCCGGCATGTACCTGCGCTTTCAGCACGGCGCCTTTGCTTTCGCTGGCGATGCGGCTCCACGCCTCTGGCAACTCCGTAATATGTTGAATAGCAACTTCTTTCGGGCATGGCATTCCCATGCCGGCCAGCAAGGATTTGGCCTGATACTCATGTAAATTCATAATGTCTCTCGGTGGTATTGAACGTTATCCGTGGAGCGCCTGTTTATTCAGCGCCATTGCCGCTTCGTGTATGACTTCACTCAACGTGGGATGCGCATGTACCGCGCAGGCGATATCTTCGCCCGAGGCGCTAAACGTCATCGCCAACCCAATTTCGTTAATCAGTTCAGAAGCCTGCGGGCCGACAATCGCCCCGCCCAGTACGCGATCGGTGCGTTTGTCGGCGTAGAGCGTACAGCGCCCGCCATCCTGCCCCAGCGCCAGCGCGCGACCGTTGCCCGCAAACAGTGAATGACCTTTGGTGAAGTCGATACCGGAGGCTTTCAGCGTCGATTCGCTTTCACCCACCCACGCCACTTCCGGCTGGGTGTAAATCACAGAAGGGATCAGCGAGAAGTTGACCGGCTCGACGGGCAGTCCCGCAATTTGATCGGCGACATTCAGACCTTCCTCCATCGCTTTATGTGCCAGCATCGGCCCACGTACGACATCGCCAATCGCCCACAGACCGGGTTTTCCCGTGCGGCACAGCGCATCAACCTCAATGCCGCCACGCCCATTCGATGCCAGCCCCAGCGCCGCCAGATCAATCCCGGACAAACGTGGCTCACGGCCAATGGCGACAATCAGCTTGTCGACGCGCGTTTCCTGTACTTTTCCGCCCTGCTGCCAGCGAATAACGACCTCGTCACCCTGGCGTTCGACCACATCAATGCTGACCCCGAACTGCATCTCCAGACCGCTGGCAACCATCGCTTTACGCACTTCGTTCGCCATTCTCGGCTCCAGTGCGGGCAGGAAGGTTTCCGCCATTTCCAGCAGCGTGACCTGTGCGCCCACGCGATTCCAGACAGAACCAAGCTCCAGGCCGATCACCCCCGCGCCAATCACCCCCAGACGCGCCGGGCATTCGGTTAATGACAGCGCGCCGCGATTATCCAGAATGTGCGTGTTGTCCGTCGCCACGTCCGCAAGCTGGCGCGGCTGTGAGCCAGTCGCAATCACCACATTTTTGGCGCTCACCGTCTGCTCGTTGACCTGCACCTGCCAGAGCCCCTCATGCTGTTCCCGCAGCGTTGCCTGGCCAGAAATATGCGTCACCTTATTTTTTTCAAACAGCAGGCGTATCCCCTGTGTCAGGCGACGCACGATGGCGTCTTTACGCTGGATCATCGAAGGAACGTCAAACGACACCTCTTTGACCTTAACGCCGTGGATCGCCGCTTCATGCTGGATCTGGGCAAACAGTTCGGACGATTGCAGCAGCGATTTTGACGGTATACAGCCGACGTTCAGGCAGGTGCCGCCCGGCGACGGTTCGCCTTGCGCGTTGACCCCATCATCAATACACACCACATTCAGCCCGCGCTGCGCCGCCCGGAGCGCCGCTACATATCCACCGGGACCGCCACCGATGACCGCGACGTCAAAAAATGCACTCATCACTCTTCTCCTTACAGATCCAGCAACAGTTGTTCTGGCGCTTCCAGCAGTTCACGGATCGCCACCAGCGTTTGCACCGCTTCTTGTCCATCGATAATGCGATGGTCATAGCTGAGGGCGAGGTACATCATCGGGCGAATCACGACCTGACCGTTTTCGGCAACCGGACGCGGGGTAATGGCGTGCATCCCGAGAATGGCCGATTGCGGCGGGTTGATAATCGGCGTGGACATCATGGAGCCAAACGTGCCGCCGTTAGTGATGGAGAACGAGCCGCCCTGCAACGCTTCCAGCGGCAGTTTTCCTGCACGCGCCAGCGCGGCGTAATCGGCGATTTGCCGTTCGATATCGACAAGAGAAAGGGTTTGCGCATTGCGCAGCACCGGCACCACCAGCCCACGGTTGCTGCTGACCGCAATCCCGATGTCGCAGTAGTCGCGCCAGACAATGTCATTGCCCTCAACGCTGGCATTGACGATTGGAAAACGCTCAAGCGCGCGGGTGACGGCTTTCACGAAGAACGACATAAAGCCCAACTTCACGCCGTGTTTTTCGGCAAAGCGGTCTTTCCAGCGGGCGCGCAAATCCATCACGTTCTGCATATTCACTTCGTTGAACGTGGTCAGAATGGCGTTATCCCGTTGCGAGGCCAGCAGACGTTCGGCAATACGCGCGCGCAAACGTGACATGGGTTCGCGACGTTCCTCGCGAGAACCGGCGGGGGCGACAGGACGCGGGCTAGCTGGTGCCATCGTCGGTGCTGGCGCTGGCGCCGGTGCTGGAGCGGCAGACTGCGCATGCTGCAGCACATCTTCTTTCAGGATGCGGCCCTGACGTCCGCTCCCGGCAACCTGTGCAAGATCCACATTGCTGCGCTGGGCTTCAAGACGCGCAGCCGGCATGGCGGTCGGTTCCACCTCTGCGATGACCACTTCAGCAGCAGCGGCCTGCGGCTCCAGATAAGCCAACAGTTGAGAAGAGCCCACCTCATTGCCTTCCTCGACCAGAATGCGCGTTAATACGCCATCCTGCGGCGCAGGGATTTCGAGGATCACTTTGTCCGTTTCCAGCTCTGCGACGACTTCATCACGGCGCACGAAATCGCCTTCTTTTTTACACCACGTCGTCAACGTGCCTTCCGACACAGACTCCGGTAATTGAGGGACAGTAATTTCAATCATCAGATATTTTCCTTGTTATTTTTTTATGGCTGGATGTGCGCAAACGCATCCGCAAGAAAATCGTCAATTTGTTGTTTATGAACGCGGCCATAACCCGTTGCCGGTGCAGCGGCGGCCGGACGCCCCGCGTAATGCCAGAACGGTTTATCCAGTGCCAACGCCGTCAGTTCATGGTGAATTTGCCGCCACGCGCCCTGATTCTCCGGTTCTTCCTGTAGCCAGACCCAGCGTGAACACTGCGGCCATTGCGCTAGGGCGGCGTTAAGCTCGTCGGTTGGGAACGGATAGAGCTGTTCTACGCGCACGATTGCCACGCACTCATCAAGACCGCGCTGTTTGCGGGCTTCCAGAGCGTCGTAATAGACCTGACCACTGCACAGAATGACCTGCTTAACCTGCGACGAATCGCGCGGGAAGGTGTCGGTAATGACCGGTTGGAAACTCCCTGAACTCAACGCGGAAAGCTCACTCATCGCACCTTTAAATCGAAGTAAGCGCTTACTCATAAATACCACCAGCGGTTTGCGCATTGGGCGTAACGCTTGCCCGCGCAGCAGGTGGAACATTTGCGCTGAATCCCCTGGCATCACTACGTGCATGTTTTGTTCTGCACAGAGTTGCAGCCAGCGCTCAGGACGGCCCGAAGAGTGCTCCGGCCCCTGTCCGTCGTAGCCGTGCGGCAACAGAATGGTTAACCCGCTGTAGCGTCCCCATTTGGTTTCGCCTGAGCAGATAAACTGGTCGATGGCGACCTGTGCGCCATTGGCGAAATCGCCAAACTGCGCTTCCCAAATCACCAGTTGCTGCGGTGCGGAGGTGGAATAACCGTATTCCCAGGCCAGCAGTGCCTCTTCGTTCAATACGGAGTCAAAGACCTCGAAAGGTGCCTGCCCCTCGCGGATATGCTGTAACGGCAGGTAGCGACCCGCTTGCGTCTGGTCATGCACCACGGCATGGCGATGGCTGAACGTGCCGCGCCCAGAATCTTCACCGGACAACCGCACGCCGATGCCCTGATCGACCAGCGAGGCATAAGCCAGGGTTTCTGCCATCCCCCAGTCCACCGGTTGGGTTCCTGCCGTCATCTCTTTGCGCAAAGCAAGCTGGCGTTTGATGGTGGGATGGGCGACAACGTCGTGTGGCAGTGTGGTGAGAAGGTCGCCGTAACGGGCCAGTTCTTCACCCGACAGGGCGGTTTCCGGCTGCGCGCTCCACTGCGGGTTGCTTAGACCCTCCCAGTTAGCGCTGAACGGATGCGTGGCATCCGGCACCGGCAGCGGATCGCGTTTCTGGCAGGCATCCAGCCAGTCGCGATAGGCACTGACTTTTTCATCCTGCTGGGCGGGGGTCAGAACACCACGGCGGGAAAGCATCTCACCGTAGCGGGTTCGCGTTCCCGGATGACTGTCTACCGCCTGGTACATCTGCGGTTGCGTCAGACGAGGTTCATCACTTTCGTTATGACCGTGCTTACGGAAACAGACCAGATCGATGACGATGTCGCGGTGGAAGGTATTTCGCCAGTCACAGGCCAGCTCAATCGCCTGACAAACGGCGTCGACATCATCGCTGTTAACGTGGATCACCGGTGCCGCCACCATTTTGGCGATATCCGTACAGTAGCGTGAGGAACGCATGTCCTGTAAACGGGCGGTGGTAAATCCGACCTGATTGTTGACAACCAGATGAACGGTGCCGCCGGTACCGTAGCCTGTGGTTTGCGACAGGTTAAAAGTGGTCTGGTTTACGCCCAGCCCGCCGAGCGCGGAATCGCCATGAATCAATACGCCCATGACGCAATCCTGACCATTTTCGCCACGCCGATTCTGCCGCGCCCGTACCTGCCCAAGCACCACCGGGTTAACAATTTCCAGGTGCGACGGGTTGTAGGCCAATGCAATGTGCAGCAATCCCGCCGGCGTCTGCATATTGGTGGAATACCCCATATGGTATTTCACATCGCCAGAACCGGTGCCAATCGTCTGTTTTCCTTCGAATTCCGCAAACAGTTGCGCCGGATCTTTACCCAGTAAATTGATCAGTACGTTCAGACGCCCGCGATGCGCCATACCGATAACCAGCTCATCAACGCCCTGCTCACGTACACGTTTCGCCAGCGTAATCAGCGCCGGGATTGCGCTTTCCCCGCCTTCCAGCGAGAAGCGTTTTTGACCGACGTAACGGGTATGCAGATAGCGTTCAAGCGTTTCTGCGGCCACCAGATTATCGAATCGCTCCAGGCAGGTTTGCGCATCCGCCTGTGGCGCATTGCTGCGCTCAATACGCGCCAACAGCCAGGTAATTTCGTCACGATTATCCAGATGCGCCAGTTCATATGCGCGACTTCCCGCCCATGCCTGTTCCTGCATGGAGATAATCTGCTTAAGCGGCATCTGGGTACTGTGTTCGCCAAAGGTGACGTTAAATTCCTGGCGTAAATCGTCCTCCGTTAAGCCCCAAAATGCGGGTGTCAGTTGCGGCACGTCGGGGAGTTCCACCAATGACAGCGGATCCAGCTTCGCTCTGAGGTGTCCGAAATGTCGCCAGGCATGAATCAACTGCGTTACCGCAGCCTGTTTTTTTAATGCCGGGCCAGACGCCATTACCGCTGAACAGGTTTCAGTGGAAGACAATTCCTGAGAAATAAAAAAACGCCGCCAGTCTTCCGGGAGCTGTTCGGGTGAGTGCAACCAGGTCTGGTAATACTCTTCAAGCCAGGTCGCATTGTCTCCATTGAGCAGCGTTCCGGGTGAGGTCATGTTCTCCATGTTGTTCTCCTGAGGGTCGTAGACTGCTGTTGTATTGCAGTATTCGTACCAACATGGAAAAACATTATTAATCAATACATTAATGATAATGAGAGGTGAGAAAGTGAGTGGAAACAGGAACAGTCATGCGAGGGGTGGCTGGAGTTAGAAACACCGGGAGAAAAAGAGGCTGGCCAGACGCCAGCCTCACAGGCAGGAGATTACATTACTGCGGCAAACGCCTTCGCGACACGCTGAACGTTATTGGCATTAAGACCGGCAACGCACATGCGTCCGCTGGCGATCAGGTAGACACCAAACTCATCACGCAGGCGATCCACCTGAAGCGCGCTGAGGCCGGTATAGCTGAACATACCGCGCTGTTGCAGCAGGTAGTCAAAGTTACGCCCCGGGATCTCGGTACTCAGAACCTTCACCAGCTCCTGACGCATTGCCAGAATACGGGTTCGCATCGCTTCCACTTCCGCCAGCCAGCTGGCTTTAAGCGCATCATCACCCAATACGGCAGCAACCACCTGCGCGCCAAAATTCGGCGGGCTGGAGTAATTGCGACGTACCGTGGCTTTGAGTTGACCCAGCACGCGAGTAGCAGCGTCAGCGTCTTCACACACCACGGAAAGACCGCCGACACGCTCGCCATACAGAGAGAAAATCTTCGAGAAGGAGTTACTGACCAGTGCGGGCAGCCCGGCGCTGGCGATCTCGCGAATGGCGTACACATCATCGTCCATGCCCGCGCCAAAGCCCTGATAGGCGATGTCGAGGAACGGGATCAGATCGCGGGCTTTCAGTATCTCAATGACCGCATCCCACTGCGCGTGGGTTAAATCTGCGCCGGTTGGGTTATGGCAGCATGGATGCAGCAATACAATGCTACGCGCCGGTAAGGTATCGAGTGTCGCCAGCAGGTCGTTGAAACGAACGCCGTTAGTCGCCTTGTCATACCAGGGGTAAGTACTTACTTCGAACCCGGCACCTTCAAAAATCGCAATGTGGTTTTCCCACGTCGGATCGCTGACCCATACGGCAGAGTCGGGAAAATAACGTTTCAGGAAATCAGCGCCCACTTTCAGCGCGCCTGACCCGCCCAGCGTCTGAATGGTCGCGACACGCTGCTGCGCAAGCACGGGATGGTCAGCGCCGAACAACAGCGGGGCAATGGTGTGACGGTAGGTATTCAGACCTTCCATCGGCAGATACAGCGAAGCGCCATGCGGCTGGGCATTGAGACGGGCTTCCGCTTCAGCAACCGCCTTCAGCTGCGGGATAATCCCTTCTTCGTTGTAGTACAGACCAATACTGAGGTTCACTTTGTCGCGACGCGCATCTTCTTTGAAGCGCTCCATGAGCGAAAGAATCGGGTCGCCTGCGTAGGCGTCAACTTTTTGAAACACGCGAAGGTTCTCCAGGTTTACAGGCAGGGGGTAAAGACACAATAGACCGGAAGTGAGAGAAGATCGAGAGGATGTTTAGGCGAACATCGCCAGATGCTGGCGGATCTGCGCGATACGTTCCGACAGCGAGCCATACACACGTAAAAAGGGGATCCCTCTGCGCGACAACTCAGCTTCGTACCACGCCTGCTGCCGTGTCCGAAAATTCACACCCTGGCGAGTGCCATCCTGCACAAACGGAAATTCATCCCCGCAAAGGATCACCAATGAATACGCCCGTTCTGCCAGGTCATACAGTTCCTGTGGCGCAATGCCAAACTGATCAAGCGTATAAAACAGCGTGGTTAACGGCGAAGTGTCGCAGACAAGATATCGATTCGGATGCGCCAGTTCCTCCCGGCGAACCTGTTCACGGGCGATATGCAGTAAGTCCTCATATTCCAGCAACCCGCGCTTTTCTTCCCAATATTCACGACCAAACTCTGCAATAAACTCCGTATCGAGCGCCGCCGCCAGCGCTTTTGAGAGCGTACTTTTGCCCGTAGATTCCCCACCCAGCAGGCAGAGACGAAAAACAAAGCTGCGATAAACATCAGCCGCCAGCAGGGTACGGTAACGGTGGACATCAGAGCGGATCAGCGTTCCGGAAGGCGCATCTGGCCCCACAGGGCGCTGCAGACGAACATGCGTCACTTGCTGCCCGAAACGCTGACTCAGCACGGCGGCAAACCCGTCGCCATACGCTTCTGCGGTAAAGACGGCCTGCGGCTGACAACACAAAACCTGCTGGCAGAGCGTCGCAACGTAATGGCGATGAACATCAGCCTCAGCATCATTATGTGGAACAGGAGCCAGCCCCTGGCGGGAGACAACCTCCGGCGAGAGCACCAGCGCTTCGCATTGGGGAAAACGCTGATGAAGCCACCGCCGCCGTTTTTCCGGCTCGCAGCCCGGCATTTCAGGCACCGAGTAGCTGATGATGAAGACCTTGTCACACTGCGCCAGCGCGGCGTTAATGAGTCGCTCATGACCCGAATGCAACGGGGCGAATTTGCCCACCACCAGTCCGCTGGAGAAAGGTTTCACGGTGTACGGATCGCCTTTCGCCACTGATACAGACCATGCCAGGCATTGAACCAGAACACCAGATATAAGCCTGCGGTCAGATTAAGCCCGCGCGCTGCGTACAAGGGCACCGCCAGCGTATTGACCGCCAGCCAGACGTACCAGTTTTCGATACGCCGCCCCATCAACATAAATTGCGCCAGAACGCTGAAGGTGAGAATGAGCGAGTCCAGCCAGGGGGCCCACGCATTCGTGAACGTATGCAGCAGAAACCCGTAACCGCCCGCAACCAGAACGGCGCAGGCCAACAGCATTAAAAAGTGTCCCGAGCGGGTACGGCGAATCGGCAGAACATCGCCATGATGACCTTTCAGCCAGTGTATCCAGCCAGTGATACTGGTCGCAATGAAGAAGAGTTGCAGCGTGACGTCGGCGTACAGCTGTACGGACCAAAATACCCAGCCGTACAGCGCGCTGCCAATAATCCCAATCCACCACGTATGCACACTATTTCTGGCCGCCAGTCCGACGGAAACAGCGTAAGCCAGGCACGCGGCGATTTCAGACGGTGACATTGTCCCTCCCTGGAACGGTTCGTTAGTCGATGTACTTCATCGCCACCCTTGAGGTCAGGCGCGTGATAAGTTCGTAAGCACTTACTTTTGTCATTTCAGCGATGTGTTCAACCGGCAATCCTTCACCCCATAAGATGACCGGATCGCCCGCTTTATCCTGTGCCTCTGGCCCCAGGTCAACGCAGATCATATCCATCGCCACGCGGCCCACAATCGGGACTTCGCGACCGTTGACCAATACCGGCGTTCCGGAAGGCGCGACTCGCGGGTAGCCATCGCCGTACCCCATCGCCACCACGCCCAGACGCGTGTCGCGTTCACTTCGCCAGGTTCCGCCGTAACCGACCGGCTCGCCCGCTTTATGCTCGCGTACGGCAATCAGGCTGGAGGTCAGCGACATCACCGGCTGGCATCCAAAATCGGCGCCCGTGGACTGGTTTTCCAGCGGCGAAACGCCGTAGAGGATGATCCCTGGACGCGCCCAGTCAAAGTGAGACTGCGGCCACAGCAGAATGCCGCCAGAGGCCGCAATGGAACGCTGACCCGGCTTACCTTCACAGAAGGTGTTAAAAATATCGAGCTGCTGCTCGGTCGCGCCGCATTCCGGTTCGTCTGCACGGGCAAAATGGCTGACGATGTTCACCGGCTGGCGCACGTTTTTACACTGCGTCAGGCGTTGATAAAATGCTTCGGCCTGTTCGGGAAGGACACCAAGACGGTGCATGCCGGTGTCGAGTTTCATCCACACGGTCACCGGTTCATCCAGCGTTGCTGACTCTAATGCAACGAGTTGTTCCTGATTATGCACGGCGGTATGCAGATGCTGCGCGGAGATGGTCGGCAGATCGGCGGCGTCAAAAAAGCCTTCGAGTAACAGGATGGGTTGCGTGATCCCTCCTGCACGCAGTCGCAGGGCTTCTTCGAGACGCGCGACGCCAAAGGCGTCGGCGTCGGGGAGCGTCCGCGCGGTCTCTAACAGACCGTGTCCGTAAGCGTTCGCTTTCACGACCGCAACCAGTTTGCTGGCAGGTGCCAGTTCACGCAGTCGTTGCAGGTTGTGTCGCAGAGCGCGGCGGTTAATCACAACAGTTGCCGCTTGCATTTCAAATCCTTATAAAAAGAATCGCCTAAATCGTTCGCGTGGCAGGACGGCGACAAGCCCAGGAATTCCCGGGAGCTTAGATAACTCAGTAACCGGGGATTCTCGGGCGTAGTCAACGCATCTGCGGCGTGAAGGATAACGGAGATTTATTCGTCGTCGTACTGCGGCCCCGCATAATTATCAAAACGCGACCACTGACCGTTAAATGTCAGACGTACCGTACCAATGGGGCCGTTACGTTGTTTACCAATAATAATTTCTGCGATGCCTTTTAAGTCGCTGTTTTCGTGATAAACCTCGTCACGGTAGATAAACATGATCAAATCCGCATCCTGCTCAATGGAGCCAGATTCACGCAAATCGGAGTTAACCGGGCGTTTATCGGCACGTTGTTCCAGTGAACGGTTAAGCTGTGACAGCGCCACGACCGGAACATGAAGTTCTTTCGCTAACGCTTTGAGCGATCGGGAGATTTCGGCGATCTCCAGTGTACGGTTGTCGGAGAGTGACGGCACGCGCATCAGCTGAAGGTAGTCGATCATGATAAGCCCGATACCGCCGTGTTCGCGGGCGATACGGCGCGCGCGGGAGCGCACTTCCGTCGGCGTCAGGCCAGAGGAGTCATCAATATAAATATTGCGCTTTTCAAGCAAAATCCCCATGGTGCCGGAGATCCGCGCCCAGTCTTCATCGTCCAGTTGCCCGGTACGAATTTTGGTCTGATCCACGCGTGAAAGCGACGCCAGAGAACGCATCATAATCTGTTCTGAGGGCATCTCAAGAGAGAAGATAAGCACCGGCTTATCCTGCAACATCGCGGCGTTTTCGACGAGGTTCATCGCAAATGTTGTTTTCCCCATCGACGGACGCGCCGCAACGATGATCAGATCCGACGGCTGCAAACCCGCCGTCTTTTTATTAAGATCGTCATAACCGGTATTCACACCGGTGACACCATCGTGCGGCTGCTGGAACAACTGTTCGATACGCGCAACGGTGGCATCCAGCACATCGGCGATGTTTTTCGGGCCTTCGTCTTTATTGGCGCGGCTTTCGGCGATTTTAAAGACGCGTGATTCCGCCAAATCGAGCAGATCTTCGCTGGAGCGCCCTTGCGGATCAAAACCCGCATCCGCAATTTCATGGGCAACAGAAATCATGTCGCGAACGACAGCGCGTTCGCGGACGATATCAGCATACGCGCTGATGTTCGCCGCACTTGGCGTATTTTTGGATAGCTCCGCCAGGTAAGCAAAACCGCCGACGCTGTCCAGTTGCCCCTGTACTTCCAGCGATTCCGCCAGGGTGATCAGGTCGATAGGCTTGCCCATCTCCTGCAAGCGGTGCATTTCGGTAAAGATGTGACGGTGCGGGCGGGTGTAAAAGTCTTCTGCCACCACGCGCTCAGCCACATCATCCCAGCGTTCGTTATCCAGCATTAAACCGCCCAACACCGACTGCTCCGCTTCAATCGAGTGCGGCGGCACTTTCAGCCCGGCAACCTGTGGATCGCGGTCACGAGCTTCAGTCTGTTGTTTGTTGAAGGGTTTGTTTCCTGCCATAGTGAATGGAGTTACCGAGATAAAGAGTGGGTCGAAAGATTACCATATAAGTAGACCCTAACGATACGTTCTGGAGGAAGCATGGCAACACGAATTGAATTTCACAAGCATGGTGGCCCTGACGTACTAAAGGTGGTGGACTTTATGCCCGCAGACCCGGCAGAGAACGAAATCCAGGTCGAAAATAAAGCCATTGGCATTAACTACATTGATACCTATATTCGTAGTGGTCTGTACCCGCCCCCGTCATTACCCAGTGGATTAGGCACAGAAGCGGCGGGGATTGTCAGTAAAGTCGGCAGCAACGTCAAACACCTCAAAGCAGGCGACCGCGTCGTTTATGCCCAGTCAGCGCTCGGAGCCTACAGTTCTGTGCACAATGTCCCTGCCGATAAAGCCGCCATTTTACCGAACGCTATCTCTTTCGAGCAGGCGGCGGCCTCTTTCCTCAAAGGCTTAACCGTCTTTTATCTGCTGCGCAAAACCTATGAAATCAAACCCGATGAGCCTTTTTTATTTCATGCTGCCGCAGGCGGCGTAGGGCTGATTGCCTGTCAGTGGGCGAAAGCGCTGGGCGCTAAACTTATCGGTACGGTTGGCAACGCGCAAAAAGCGCAACGGGCTTTGCAGGCGGGAGCCTGGCAGGTGATCAACTACCGTGAAGAAAACATTGTCGATCGGGTCAAAGAGATCACCGGCGGCAAAAAAGTGCAGGTCGTTTACGACTCAGTTGGCAAAGATACATGGGAAGCTTCGCTGGATTGTCTGCAACGTCGTGGACTGATGGTCAGTTTTGGCAACGCGTCAGGACCGGTCACCGGTGTGAACTTAGGTATCCTGAATCAGAAAGGCTCGCTGTATACGACCCGCCCTTCTCTGCAAGGGTATATCACCAATCGTGATGAACTCACTGAGGCCAGTAATGAACTGTTCTCGCTGATTGCCAGCGGCGTTATTAAGGTCGATGTGGCAGAGGATCAGAAGTATGCGCTGAAAGATGCACAGCGCGCGCATCAGGCGCTGGAGAGCAGAACGACGCAGGGTTCGAGCCTGCTAATTCCATAATGGTGTAGAAAGAAATTGGGCTTCCACATGGGAAGCCCTTTCTTTTTTTAGTTCGGCTGTATGTAGGGTACAGCTCGATGAATTCGTTAGACGCGCAATAGTGACAGATTTGATAATCAATTCCTAATGGGTTCTAAGAGCAAAGTTTCAGGTTGTGACCCATCCCTCACATCTTTAGTAACGCCAACGGTTATTGCGCTGATATTGTGGGATTTTCGGTGCTTTTATCGCCTTAATGACCCACACTACCGCAATGGCCAGTAACAGCCAGGGCAGCAGTTTAAACATCAGCGTAAACAGTCCCCCCAAAAACATCACCACCGTCGCCACGACCAACGCGGCGAGAACGCCCAACAGGGAAACCCCCGTCGCCATCAACATGATGAAAAATCCAATGACAAACAGTAGTTCCAGCATGATGCTCTCCCCTAATGAAAACTGCACAGATCATTACAAGAAACATGCCAAAAAGTAACACGTTGATTTTAAATAAAAACGCCCCGCAACATTGTGCAGGGCGTGGTGAATTTGACCAGGTTTTAGTGAAAAATTAACGCTTATCCGCCACTAGCTTCAGCGCGTGCTCCAGCACGTTGATATCGGCACCGGCTTTATGGGCATTTTCGCTCAGGTAGCGACGCCACTGACGCGCACCGGGAATGCCCTGGAACAGACCCAGCATGTGACGGGTGATATGGCCCAGGTAGGTGCCGTTACTGAGTTCGTGTTCAATGTACGGGTACATCGCACGCACCACCGCCACCGGATCGGCATCGGCCGTCGTCGCACCAAAAATCTCACGGTCGACAGAAGCCAGAATACCCGGATTTTGGTAGGCTTCGCGCCCGACCATCACGCCGTCCATGTGCTGCAGATGCGCTTTCGCATCCTCCAGCGATTTAATGCCGCCGTTGATCGACATCGTCAGATGCGGAAAATCACGCTTCAATTGGTAGACACGCGGGTAATCCAGCGACGGGATCTCCCGGTTTTCTTTCGGGCTAAGGCCAGAAAGCCAGGCTTTGCGCGCGTGGATGATAAACATCTCGCACTCGCCTTGACCTGCAACCGTCGTGATGAAATCGCAGAGAAATTCGTAGCTGTCCTGATCGTCAATGCCGATACGGGTTTTGACCGTCACCGGAATCGACACCACATCACGCATAGCCTTCACGCAGTCCGCCACCAGTTGCGCATTGCCCATCAGACAGGCGCCGAACATGCCGTTTTGTACGCGGTCGGAAGGACAACCCACGTTGAGATTGATTTCATCATAACCGCGCTCTTGTGCCAGCTTCGCACACTGCGCCAGAGCCGCAGGGTCGCTACCGCCCAGTTGCAGCGCGATCGGATGCTCTTCGTCGCTGTACGCCAGATAATCGCCCTTGCCATGAATGATCGCACCGGTCGTGACCATTTCGGTATAGAGCAGCGTCTGGCGGGAGAGCAAGCGCAAGAAATAGCGGCAATGTCTGTCCGTCCAGTCGAGCATCGGCGCGATAGAAAAACGATGGGCAGGAAAAACGGGGGACGAAGTTTCTGGCATGGCGATTAATTAAGCATTCTGAAAAAGGGGCGCTACTATAGCATAAAGCAAAACCAGAGAGGCAAGACCGCACGCAGATGGCTGCATTGCGTGTGAGCCGGGCCGACGGCGCAGACCGTCCCAGCCCGATGCTCAACGACGAAGAACGGTACTATTTTCGCCCTGGTTTTCCGTCGTGCGGGCCAAAAAACTGCGGCGGATGGTCAACCCAGCGGTCTTCTCGTGTGGCGGCATACACCGGATTAATCGGGTAATAGATGCGATTGTGTTTTTTATTCGCCTCCCCGACGACAAGCAGGCGAACCTCTGCGCTGGTGTTATTGATAAAGGTGTGACACACCCCGGTTCCCGCCGGAAAACCAACGCTGTCTCCGGGTTCTAATTTCCACAGATAGCCGTTTATCCAGACTTCGGGATAACCTTCCAGCACATAAATGAACTCCTCTTCGTCGCTTTCCGCATGCGGATAGGAGGTACGGCGACCCGGCGGGAGGCGTTCATGGTGAATGCCAAGCCGACGCAGTCCGAGCGTTCGCGCCAGCGGCGCGCCGATGGAAAATAGCTCATCGCTATCAGGATAGGTAGAGTCATCAGCGCCTTCTGCGTCGCGCCAGTGACGAATGCAATCAGGTCTTTTCATTTTGGTTTTCCAGTGTGCAATGGGTCAGGTATAGCACACGGTGGGGGATCTCGGTGTTTTAAGAAGAACATGATAAAGTAAGGGATTAACGTTTCACGTACTCCGGGGTGCCAAATGGAAAAGACCACAACACAAGACCTATTGGCGCAAGCTGAGAAAATCTGTGCGCAGCGCAATGTGCGACTCACTCCTCAGCGCCTCGAAGTGTTGCGTTTGATGAGCCTGCAACAAGGGGCCATCAGCGCCTATGACCTGTTGGATCTGCTACGTGAAACAGAGCCGCAGGCCAAGCCGCCTACGGTGTATCGTGCGCTTGATTTTTTGCTCGAGCAAGGCTTTGTGCACAAGGTCGAATCCACCAATAGCTATGTGCTCTGCCATCTGTTCGATCAGCCAACCCACAGTTCAGCCATGTTCATTTGTGACCGGTGCGGCGTGGTAAAAGAAGAAAGCGCCGAGGGCGTGGAAGATATTATGCATACGCTGGCGGCAAAAATGGGTTTTGCCCTGCGTCATAACGTAATTGAAGCACACGGATTATGCCCGGCGTGCGTCGAAGTTGAAGCGTGTCGCCATCCAGAAGAGTGCCAGCACGATCATTCGATTCTGGTGAAGAAAAAACCGCGTTAAGCGGGTTGGGCGGCAAAACCGCCCAATGGACTGTACATCCTTGTACTTTCGGGTCACCGCGGCTGATTACCAGCGGTATTTATTACGCGTTTCCCAGTCGCTCACTTCCTTTTCCGCCTTGTCTCTGGCGTAACCGTAACGTTCCTGGACCTTACCGACCAACTGGTCGCGCTTACCTTCAATGACCGTCATATCATCATCGGTCAGCTTGCCCCATTGCTCTTTCACTTTCCCTTTGAACTGTTTCCAGTTACCGCTGACTTCGTCTTTATTCATCATCGAGTCCTCATGATTAGTGGTGATTAGCGATATTGCTTCGCCCAAATACACTACGTTTTCTGCTGGACGTGAGATTAATTGTAGTCAGTGATCCCATGTTCATTTTGATATTCGGAACTTTTAACCATCACGCTCGGGCAAACCAGGTTCCATGCCGCCAGTGACGTCGCCAGATCCAGGCCAACGAGAGTCCACGAAGCGCCAGAAAAACGGCTAACGCCAGCCACAGCCCATGATTACCGAGCCAGGGCAACGCACACAGCGTGAGGGCAAATCCCAGCGCCGCAACGGCCATACTGTTGCGCATTTCCGCCGCACGCGTCGCCCCGATAAACATGCCATCCAGCAAATAACACCAGACACCGATTAACGGCAACACCACCTGCCAGATAAGGTAGCGATCGGCCAAAAGTTGAATTTGCGGCAACGATGTTAGCAACGCGATGATCTGCTCGCCCGCCAGGGCATAAACGAGGGCAAACAGCAGCGCCACAATCCCTGACTGCCGACATGCAGCACGCCAGACATCCAGCAACTGGCTGCCGTCACGTGCGCCATACGCCTGCCCGGAATGCGCTTCGACAGCATAAGCAAATCCATCAAGGGCATAGGCGGTAAAGGTCAGCAGGGTCATCAGAACAGCGTTCACCGCAATGATGTCGCTGCCCAGTCGCGCCCCGAGAACCGTGATCGCACCAAAGCACAGTTGCAACAGCAACGAACGCAGCATGATATCCCGGTTAAGTGCCAGCAAACGGCGGAAATTCCCCCGCCAGGCCTGTTTCAGCATCGTGGATGACACGCCGCGCAGTGTAAGCACTTTGCGCACCATCATCAGCCCAAGCAACAACGTGGCATATTCTGCAATCACCGTCGCCAGCGCTGCGCCCTGCACGTTCATATGCAAACCCATCACCAGCCACAGATCGAGCACAATATTGAGAACGTTGCCGACAACCAGCAGGATCACCGGTGCGCGGGCATACTGAACGCCCAGCAGCCAGCCCAGCAGCACCAGGTTCGCCAGCGATGCCGGAGCGCTCAGCCAGCGGATCTCCAGAAAACGTCGCGCCTGCACCAACACCGCTTCATTTCCACCGACGATATGCAATGCAAGATCGATGACTGGCGTGCGGAACAACGCGATCAAAGCTCCCGCCCCCAACGCCAGAATCAGTGGCTGCACCAGCGCGCGTGCCAGCGCCTGGGGATTTTTGGCACCAAACGCCTGAGCCGTCAGCCCGGTGGTGCTCATGCGTAAGAAAAGCAACAGCATGAAGAGAAAGCTGGTTGCCGTTGCGCCCACGGCAACACCGCCCAGATAAACAGGGCTGTCCAGATGCCCGATGACCGCAGTATCCACCAGTCCCAGCAAAGGAACGGTGATATTGGAGAAAATCATCGGTAACGCGAGACGCCAGAGTGCTTTGTCGGAAGAGGTAAAGAAAGGCATGCAGGAAAGCCTGAGAAGGAGTTAAAACAAACAGTGGCGCGAGATGCGCCACTGTATCAAAACAATATTACAACCACTCACCGTTACGGATGACGCCGACTGCCAGCCCTTCAATCGTGAAGTTTTGCTCGCGCAGGTCAACCACAATCGGTTTGAATTCACTATTTTCTGGCAGAAGTTCGATTTTATTGCCCTGTTTTTTCAGGCGCTTAACCGTGACTTCATCGTCGATACGCGCCACCACGACCTGGCCGTTACGCACGTCCTGGGTTTTGTGTACCGCCAGCAAATCACCGTCCATAATCCCAATATCTTTCATCGACATACCGCTGACGCGCAGCAGGAAATCGGCATTAGGTTTAAACAGCGACGGGTCGACCTGATAGTGGCCTTCAATATGCTGCTGTGCCAGAAGGGGTTCCCCTGCCGCCACGCGACCTACTAAAGGCAGACCCTCTTCTTCTTCCACCAGCAGGCGGATACCGCGAGAGGCACCGGAGACAATTTCAATGACCCCTTTACGTGCCAGCGCTTTCAGGTGTTCTTCAGCCGCATTTGGGGAACGGAACCCCAAACGCTGCGCGATCTCCGCACGCGTCGGTGGCATACCTGTCTGGCTGATGTGATCCCGAATAAGATCGAACACCTCTTGCTGCCTGGCCGTTAACGCTTTCATTCCGCCCCCTGGGTGTATATACAGTTATGCTGTGAGTATATACAGTTAAAGGCGATTTTGGAACCACAAGCGGCACAAAAAACAAGAGATTTATCGGATTATGGAAGCCTTATCTAAAATGCGACCACAGCAGGATTCCCCAGGTGATCATCGCGACAAAGATCGACAGCAATACTGCCGCTGACCCCATATCTTTCGCCCGCCCGGAAAGCTCATGGTGTTCAGAGCCAACACGGTCAACCACCGCCTCAATCGCGCTGTTGAGGATTTCCACTATCATCACCAGCATGACAGAACCAATCAACAAAACACGCGTGATGGCATCCACATCCAGCCAGCAGGCAATCGCCACGCCCAACAGCACAGCAACACTTTCCTGACGAAATGCCGCTTCATGAATCCATGCAGCACGAAAACCTTTCCAGGAATAACCAGCAGCTTTAATAATTCGGGTGAGTCCAGTGGTATTATTAGCCATCAAAAGAACCTTTTTGCATTATCAGCGTCAATGACATTATATCGTTAACCCACAAAATTCGGGTTACAGCGGCGCGAAGTATGACGGGATACACCAGAAATTCGCTAGACTTTCTGATATCCTTGCAGCGCATTTGCATTATTAACCAGAGGCTTTACATCGTTTATGTCTGGCTGGCCACGAATTTACTACAAATTACTGAATTTACCATTAACCGTACTGGTAAAAAGCAAGTCTATTCCGGCGGAACCCGCTCCGGAATTGGGGCTCGATACATCTCGTCCCATTATGTACGTTTTACCGTACAACTCAAAAGCAGACTTGCTGACGCTGCGTGCCCAATGCCTGGCGCACGATCTCCCCGACCCGTTAGAGCCGCTGGAGATCGACGGAACTCTGCTGCCGCGTTATGTGTTTATTCACGGCGGCCCGCGCGTATTCACCTACTACACGCCGAAAGAAGAGTCGATCAAACTCTTTCACAATTACCTCGACCTTCACCGCAGTAATCCAGATCTGGATGTACAGATGGTGCCGGTATCGGTGATGTTCGGCCGCTCTCCGGGGCGTGAAAAGGGTGAGGTAAATCCCCCTCTGCGTATGCTGAATGGCGTACAGAAATTCTTTGCTGTTTCCTGGCTGGGGCGCGACAGTTTTGTCCGTTTCTCGCCTTCCGTTTCCTTACGACGGATGGCTGACGAGCACGGAACCGACAAAATTATTGCCCAAAAACTGGCGCGTGTGGCGCGAATGCATTTCGCCCGTCAGCGTCTGGCGGCGGTCGGTCCTCGTCTGCCTGCCCGACAGGATCTGTTTAACAAGTTGCTGGCGTCAAAAGCCATTGCGCGCGCGGTAGAAGACGAAGCGCGCAGCAAAAAAATCTCCCATGAAAAAGCGCAGCAGAACGCCATTGCGCTGATGGAAGAGATTGCCGCCAACTTCTCCTACGAGATGATTCGCCTGACTGACCGCATTCTGGGTTTCACCTGGAACCGACTGTATCAGGGGATCAATGTCCACAACGCAGAGCGTGTACGCCAGTTGGCGCACGATGGGCATGAAATCGTCTATGTGCCCTGCCACCGCAGCCATATGGACTATCTGTTGCTCTCGTACGTGCTCTATCATCAGGGGCTGGTGCCGCCGCATATCGCTGCCGGTATCAACCTGAACTTCTGGCCAGCTGGCCCGATTTTCCGCCGCCTGGGCGCGTTCTTTATCCGCCGTACCTTTAAGGGCAACAAACTCTACTCCACCGTCTTCCGCGAATATCTCGGCGAGCTGTTTAGCCGTGGTTATTCCGTGGAATATTTTGTGGAAGGCGGGCGTTCCCGTACTGGCCGTCTGCTGGATCCGAAAACCGGCACCCTGTCGATGACCATTCAGGCGATGCTGCGCGGCGGTACGCGTCCGATCACCCTGGTCCCCATTTACATCGGTTACGAGCACGTAATGGAAGTGGGGACTTACGCCAAAGAGTTGCGTGGCGCGACGAAAGAAAAAGAGAGCCTGCCGCAAATGCTGCGTGGCTTGAGCAAGCTGCGTAATCTGGGTCAGGGCTACGTTAACTTTGGCGAACCGATGCCGTTGATGACGTACCTGAACCAACATGTTCCTGAGTGGCGTGAATCTATCGATCCGATCGAAGCCGTGCGTCCCGCCTGGCTGACGCCAACGGTCAATGGTATCGCCGCTGAGTTGATGGTCCGCATTAACAAAGCGGGCGCGGCAAATGCCATGAACCTGTGTTGCACCGCGTTGCTCGCATCCCGTCAGCGTTCGTTAACGCGCGAGCAACTGACAGAGCAGCTCGAGTGTTATCTGGATCTAATGCGCAATGTCCCGTATTCCACCGACTCTACGGTTCCGTCGGTCAGCGCCAGCGCGCTGATTGACCACGCGCTGCAAATGAACAAGTTCGAGGTCGAGAAAGATACCATCGGCGATATCATCATTCTTCCGCGCGAGCAGGCGGTACTGATGACTTACTATCGCAACAACATTGCGCATATGCTGGTTCTGCCTTCACTGATGGCGGCCATCGTGACCCAGCATCGTCGCATCTCCCGCGACGCGCTGCTTGAGCATGTTGAAATTCTCTACCCAATGCTGAAAGCAGAACTGTTCCTGCGCTGGGAGCGGGATGAACTGGCGGGCGTCATCGACGCACTGATAAGCGAAATGCAGCGTCAGGGACTGATTACCGTCCAGAATGAAGAGCTGAATATCAACCCGGCACATTCCCGTACGCTGCAACTGTTGGCAGCGGGTGCGCGTGAAACTCTGCAACGTTATGCCATCACCTTCTGGCTGTTGAGCGCAAATCCGTCGATCAACCGCGGCACGCTGGAAAAAGAGAGCCGCACCGTAGCTCAGCGTCTTTCTGTTCTGCACGGGATCAACGCGCCGGAGTTCTTCGACAAAGCGGTATTCAGCTCTTTGGTGTTGACCCTGCGTGATGAGAAGTACATCAGCGATACCGGTGATGCGGAGCCTGAAGAGACGATGAAGGTTTATCAGATGTTGGCTAATCTGATCACCTCAGATGTGCGTTTAACCATAGAAAGCGCAACGCAGGACGAGTGATGTTAAAAAGCCGGGTGGCGGCTTCGCCTTACCCGGCCTACGGTTCTGCGCAATAATGTAGGCCCGGTAAGCGCGAGCGCCACCGGGCTTTTTTATCAGAAGTGCCAGTAACTCATCGCAAGCCCCAGAAACAGCACCAGGCCAACATAGTTGTTATTCATAAATGCTTTAAAACAGGCTTCGCGTTCACGGTGCACAATCAGTTTTTGTTGATACACAAACAGGGCGCCAGCCACCAGCAGCGACCAGTAATACCCCAGTCCCAGACCGTTCATCCAGCCAATCAGCGCCATCAAGGCCAACACACCCACCTGCAGGATGCCAATGATCACCTTGTCATACTGACCGAACAGAATGGCCGTTGATTTAATACCGATTTTCAGGTCATCGTCCCGATCCACCATGGCGTATTGCGTATCGTAAGCCACTGCCCAAAGAATGTTGGCGAGGAACATCAACCAGCAACTCAGCGGAACTGACTCACTGACGGCGGCAAACGCCATCGGTATCGACCAGCCAAACGCCGCACCCAACACCACCTGCGGTAAATGCGTGTAACGTTTCATGAAAGGATAGACCCACGCCAGAGCCAGCGCGGCGACCGACAGCAGGATCGTCATCGTATTCAGCGTCAACACCAGCAGGAACGCGAGGAGCACCAGAACCACAAAAAGCGCCCGAGCTTCTTTCTCGGTGACTGCACCGCTGGGCAGCGGTCGGTTCGCCGTGCGTTTGACGTGCCCGTCAAATTTGCGATCGGCATAGTCGTTCACCACACATCCCGCCGCGCGCATCAACCAGACGCCCGCCACAAACACCAACAATATCCATAATTGCGGCATTCCGGGTGTCGCCACCCACAGCGCCCACAGTGTTGGCCAGAGCAGCAGTAAAGCGCCGATTGGCTTATCCGTACGCATCAAGCGGTGAAACGCCAGTAGCTTATTCTGCGTCAGACTCCACTCCATATCTTTTCCTCTCAGTACAACGGCGATGCAGGTAAAAACAATTCTGTCAGCAGGAGCGGCTTTCCGCTCAACCGCAGACGGGACCGACGTCCCCACAGCGCTGCATCGCGACCAATCTCAATAAAATCTCGGGTCAACGTCGATGATGTAAACAGGTAACGCCCAAGCGGGGTTTTACCCAGATTTTGCAACGCCAGCTCAGGGCCGCACAACGTTGACTCCGGCACCACAGTACGCCCGGCAAGCCAGGGTTCGCCATCCGCACATAACAGAATTTCACGTAACCAGTAACGGGATTCCGTCGGCAATAGCGGCAGTTCTTCCGCCACTTCATGTTGGCCAACAAATCCTTCCCGAATCATCGTCACGCTCACCTGTTTTCCCTGCTGCTCAAAACGTTTGGTCATGGAATCTTCCAGTAACAGCCAGTCCAGCTGTTGGGAGTCCAGCGCAGGGATCGCGTCAAAATAACGCAGCGCACGCAGTTGCGTTAACGCAGGGTGTGGCATGCCTTGCTCTCCAGTTCATAACGTGAGGGCATTGTATCGCAGAAAAGAGATTACGGGAGGCGTAAAGATAATTAAGTGAACTGTTGCGCAACAGGAGTGTAACAATTCGCATGGAATGATAAAAAAAGGTGCGTCAGGAGACGCACCAGTTGTTGCAAAATCAGCAATGCGGGGAGACGGTTACCCCTTGCCTTTTACACTGCTGATAAAGGTGGAACGGGCAGATGTGGACCCCAGGCGTTCAGCTTCATCAAGCAGTTTCAGCGCTTTATCCACGTCACCTGCGGCGACGGCATCTTTAATGGCTTTGTTGAAGTAGCTCTCGGTGTCGTTCAGCATGGGCTCACTTTTCTTCGCCGATGCTGGTGCGACGACAGGCGCGGCAGCAACCGCCGCCGGGGCAGCATACGCTGGCGCAGGTGCCGCCGTGTTGCCGACGGTAACCGGACCCGGTGCGGAAGAGCCAAACAGCGGCCCCACCAGCACACTGGAGCTGCTGTTGGTTTTCACTTTCAGTTTCAACAGGCCGTCGGTGGTATGACGCGCGATAGGATCAGGGATATCCGGAATGGCGTTACCGACGCCTTTTGCATATGCCTTAGCGGGATCGAGCAGCGTAGTGGTCTGCTGGAGATCTTTTTCGGTGGTGAAGACCAGAACATAGAGCTTCTGCTGACCCAGGGCTGGCGTGAGACGCATCACCCCTTCCAGGCTATCCGCACTCATCACGCCCGGTTCCTGGTAGGTAAAGTAGCTGCTGGGGAAGAATGCAGAAGGCGTCATGTTCTGATCAAGAATGAGAACGTTCGGCGCAAATACGCTGGTTTGCTTGTTCACTTCGCTGGTCAGTGTCAGCGTCAGCTCACCAATGTTTGCCGGTACGCTATAGGCAGCAACCGGGCCGCTAATACCAGCGACATCAAGGCGTTGACCGCCGGTGGCAAGTTGTGTGGACTGCGTTTTGCTCTGGTCGACAGGCGTCCAGGTTAATTGTTGTAACGCAGCGGTCGGAATCGCAGGCGCAGCGCTAATGTCTTGCGGAACATAATTCACGTCCGCCAGCGTCACGCCCGGTGCGCTTGCGAACAACCCTGCAGATAAACAAAGGGCAACGAGACTTTTCTTCATTTTCATTGTTATCACCTCAGATAGCATGGGTTCAGCGGTGGCCAGGCAATAGCGCGCTAAACTCCAGAACAGAGGGGCTTGCGCCCCTCTTTAGGTCTTTACGTCAGATTAGCGATGTATTACCACCAGATTTCCATCTGGGCGCCAAAGGTGACTTCATCATCGTCACCACGGCTGAAGGTTGTGGTGCTGGTATCGCTAACGGCAACACCATTGTCGTAGCCCCACTTCTCATCCCACTTCGCATAGGTTGCAAAGAGACGGATCGCCGGACGAGACCAGATGCTGTCGCCAGCCTGCCACTGTTGCGCCAGGGTGATTTTGAACTGGTCGTTGGTATCGTCGGTTTTCTGAGATTTGACGCTGTCGTAACCCACTTCAAGCAGGGTGCTCATGATTGGCGTCCACTTGTACATCGGGCGAACACCCACGGTGTACCATTCCGTACCGTTGTCGTTATCCCAGTCGATATTCTGGTACATCGCCACGTACATCAGATCCCAGCTATCGCCCAGAGAGATGGCACCGTGATCGAGAATACGGGTCAGGCTACCGTTGTTGTTGAGGAAGTCCTGATCGTTATCGAAATTACCGAAGATATCCTGGCTGCGGCTACCCTGCGGAATACCTTTACCCTGAGAGGTCATCGCGTCAGTGGCGTACTGCACCACAAACTTGTTGTAGCCTTTCAGCATGCTCTGCGTATGTTCAGCAGTGAACATCCAGCCATCTTTGGTGGCGCCATCGGCAAGGTCATAGCCGTCAGTCGTGTTGGCGCTACCGTAGTCAACGCCTAATTCCAGCGTGCCGCCTGGGTTAATTTCCATACCTGCCAGACGTACGTCGAACACATCGTTCGCGGTGTCTTTCGTGGCGTCATAAACTTCATCGCTGCTGAAAGCATAAGAACCGCCCGCTTCCTGAGAACGGGTCGCTGCCAGAGAGAGTTTACCGAAGCCCAGATCGATGTTTTCGATACCTGCACCAGGACCAGAGATATCCCAGTAGTAGAAGTCGATCATATGAACGTCGTGACGTTGGTAGAAACGCTTACCGGCCCAAATGGTTGAACCTGGCAGCCAGTCAATCAGGTTTTTACCCTGCACGTTCGCTTCACGGAAGGCGGGACTGGTTGCTTCCCAGTCGTTTTGCTGTGCTACGGAGTAGGCAACGTTAGTGTCGAAGTAGAAGCTCTTATCACCTTCCTTCCACACTTCCTGACCCAATTTTAATTCCGCATAGGTTTCACATTCGTTACCGAGACGGTATTTACTTTGAGCACCGGTTGCCTGAAAACATTGTTGTTCGCCGCCACTACCCGTCCAGCCAATGCCGGAACGAGCATAACCATGGAAATCCACGGCCATTGCCTGAGCAGACATAACGCCTGCTGCAACAGCAACTGCCAGAGGGAGTTTGCGCAGAGTAATCATCATTCTATCTCCTGAGATCATTGCTTTTCTTTTTTTACACATCGTCTTTTGCAGACTTCGCGTATTTAATGGGAGTGCTTAAACGCCCGGCTCTTGATGCAACCGACGACATGCAGTGCCATCCTCACGGAACAAATGGCAACGCTCTGGCGGCAGGCCGATAGCGAATGTGGCACCCTCTTCTACCAACACCACGTCATTCTGGCGGTACACCAGGTTTTGACGGATGGCGGGGATCTGGATATGAATTTGCGTTTCGTGACCAAGTTGTTCGACGACCTGAACCTCGCCTTCCAGGGTGACATCGGCGATATCACTGGGCAGCAGATGCTCCGGACGAATACCTAAAGACATATTTGCGCCGACCTGAACATCGCGGCTTTCAACCGGCAACCAGACGTGTTGGTGATTCGGCAACTCCACCTGAACCTGATCAATCGCCGTCGCGGTGACTTTCACCGGCAGGAAGTTCATCTTCGGAGAACCAATAAAACCCGCCACGAAGCGGTCTGCCGGATAGTGGTATAACTCCAGTGGTTTACCGACCTGCGCGACGCGACCGGCATCCAGCACGACAATCTTGTCGGCCAGCGTCATTGCTTCGACCTGATCGTGGGTGACGTAAATCATCGTGCGACCCAGGCGTTTATGCAGACGGGAGATTTCGATACGCATCTGCACACGCAGTGCGGCATCGAGGTTGGAAAGGGGTTCATCGAGCAGGAATACGCGCGGTTCAGCCACCAGCGTACGGCCAATCGCCACACGCTGACGTTGTCCGCCAGAGAGTGCTTTCGGTTTACGTTCCAGCAGGTGCGCCAGCTGCAGCACTTCCGCCACCTGATTGACGCGTTGGTTCATCACCTCTTTTTTGGCACCCGCCAGCTTGAGGCCAAATGACATATTTTCGGCAACAGAAAGGTGGGGATAGAGCGCATAAGACTGGAATACCATGCCGACGCCACGCTCGGCGGGCGGGATGTCGTTCATCCGGTGTTCACCGATGTACAGGTCCCCGCTGGTGATGGTTTCCAGACCGGCGATCATACGCAGCAATGTCGATTTACCGCAGCCTGAGGGTCCCACGAACACCACGAATTCCCCTTCGTGAATGTCGAGATTGATATCTTTCGATACCACCACGTCACCCCAGGCTTTCGTTACATTTCGCATCTGTACGCTCGCCATGCCCTTCTCCCTTCGTTACAACCTGTCATCGACAGCAACATTCATCATGCCCCGACTATGCGTCATCGATAGGTTGCGTAAATCCTCCACCCCCCGGCTTTTTTATGGGGGAGGAGGCGGGAGGATGAGAAAGCAGGCTCTGAGACCCAGGCTGCATGCTGCTGGGGAATTTCGTGATGTAGCCCGCAAAAAAGTGTGTGTTTTTATGTGCGCCAACACGCATTACTCACATTTATGCAACAGGTGTCACATAAAGCGGGGGTGGGGCGTAGTGGCGAGGAGGATGGAAAGAGGTTGCCGTATAAAGAAACTAAGAACCGTTAAGCCACCTCTGAGTATCCACGAGCACTTCACCAAAAAGGATGGGGAATATGAAAATCAAGACTGGCGCACGCATCCTCGCATTGTCCGCACTGACGACGATGATGTTTTCCGCCTCGGCTCTCGCCAAGATTGAAGAAGGTAAGCTGGTTATCTGGATTAACGGCGATAAAGGCTACAACGGCCTTGCTGAAGTGGGTAAAAAATTCGAGAAAGACACCGGTATCAAAGTCACCATCGAGCACCCTGACAAGCTGGAAGAAAAATTCCCGCAGGTTGCCGCAACCGGTGATGGCCCGGACATCATCTTCTGGGCGCATGACCGTTTCGGCGGCTACGCGCAGTCTGGTCTGCTGGCAGAAATTACCCCGGACAAAGCGTTCCAGGACAAACTCTATCCGTTCACCTGGGATGCCGTACGTTACAACGGCAAGCTGATCGCCTACCCCATCGCGGTTGAAGCACTGTCTCTGATTTACAACAAAGACCTCGTTCCAAACCCGCCGAAAACCTGGGAAGAGATCCCTGCCCTGGATAAAGAGCTGAAGGCGAAAGGTAAGAGCGCCCTGATGTTCAACCTGCAAGAACCGTACTTCACGTGGCCGCTGATTGCCGCCGACGGCGGTTATGCGTTTAAGTTTGAAAACGGCAAATACGACGTGAAAGACGTGGGTGTCGATAGCGCTGGCGCGAAAGCGGGCCTGACCTTCCTGGTTGATCTTATCAAGAACAAGCACATGAACGCGGACACCGATTACTCCATCGCTGAAGCGGCCTTTAACAAAGGCGACACCGCGATGACCATCAACGGTCCGTGGGCGTGGTCGAACATCGACAAGAGCAAAGTGAACTACGGCGTCACACTGCTGCCGACCTTCAAAGGCAAACCGTCTAAACCGTTCGTTGGGGTTCTGAGCGCCGGTATCAACGCCGCCAGCCCGAACAAAGAACTGGCGAAAGAGTTCCTCGAAAACTACCTGCTGACCGATCAGGGTCTGGACGTGGTGAACAAGGACAAACCGCTGGGCGCCGTTGCGCTGAAATCCTTCCAGGATCAGTTAGCGAAAGACCCGCGTATCGCTGCCACCATGGATAACGCCCAGAAAGGCGAAATCATGCCGAACATTCCGCAGATGGCTGCGTTCTGGTATGCAACGCGTACCGCTGTGATCAACGCGGCGAGTGGTCGTCAGACCGTAGACGCTGCGCTGAAAGACGCACAGGGCCGTATCACCAAGTAATGCTGTCTATGTGCCTGATGGCGGCATAAATGCCTTATCCGGCCTACAGAAAACCGTAGGCCTGATAAACGCAGCGCCACCCGGCGCATTTGCCACAAGATTTCAATGCTGTAGAGGAAGATCCCCATGGATGTCATTAAAAAGAAACATTGGTGGCAAAGCGACACACTGAAATGGTCAGTGATTGGTCTGCTGGGCTTGCTGGTGGGTTACCTTGTCGTTTTAATGTATGCACAAGGGGAATATCTGTTCGCCATCATGACGCTGATTTTAAGCTCAGCTGGCCTGTATATTTTCGCCAATCGTAAGGCCTACGCCTGGCGCTATGTTTATCCGGGTATGGCCGGTATGGGACTGTTTGTTCTGTTCCCGCTGATTTGTACCATCGCTATCGCATTTACTAACTACAGTAGTACCAACCAGCTTTCCTTCGAACGCGCTCAGCAAGTCCTGATGGATCGTTCTTATCAGGCGGGAAAAACCTACAATTTTGGTCTGTATCCGGCGGGTGACGAGTGGCAACTGGCCCTCACCGACGGTGAAAGCGGTAAAAACTATCTCTCCGACGCCTTTAAATTTGGCGGCGAGCAAAAACTGCAACTGAAAGAGACCGACGCCCTGCCAGTCGGTGAACGCGCGAATCTGCGTGTGATCACCCAGAACCGCCAGGCGCTGACCCAGTTAACCGCCATCCTGCCGGATGAAAGCAAAGTTATCATGAGCTCACTGCGTCAGTTCTCCGGCACACAACCGCTCTACTCGCTGGCTGACGACGGGACGCTAACGAACAACCAGAGCGGCGTGAAATACCGCGCAAATAACGACATTGGTTACTACCAGTCCGTCAACGCCGAAGGCG
Organism: Citrobacter sp. GW821-FHT02E08; assembly: GCF_059421685.1. NCBI lineage: Bacteria > Pseudomonadati > Pseudomonadota > Gammaproteobacteria > Enterobacterales > Enterobacteriaceae > Citrobacter > Citrobacter sp. GW821-FHT02E08. Next base: position 28,116 of record NZ_JBWKVL010000012.1, on the reverse strand, counting down.
GCTGGGATACTCAGAAACTGAGTCCTGGCTATACCGTGACCATTGGCTGGAAGAACTTCACCCGCGTCTTTACCGATGAAGGGATCCAGAAACCGTTCTTCGCTATCTTCGTCTGGACAGTGGTGTTCTCCGTACTCACCGTGCTTCTGACCGTGGCGGTGGGCATGGTGCTGGCGTGCGTGGTGCAGTGGGAAGCGCTGAAAGGCAAAGCGATTTACCGCGTGCTGCTGATTCTGCCTTACGCCGTTCCGTCGTTTATCTCGATTCTGATTTTCAAAGGGTTGTTCAACCAGAGCTTTGGTGAAATCAACATGATGCTGAGCGCGCTGTTTGGCGTCAAACCGGCCTGGTTCAGTGACCCGACCACGGCCCGTTCGATGATTATCATCGTCAACACCTGGCTCGGTTATCCGTACATGATGATCCTCTGCATGGGCCTGCTGAAAGCGATTCCGGACGACCTGTATGAAGCCTCGGCAATGGATGGCGCAACCCCGTTCCAGAACTTCTTTAAAATCACGCTGCCGCTACTGATTAAGCCGCTGACGCCGCTGATGATCGCCAGCTTTGCCTTTAACTTTAACAACTTCGTACTGATTCAACTGTTGACCAACGGCGGTCCGGACCGACTCGGCACGACCACGCCAGCCGGGTATACCGACCTGCTCGTCAGCTACACCTACCGCATCGCCTTCGAAGGCGGCGGCGGCCAGGACTTTGGTCTGGCGGCGGCAATTGCCACGCTGATCTTCCTGCTGGTCGGTGCGCTGGCGATTGTGAACCTGAAAGCCACGCGTATGAAGTTTGATTAAGCCTGATTAACCAGGCGTTATTGGCGCAGCCAGTTTGGACACGGACTGCGCGGAAAAACCGGAGCGTACACGTAGTACGTGAGGATTTTGAGCACTGCCCGGGTTCAAAATGGCAAGCAAAATAGCCTGGAGCGATGCTAAGGAGTAATGAAAATTATGGCTATGGTACAACCGAAATCTCAGAAACTGCGCCTGTTTACCACGCATCTTCTGCTGCTGATCTTCATCGCAGCCATCATGTTCCCGCTGCTGATGGTTATCGCTATCTCACTGCGCGAAGGTAACTTCGCCACCGGGAGCCTGATCCCGGAAAACATCTCCTGGGAGCACTGGCGGCTGGCGCTGGGCTTCAGCGTTGAACATGCTGATGGCCGCGTGACTCCACCGCCATTCCCGGTACTGCTGTGGCTGTGGAACTCGGTGAAAATTGCGGGCATCACCGCGGTTGGTATCGTCACGCTCTCCACGACCTGTGCTTACGCCTTTGCCCGTATGCGTTTCCCAGGTAAAGCGACCCTGCTAAAAGGGATGCTGATTTTCCAGATGTTCCCGGCGGTGCTCTCTCTGGTGGCGTTGTACGCGTTGTTTGACCGCCTCGGCCAGTACATTCCGTTTATCGGTCTGAATACCCACGGCGGGGTGATCTTCGCCTATCTGGGCGGCATTGCGCTGCACGTGTGGACCATTAAGGGCTATTTCGAAACTATCGACGGCTCGCTGGAAGAAGCGGCCGCGCTGGATGGCGCAACCCCATGGCAGGCCTTCCGCCTGGTGCTGTTGCCACTTTCCGTACCGATTCTGGCCGTGGTGTTTATTCTGTCGTTCATCGCCGCCATCACCGAAGTGCCAGTCGCCTCTCTGCTGCTGCGAGATGTGAATAGCTACACCCTGGCCGTCGGTATGCAGCAATATCTCAACCCACAAAACTACCTGTGGGGCGACTTTGCCGCCGCCGCCGTACTCTCTGCGATTCCAATCACCCTCGTGTTCCTGCTGGCGCAGCGCTGGCTGGTTAACGGCCTGACGGCAGGCGGTGTGAAAGGCTAAGTTTCATCGAAGTACCTGTGTTAGACCCGCCCGGCAACGGGCAATGCCACTGCTACCCTCAACTTACGTTATCCCAACTTGTGACTGTGATTTGGCGCTCTACGGAGCGCCCTTTTTTTTATTCCCGTTTTAGCCGTTTTGAATTACACAGCCACAGGGTGATCACCAGCAGCAGGATCGCCGCCGAGTAGATCAATACATCCATGGGAGATTTATGATCGACGATGATCAACCGCACAATGGCCGTGATCCCGATATAGACAAAGTAACGCAGCGGAAAGTGAAAGCCTGACTGAAAATACTTCACAATCAGCGCGATAAACTCAAAATAGAGGAAATAGACCACCAACCCTTCCACCAGCTGATACTTGCTGGTTTGCTCAGGCGCGAACAGCGCATCCGCCAGATGCAGGGTCTCTTTGCCAAGAAAGACGACCAGGATCAGACCCAGGCTCAACAGTCCAAGATTCAGCACGGTCTGTAGGATCGTGGAGATAAACTCAACACGCGGACGAGATAGCGACGTCATAACAGCACCTCTTTCTCAGTAGCGAGGTTCCTGTATAACGCAGAAATGTGACAGAGATCTACATTTTTTGTTTATATTTTGTTCAGGCAGAGTCAACAGGCGATCATCATTGCTTCAACTGATTTCAACGGAAAATGAAAAATGCAGTTAAAACAGTCAACCGTCCGTAACGTTATCTGCGGCGAAAATGTGGTGATTTATGAACCCGCAAACCTCTACGACTGCACGCTCGGCGACAACGTCTTTGTGGGGCCCTTCGTTGAAATCCAGGCCAACTCGCAGATTGGCGCCGACACCAAAATCCAGTCGCACACCTTTATCTGCGAATATGTCACTGTCGGAAGCCGGTGCTTTATCGGGCACGGCGTGATGTTCGCCAACGATATGTTTCGGGAAGGAAAACCCAATGCCGACCGTAGCAGCTGGGGGCGAATTACCCTTGGCAATGAGGTTTCCATCGGCAGCGGCGCGACGATTCTGGCCGTCAGCATCTGCGATGGCTGCGTGATTGGCGCAGGCAGCGTGGTGACAAAATCAATTACCGAAAAAGGGGTGTACGCAGGAAATCCGGCAAAATTGTTACGCCATTTGTAAATCGTCCGGTGGCGCTACGCTTACCGGGCCTACAGGACCGTAGGCCGGATAAGCACAGCGCCATCCGGCAAATCCCCATCAACGGAAATTCACGCTGCGATCGCTGGTCATATTGTACAACTGGAACTTGCGACCCAGTTGCTGGCCGCCATCACGTGTCAACGGCGTCCAGCCGATCGCCGCGCGGCTACGGGTCGGTCCGGAAGAGAACAGATCCAGCGGAACGGAGATATAGACGCCTTTGGTGAAGTCCCCTTCCCCATACTCATCCGGCGATACATCAGTGATGGTCGCGTAACCGCCTACCACCACACCGCTATCAAAGCGTTTGGCTATTTCCAGCGTGCCGCCTTTATCTCCCGCCAGATACTGCCCGACGCTCGCCTTCACCAGCACATCCTGGGCAAACGACGGCGTCCAGTACGCCGTTAAATGACCGGTCTTCACACTGTAGTCGGTAAACTTCATCATGTCCTGCGCGCTGCGCCAGTCACGCTGTTTCACATAGTTAGCATCCAGACCAAACGCCCAGTTGCTGTCTACCGGACGATAGAGCACTTCTGCCCCGGCGCCGCCGAACATGGTCTCCAGATAACCGCCGTAGACCTGCCCGTAGAAACCCTTCCCCAGATACTGGAAGTAGTTGGCCTGCAGATTATTAACGTAAATGTCATTCTCAACGTATTCACGCACGTGGGTACGCACGCGCGGCAGCTGAGAGTCGTTTGGCGGATTGGTGTAATTAAACTTGTCGTAGTTATTGGCGATATTCGCGAACAGGCTACCGGTGGTGAGCAGATGGTCCGTCACCCACAGATCTGCCGTTCCCATCACGCCCAACTGATACATATAGAAGTTTTCCGGGCCGCCAATGGATTGGTTCAACACCGGATCGATGTGGAAATCAAAGCGCGATTTATCGATATACCAACCCTGTTCCGTGGCTTGTGGCACCACCGGCTCCACGCGTTTTTGCGCCAGTGGGGTTTCGTGACCCAGAGGTTCGCCTTCCAGATGACGCTTCAGGCTGGAAACCTCGGTTTCGGTCGTCACCTGCGGCATATTGAGCCGATTTTCCGTCACCCGGATCGTGCGGATCCCCTCAGGCAGATCGTTCATGATGATCCGGTTAGCGCGCTCGATCCCTTCGCGGGAGTCGCGGTATTTCACCTGCTCGCCGGTGACGTACAGCGTGTCGCCTTTCACCTGAATGTTCGGATCCGTCAGCCCGGCATTGTATTTCAGCAATGTCAGTTGATTGGCCACCACCGAATGCTGGAGGATGGCGTCCTGCGGCTCTGGCTGGTATTTCGGTCGGGCGTTATCGTTGTAAGTGGGGCGCAGATCGTTAAAGTTGGTGCGCAGCGTGACGCCAAACATGAAGGTGTTGCCGCGCTCATAGCTGAGGTTAACGTCGGCCCAATCGGTAACGCGATAAATGGCGCCGACGTTAAACTTGCTTTTCTGTTCCAGCTTACCGGCAAAATCCTGTTGATAGTTATTGCCTTCGTATTCCAGTTTCAGGCGCAGCGGTTGCCAGGGGGTCTGGTATTCCACACCGCCAAACAGCGATGCCGGGCCGTGGAACATCTCGCTGCCATCGACAGAGCCCGCCTGTTTATAGCTGTTATCGCGATCGCAATATTTGTCGCTGACGGAACAAAATGGGTTGCTCACATTGCCGCTGGTGCCCAGGTAGCCCCAGCCGAGGCCCAGCGAGAAATCAAACGGTCCCCAGGCTTTGTTGGCGACGATGTATTCCGCATCGAACAGGCCGGTACCGCCAATATCGCGCGCGCCGACCGCCACCTGCGGCATCCAGTAGCTCTCTTCCCACAAACGCAATTTCACGTCGAAGGCTTTATCTTTATAGGTCTGATCGCCGGAAAACGACTCCACGCTGCTGTACTGTTTCGTGCGGACGTCGGTGTAGCGCAGCGTGGTTTCCAGCCACGGGAAAAGCTGCACGGAGGCGGAGTAGTAGCGGTACTGATCGTTATCACGGTAGTTCAGGCTCATCTCACCTTCCCGCGCCATGCGCGCCGTGGGCGTTTGCAACAGCCCCACGCCGCCAAAATCAGACTGTGACGGCCCAATGGGAGCGGGAAACGTTTCACCGTGACACGCCGCGCTGACGCCCAGCGCCAGTATGCTGAGCAGATGTATTTTTTTCATTATTCGGGTATCCGCTGCGTCAGGGTATGAAGAATGTCGGCATTAAGCGCATCGGGGGTGCTACTCCAGACGGAATCGGAAAGACCGACAAAAATAATGCTGCCGGGCATTGGCTCAACGTGGCGTTTATTCCAGTACGCCACCGGCGCTTTTTGTGTGCGTCCGTCGGGATAAACGACCCATGCATAGCTGCGATCCGCCCCAGCGATCAGGCTTTGTCCTTCGAGGTAGCTCACAACATCGCGACCGGGGGTAAACGGCTGGCTACCCGGTCGGCTCACCAGACCGAACAGCGTGACGCTCGTTGGCTGCGGCCCCACCCACAGGGTGTAATTTCCCTGCAGCGGCGGATTGCTCCGCTCACCGACGCGTACGGTGTCCGGATCGAGAGGAATAAATTGCCTGCCGGTCACCTTCAGTGCCTGAATTTGCTGGCTCAGCACGCTGATTGCCGCAGCATCTCCGCCGTTATCGTCTCTCCCATACGCCGCCAGACGCGCTAACAGCGCCTGCTGCTCACGTTGCGCCGTGGTGGTCGCCTGTTCTTCGCTGATGACCGCAGCAGGCCACCAGCTGTTCACCAGTCTGGGCTGGCCTACCAGGTCAATCAGATGTTCCGCACCGGCCAGTGTTTTCGGCTCTGTACTGCCTGTGGTGAAAACCTTAACGGTGCCCGCAGCAAACACAGATGACGCGCTCAGACTGAGGATCAGCGCCGCAATAGACTGTTTCATCATTGTTTCGCCGCCTTAATGAGCGTGGTTTTTACCGGGAAGAAATTTGCCCCCAGGTACTGCTCTGACTGGCGAATCTGTCCTTCGTTGTCAATCCAGTAGCGGTTATGCCAGCGTGTCTGATCGGTCGTGATGGCTTCATCCAGCACACGCACCGGCGTCACTTCACTGCCGAGTGTGAGGGTGTCGGTGCCAGCCCATGTGAAGACCGAGCGGGCGGTGGCGTAGCGCACCTGCTTATACTCGGTCCAGCCCATCGTGCGGGTCCACGTTGCGCCATCGCTAATCTGCGCAGGTTTTGCCAGCGGGTCAGCGGAGAGGTTATTCACGTCAATGAGGTTGTCACCGCCGAGCTGTGTTTTCACCAGACGGCCATGCTGGGTCACCAGAGTGGCCTGGTCCTGCGTCACCCATTTCTGCTGCCCGTTCTCTGCGAAAGCGAGCACCACAAACAGCTGAGGCCCGCCGTTAAGCTGCATATACTGGCTGGCGTAGGGCATGTTATGAATATCATCGTCCGTCAGTTGCACGCCCGGGGTGCCAAACAGACTTTCCCACAATGAATTTCCCAGCCCTTTGGTGGTGGCTGAACATGCCTGTAGCAGCAGGCAAATGACGATGAGTACAGGTCGCTTCACGACTCTTCTCCAGAGGGGCAAAATAACCACACCGAAGTGTGGTTAGAATTAAACGTACCGGTATTACTGGGTACGGGTGGTCGTGGTAGTGGTGGTCCCGGTATTAGAACCATCACCACCGCCGGTCGCCGCCAGTGCGACGCCCACCGCAGAACTTACGGTGCTTACGCTGGTGGCGGAGGAACTTCCCGCCGACACCGACGTTGCTGCCGCACCTGCCGCTTCTCCCACCTGAACGGGAGTTGCCCAGGCGGAGGCTGCCGTAAGCGCAGAGATGGCAAAAATGCCATACAGAACTTTTTTCATAGCTATTTCCCTTCATTGAATGAATGGAGATTTACCCAAAATAATTTCAGGCGGGATCGAGTATACACAATTAAGACAAGCCAACTGACGTGAGGGGAAATAGCAAGACTGTTTTAGGATGATTAGACTTTTAGAATAAAAACATTTTTAATTTAAATTAAAAAACACTTAAAAATCATTTATATGTGATTTTATTATTGCTTTTAATTATCCGTATTATCTGAAAATAGCAGAGTGTGATTTTCAGGTTATTGGTTATTTTAGGATTAAGCTCAATATAGGAATGAGCGCCAAAACACAGACAACAGGAATTATCCGATAAAAAAATGCCGGCATTTCGCCGGCATTCATTACGTAATATTAATTACCCACGCCATTGCTTATAACGGTTAATCAGACCGTTCGTCGAGCAGTCATGGCTGTCAATTTCTTTATCATCATTCAGCTCCGGCAGAATACGGTTTGCCAGCTGTTTGCCCAGCTCTACGCCCCACTGGTCGAAGGTGAAGATGTTCAGAATTGCGCCCTGAGTAAAGATCTTGTGCTCATACAGCGCAATCAGCGCGCCCAGGCTGAACGGTGTAATTTCACGCAGCAGGATAGAGTTGGTCGGGCGGTTGCCTTCAAACACTTTGAACGGCACGACATGATCCAGCGTAGCCGGATCTTTACCCTGGTCACGGTATTCCTGCTCAACCACGTCGCGGGATTTACCAAACGCCAGCGCTTCAGTCTGTGCGAAGAAGTTAGACAGCAGTTTCGGATGGTGATCCGACAGCGGGTTGTGCGTAATCGCCGGTGCGATAAAGTCGCAAGGAACCATTTTGGTGCCCTGGTGAATCAGCTGATAGAACGCGTGCTGACCGTTAGTGCCCGGTTCACCCCAGATGATTGGGCCAGTCTGGTAATCCACCGCGTTGCCGTTACGGTCAACGTATTTGCCGTTGGATTCCATGTTGCCCTGCTGGAAGTAGGCCGCGAAACGGTGCATATACTGGTCATACGGCAGAATGGCTTCGGTTTCTGCGCCGAAGAAGTTGTTGTACCAGATACCGATCAGCGCCAGCAGCACCGGCAGGTTTTTCTCAGCCGGAGTGGTGGAGAAGTGCTTGTCCATCGCGTGCGCGCCGGAGAGCAACTCAACAAAGTTGTCGAAGCCGACGGACAAAATGATCGACAGGCCGATCGCTGACCACAGGGAATAGCGGCCGCCCACCCAGTCCCAGAACTCGAACATATTTGCGGTGTCGATACCGAACTCGCCCACCGCTTTACCATTGGTAGACAGCGCCGCGAAGTGTTTCGCCACGTGCTTGTTGTCGCCAGCGGTCTTCAGGAACCAGTCGCGCGCACTGTGGGCGTTGGTCATGGTTTCTTGCGTGGTGAAGGTTTTAGACGCCACCAGGAACAGCGTGGTTTCTGGATTTACTTTTTTCAGCACTTCGGCGATGTGGGTGCCATCGACGTTGGAGACAAAGTGCATGTTCAGATGATTTTTGTACGGACGCAGCGCTTCGGTCACCATGAATGGGCCGAGGTCAGAGCCGCCGATACCAATGTTCACCACATCGGTGATCGCTTTACCGGTGTAACCTTTCCATTGACCGGAGATAATCGCTTCAGAGAAGGTTTTCATCTTCTCGAGCACCGCGTTGACTTCCGGCATCACATCTTTGCCGTCAACGATGATTGGGGTATTGCTACGGTTACGCAGTGCGACATGCAGTACAGCGCGGTCTTCGGTGCGGTTGATCTTCTCACCAGAGAACATCGACTTGATGGCACCCGCCAGGTCAGTCTCTTTGGCCAGCGCCTGTAACTTGCTCAGCGTCTCTTCGGTGATGCGGTTTTTGGAGAAGTCCACCAGCATCAGATCGTCGAACGTTGCAGAAAATTTAGAGAAACGATCGCTATCTTTCGCGAACAGATCCGCGATCGTAACGTCTTTCATCTCTTCAAAGTGTTTTTGTAGCGCCTGCCAGGCTGAGGTCTGCGTTGGATTGATGTTTTTCATTAGCAATACTCTTCTGATTTTGAGAATTGTGACTGAGATCGATTGTAACGCCAGTCACAGAAAAGTGTGATTGTTTTAGTGCCGTAACCCAGGCATGTGTCAAACGCGGATGAAAAGCAGCAAAAAGTAGGTACTCTCAATACCTCGAGTTGCAGGACGGTGGCACCCAAATCGCTGACTCAAGTAAGCGATTTGGACGTACGAGCGTAGTCAACACACAGGCAACGAGTATAGCTGTTATAAGCACCGTTACTCAGAGCCAGGACAGCATGAAAAATCCGCATAATCCCGTCGTTGACAGTGTCCTCCACACCTTTTATTTATAAATACGGTATTTGCGCCTGCACCGGTTTTTGTTTCGCCCTTGTGCCATGGTCGCTCTTTTCATTCCCTGACACGAGGTTGTAATGACAAATATTGTTGTCTCCAAGTTTGGTGGTACAAGCGTAGCCGATTTTGATGCCATGAACCGTAGCGCCGACGTGGTGCTTTCCGATACCAGCGTCCGTTTAGTGGTCCTTTCCGCCTCTGCCGGGATTACCAACCTGCTGGTTGCCCTGGCTGAAGGTCTGGAGCCGACAGCGCGTTTCGAGAAACTCGACGCTATCCGCAAAATTCAGTTCGATATTCTGGAACGTTTACGTTATCCCAACGTGATCCGCGAAGAGATCGAACGCCTGCTGGAAAACATCACCACGCTGGCAGAAGCCGCGTCGCTGGCTACCTCGACGGCACTCACCGACGAACTGGTCAGCCACGGTGAACTGATGTCTACCCTGCTGTTTGTGGAGATCCTGCGCGAGCGCAATGTCCAGGCACAGTGGTTTGACGTGCGTAAAGTGATGCGCACCAACGATCGTTTTGGTCGTGCGGAGCCGGATATCGCGGCGCTGTCCGAACTGGCCGCGCAACAGCTGGCTCCACGACTGAATGAAGGATTAGTGATTACCCAGGGCTTTATCGGCAGCGAAAGCAAGGGCCGCACGACGACACTGGGCCGTGGCGGCAGCGATTACACCGCCGCGCTGCTTGCAGAAGCGCTACACGCGACGCGCGTTGATATCTGGACGGACGTTCCGGGCATTTACACCACCGATCCGCGCGTCGTCCCTTCCGCGCAGCGCATTGATGAAATTGCCTTTGAAGAGGCGGCGGAAATGGCCACCTTCGGCGCGAAAGTGTTGCACCCGGCTACCCTGCTACCCGCCGTGCGCAGTGATATTCCGGTATTTGTCGGCTCGAGCAAAGATCCAAAAGCAGGCGGTACGCTGGTGTGCAACCAGACGCAAAATCCGCCGCTGTTCCGCGCGCTGGCGCTGCGTCGTAAACAAACCCTGTTAACGCTGCATAGCCTGAATATGCTGCACTCCCGCGGCTTCCTCGCAGAAGTCTTCGGCATTCTGGCGCGCCACAATATCTCTGTCGATTTGATCACCACCTCTGAAGTGAGCGTGGCATTGACGCTGGACACCACCGGTTCCACCTCTACAGGCGATACGCTGCTGACGCAGTCGCTGCTGATGGAGCTGTCTGCACTGTGTCGGGTAGAGGTCGAGGAAGGTCTCGCGCTGGTGGCGCTGATTGGCAACGATCTGTCAAAAGCCTGCGGCGTAGGTAAAGAGGTCTTCGGCGTACTGGAGCCGTTCAACATCCGTATGATTTGCTATGGCGCCTCCAGCCATAACCTCTGTTTCCTGGTGCCTGGCACCGAAGCCGAGCAAGTGGTGCAGAAACTGCATCATAATTTGTTTGAATAAAATTCGAACACACGATAAATAATAACAATAGCCGGGCTCGAACCCGGCTTTTTTATAACAAGCAAACACAACATTATCGCAAGGAATATAACATGCTCGCTGTACTGACCCGGCTGTTCCCGTTATGGGCGCTGCTACTCTCTGTTATTGCCTACAACACGCCAACCACCTTCACCGCCATCGGCCCGTGGGTCGCCACGCTGCTGATGCTGATTATGTTCGGCATGGGCGTGCACCTGAAAATTGACGATTTCAAACGCGTGCTTTCGCGCCCCGCGCCGGTTGCGGCAGGGATATTCCTGCACTATCTGGTCATGCCGCTCGCCGCCTGGGTGCTGGCGCTGTTGTTTAAGATGCCGCCGGAACTCTCCGCCGGGATGGTGTTAGTCGGCAGCGTTGCCAGCGGCACGGCGTCCAACGTCATGATTTACCTTGCGAAAGGCGATGTAGCCCTGTCGGTGACTATCTCGTCCGTTTCCACGCTGGTCGGCGTCATTGCCACTCCGCTACTCACGCGCCTGTATGTCGACGCGCATATTCAGGTGGATGTGATGGGCATGCTGCTCAGCATTCTGCAAATCGTGGTGATCCCGATTGGCCTCGGGCTTATCGTGCACCATCTCTTCCCACGCGTCGTGAAAGCGGTGGAACCGTACCTGCCCGCCTTTTCAATGGCCTGCATTCTGGCGATCATCAGCGCAGTGGTTGCCGGTTCCGCATCGCATATTGCGTCGGTCGGTTTTGTGGTGATTATCGCCGTTATTCTGCATAACACCATCGGCCTGCTTGGTGGTTACTGGGGTGGGAAACTGTTCGGATTTGACGAGTCCACCTGCCGTACGCTGGCCATTGAAGTCGGGATGCAAAACTCCGGCCTCGCGGCGGCGCTGGGCAAAATCTACTTCGGCCCGCTCGCTGCATTGCCTGGCGCGCTGTTCTCCGTCTGGCATAACCTTTCCGGCTCGCTGCTAGCAGGGTACTGGTCAGGAAAGCCGATCGATGAAAAGTCGCGTGATGTGGTGAACGAGGGATAAGTTTTGGCCCGGCAAGGTTGCCGGGCTTGCTAGCCTATCTGGAGCGTTACAGGCTTTCCCAGCTTAACCAGCATCATTACCAGCGCATCCAGCGTAAATTTGCTGGTTTTCTGATTCACCACATCCGAAACTCTCGGTCGCGAAATGTTTAACTTCATGGCGACCTCGGCCTGTTTTAGCTGATGCTCGCCAATCCAGCTCGAAATCTCCTGCATAAGTTGTTTTTTTAGGTTAATAAGTTGCTCTACCTCGCGCTCAGAATCCTGCTGAAGCATTTGCGCGGCGGGTTCAGCAAAACCCAGTTCAGTAAAAATATTGGTATCCGGCGATGTGATGTGCCGAATTTTACTGTCAATTGCGTTACTCATTGATGCCCCTTACATTGACGCATTACTGCCTGATAACGCACTTTTGCGATATGTTTGTCATGCTCAGAAGTGCGCTGTGTTTTCTTACAGAAAGAGTGCAGGACATACAAGGCAGCGCCAACACGAGCACAATAAATGATCCGGTAACTCCCCACAGTGTGTCGCAACCTGATCTCTTCAACGCCCCGCCCTATCTCTGGCATGGATTTCCAATCCATTGCTTCCAGACCTGCCTGTAAGCGGTGTAACTGATACCCCGCATCTTTACGTACCGTTTCAGGAAAGCTACATAAATCATCCAATGCACTACCAACCCAGGCAATGGGCTTTAACAAAGGCCTTTTAGAAAGCATACCACGTCCCTGTATAAAATTTTATACATAGATGAAAATATGCTGAGAGAGGCGCCTTCACAGCATTACCGGTACGCTAGTGGAGGGATGATGATTCGTCACGTCAGGAATAAATAATTTGCGAGGGTCTTTCAGGATTAGTTTCTTTTGTGCAAATTACCGTACACTGGGTCATCTGGCTGACTGAGGGCACACCTATGGCACTCCCCCGCATTACCCAAAAAGAGATGACTGAACGCGAACAGCGTGAACTGAAAACGCTGCTGGACCGCGCCCGCATTGCACACGGTCGTCCGTTGACTAACGCGGAGACCAACAGCGTGAAAAAGGAATACATCGACAAACTGATGGCGCTGCGGGAAGCAGAAGCAAAAAAAGCCCGCCAGTTGAAGAAAAAGCAGGCTTATAAACCGAATGCCGAGGCATCTTTTTCCTGGTCGGCTAATACGCCAACGCGCGGTAAACGCTAACTAGCGCCCTTTCTTCTTACGTCCCGGCGCCGTAAAACGTTTACCGTTTGACGCCGGGCGTGCTTTCTCGTTGGTTTTTTCCATCTTCACTACCGGGCGTTTGATGCCCGCCGTTTTCGGCTTCGCTTTCGCTTTTGGCTTCGCCTCGGAAGAGGATCCTTCGATAAGCTTGAAGAGGTCAATCAGTTCGTCATCGGTTAAATCACGCCATTCACCCAGCGGAATACCGCTTAAGCTGACGTTCATGATCCGCGTACGCTCCAGCTTTTTGACTTCGTAGCCAAAGTGCTCGCACATACGGCGGATCTGGCGGTTCAGCCCCTGCACCAGCGTGATACGGAAGACAAACGGGGCTTCTTTTTTCACTTTGCACTTCTTGGTGACCGTGCCAAGAATCGGTACCCCTGCCGCCATCCCACTGACAAACTCATCCGTCACTGGTTTATCCACCGTGACCAGATACTCTTTTTCGTGATCGTTACCGGCGCGCAGGATTTTATTGACCAGATCGCCGTGGTTGGTGAGGAAGATCAGCCCCTGTGAGTCTTTGTCCAGACGACCAATCGGGAATACGCGTTTGCTATGGTTAACAAAGTCGACGATGTTGTCACGCTCGCCATCTTCCGTGGTGCTGACAATGCCTACCGGTTTGTTCAGGGCGATAAGCACCAGATCTTCTGCTTCGCGCGGCTCAATCAACTGACCGTTAACTTTTACAACGTCGCCAGGGTTTACCTGATCGCCAATGGTGGCGCGTTTACCGTTCAGGAAAACGTTGCCTTGTTCGATATAACGATCGGCCTCGCGACGGGAGCAAATTCCACTTTCGCTGATGTATTTATTTAATCGGATGGATGAGTCGGGCAACATAAATTCTCCTGTAAAAGCGAAATATACCTCACCTTGCGGGCGAGAAAAAATAATCGTGGCGCAACACATTGGCGATAAATGTGATCTACGGCGCTTTTCAGTCGTGGGGGTTATTCGTGAGTGAGTCGGAAACCTGACAGCGCGATGCGTATCAGGTTTCCGGTTTTATCAATAATCATCCCGCTCGTCGTCTTCATCCGCCTGCTCCAGCACGTTATAGGCGACGGAACAGAACAGTGAATTGAGACGCTGCATATCCCCCAGCAGGCCCAGGTGCAGTGAGCTGGTTTCAATGCTTTGTACGTTCTGCTGGTGCAGACGGTCAACGTGAGCATGAGAGTAACGGCGATTGAGGATACGAAAACGATGTTTACTCCGGCGCAGACGACGCGCGGTCGTCACATCTCCTGAGAAGAAGACCGACATCGCCAGTCGCAGGTTATTGAGCAACTGGTCGTACAGTGCATCCAGTTCCTTCAGCCCTTCCACGGAGAAGGCCCGGCGCGCCGCCAGTGATTTGTCGGCAATCTCGCTCCCCATCCGTTCGACGATATCGGAGGCCTGCTCCAGGTTGAGTGACATTTCGATGATTTCAGCCCAGCGGCGAGATTCTTCTTCCGCCAGTTCCTCTTTTGGCATCCGCGCCAGATAGAGCTTGATCGCGGTATACAGCACGTTGATATCATCCGCCATCTTGCGAAGCTCTTTCTCTTCGCGCGGCTCACCGTGCATCACACGCTTAAGCCCTTCCATCATCTGCTCCATGGCATCGCCAATACGCAGCGCTTCACGCGCGGCATTGGCCAGTGCAAGGGTCGGCGTGTCCAGGGAGCTGACATCCAGATGTTTCGGTTTCAGGTGACCATCCAGTTCCGGTTCGTCGCGAATAATACGCTTACAAAATCGCGCCATCGACTCGGCAAAGGGCACCATGGCCAGACAACGCACCAGGTTGTAAAAGACGTGGAAGTAGATCACCAGTTCAGATTTAGGCAGCGGCAGTTCATCCATCGCGTTCGCCAGCATGTGCACAAACGGCAGAATCAGCAGACTCCCCACCAGCTTGAACAACAAACTGCCGAGCGCCACACGACGCGCCGCCGCATTAGCCGCGCTGTTGTTGAGCATCGCCAGCAGGCCGGAACCGAGGTTGGCGCCGATCACCAGACAGAGCGCCACCGGGAACGAAATAATCCCCGCCGCCGTCAGGGTTGCCGTCAACAGCACCGCCGCCAGGCTGGAATAACTGATAATGGCGAACAGTGCGCCAATCAGCGCATCCAGCATGATATCGCCGGTTAACGAGGCGAATATCACCTGTACCCCGTTGGCCTGCGTGATCGGCGTCACCGCCTGCACAATCAATTCCAGTGCCAGCAGAATCAGACCAAGGCCGATCCCTACCCTCCCCAGTTGCCCAACCCGGGACTGTTTACGCCCCAAAAAGAAGATCACGCCGATGAAAATCAGCAACGGCGACAGCCAGGACAAATCGAAGGTCAGGATACGCGCCATCAGCGCGGTCCCCACATCTGCGCCTAATACAATCACCAACGCGGGCGTTAGGGCGACAAGATCCTGGGCGACAAATGAGGTCACCAGCATGGTCGTGGCGTTACTGCTTTGTACCAGCGCAGTCACGCCAATGCCCGCGCAGAAGGCGAGCGGTTTCTTTTCAACGCTACGGCTGAGAACAGTACGCAGACGCGCGCCAAAAACACGCATCACGCCGGTACGCACAATGTGAGTGCCCCACACCAACAGAGCAACTGCAGAAAGTAGGTGCAACAGAGTTAACACGGAATCAGGTTCTCCTTATATTTATATGTTCCTGAGGTTCATGGCACCGGCATCATGCCTGATGGCGCTGCGCTTATCAGGCCTACAAATACCCCCGGTAGGCTGGATAAGGCGTTTACGCCGCCATCCGGCAAGCAACGCTCATGAACCTTCTTCCAGTATAAGGGTTTACCATCAATAAAGAGATAAGGCGCTCAAAGAGCGCCTTATAAGTGGTAAGGAAAGTAGATGTTTTATGAATTAATCTGCGTCATATCCCAGATTTGGTGCTAACCAGCGCTCGACCTCGGCAACCGGCATACCTTTGCGCAGCGCATAGTCCTCCACCTGATCGCGTTGAATCTGCGCGACGGCATAGTACTTGCTATCCGGATGGCTGAAGTACCAGCCCGACACCGACGCCCCCGGCCACATGGCGAAAGATTCGGTGAGCTTCATGCCGGTGTGTTTTTCCACCTCCAGCAGTTCCCAAATTGTGCCTTTCTCCGTGTGTTCAGGACAGGCCGGATAGCCTGGAGCCGGGCGGATACCCTGGTAGTTTTCGCGGATCAGCTCCTCATTGCTGAGGTTCTCGTGGGCCGCATAACCCCAGTAGACTTTACGCACGCGCTCATGCAGATATTCCGCGAAGGCCTCCGCCAGGCGGTCAGAAATCGCTTTCACCATAATCTTGTTGTAGTCGTCGTGCTGGGCTTCAAATGCATCGGCCAGCGCATCTTCTTCCAGCCCACCAGTGACGGCAAAGGCACCGATGTAATCCGCTTTACCACTCAGTTTCGGCGCCACAAAGTCAGACAAGCAGTAGTTGGCGAAACCCACTTTCTCGGTTTGCTGGCGGAGATGGTGGCTGACCGCCTGCACATGAGTACGCGTCTCGTCACGATAGATTTCGATGTCATCTCCGACGCGGTTTGCCGGAAACAGCCCCACCACGCCGCGCGGGTTAAGGGATTTCTCCGCACTTAACATATCGAGCATATCGTTGGCATCTTTAAACAGGCGCTGCGCTTCTTCGCCCACGACCTCATCTTCCAGGATACGCGGATATTTACCGGCCAGCGACCAGGTCATAAAGAACGGTGTCCAGTCGATGTAATTGCGCAGGGTTTCAATACTGGCTTCGACTTCCTGTACGCCCAGACGATGCGCCACTGGCGGCGTGTAGCTTGCCCAGTCGAACGCCAGATCGTTGTCACGCGCTGCCGCCAGCGTGACCGGCGGCGTGCGCGGTTTCTTGCGCCCGTGCTGGATACGCACGGTTTCGTACTCTTTACGGGTACGGGCGACAAAGTCATCACGCTGCGTGTCGGAGAGTAGGGCCGCCACCACGCCAACGGTGCGCGACGCGTTCTGCACATAGACCGTCGGACCGCTGTAGTTCTGCTCGATTTTCACCGCCGTGTGCGCTTTCGAAGTAGTCGCGCCGCCAATCAGCAGCGGAATGGTAAAGCCCTGACGCTCCATCTCCTTCGCCACGTTGACCATCTCATCGAGCGACGGAGTAATCAGCCCGGAAAGACCAATCAAATCCGCGTTCACTTCTCTGGCGGTTCTGAGGATTTTCTCCGCCGGAACCATCACGCCCAAATCAACAATTTCGTAGTTATTACACTGCAACACCACGCCGACGATGTTTTTACCGATGTCGTGTACGTCGCCTTTTACGGTGGCGATGACCATTTTACCGTTGCTGGAGCCTTTCTCTTTGCTGGCCTCGATATACGGTTCAAGGTAAGCCACCGCTTGCTTCATCACGCGAGCGGATTTCACCACCTGCGGCAGGAACATTTTCCCTTCGCCGAACAGGTCGCCGACCACGTTCATGCCATCCATCAGCGGGCCTTCAATGACTTCAATCGGGCGTGCCGCCTGCTGGCGCGCTTCTTCAGTATCCAGCTCAATGAACTCGGTGATACCTTTCACCAGTGAATATTCGAGGCGTTTTTTTACGTCCCAGCTACGCCATTCGGCCTGCTGGACGTTAGCAGAATCATCCGTTTTGCTGCCGCGGTATTTTTCCGCCAGCTCCAGCAGACGTTCGGTGCCGTCGTCACGACGGTTGAGGATCACATCTTCCACCGCGTCGCGCAGGTCGGCAGGCAAGTCGTCGTAAATCGCCAGTTGCCCGGCGTTGACGATCCCCATATCCATCCCGTTACGAATGGCGTAATAGAGGAATACCGCGTGGATCGCTTCGCGTACCGGGTCATTTCCACGGAACGAGAACGAGACGTTAGAGACGCCACCGGAGATCAATGCATGCGGCAACTCGCGTTTAATGTCTTCGCAGGCGCCAATGAAATCCTGCGCGTAGTTGTTGTGCTCTTCGATACCGGTCGCCACCGCGAAGATGTTCGGGTCAAAGATGATATCTTCTGGCGGGAAACCGACCTCTTCGGTGAGGATTTTGTACGCCCGACGGCAGATCTCGATTTTGCGCGCGCGGGTATCGGCCTGGCCCTGTTCATCAAAGGCCATCACAACTACCGCCGCCCCGTAACGACGCAGCAACTTCGCGTGATGGGTAAAGGTCTCTACCCCCTCTTTCATCGAGATGGAGTTAACGATGCCTTTGCCCTGAATGCACTTCAGCCCTTTTTCGATGACGTCCCATTTCGAGGAGTCGATCATGATCGGCACGCGAGCGATGTCCGGCTCTCCGGCGATCAGGCTAAGGAAACGCACCATCGCCGCTTCGGCGTCAAGCATCCCCTCATCCATGTTGATGTCGATAATCTGTGCGCCGCTTTCCACCTGCTGCAACGCCACTTCCAGCGCTTCGCTGTATTTCTCTTCTTTGATCAGGCGTTTGAATTTAGCGGAACCGGTCACGTTGGTCCGTTCGCCCACGTTGACAAACAGGCTGTCCGCGCCGATGTTGAGCGGCTCAAGCCCGGCAAGACGGCAGGCCACCGGAATTTCCGGAAGCTGGCGCGGCGGTAACCCTGCAACCGCACGACTCATCGCCGCAATGTGTTCCGGCGTGGTACCGCAGCAGCCGCCGACGATATTCAGGAAGCCCGCTGTCGCCCATTCGCGAATCTGAACCGCCATCGTGTCAGCATCAAGGTCATATTCGCCAAAGGCGTTCGGTAGTCCGGCGTTCGGGTGCGCAGTGACGTAGCATTCGGCGATACGCGACAACTCCTGCACATACTGGCGCAGTTCGTCCGGCCCCAGCGCACAGTTGAGGCCAAAGGTGAGCGCTTCGGCATGGCGCAGGGAGTTGTAGAACGCTTCCGTCGTTTGGCCGGAGAGCGTGCGCCCGGAGGCGTCGGTGATGGTGCCGGAGATCATAATGGGCAGTTCAACGCCCAGCGCTTCAAACTCTTCTTTCACCGCAAAAATAGCGGCTTTGGCGTTGAGCGTATCAAATACGGTTTCAATCAGGATCAGGTCACTACCGCCCTCCACCAGCGCTTTGGTGGATTCACGGTAAGCCGCCACCAACTGATCAAAGGTGATATTACGGAATGCCGGATCGTTAACGTCTGGCGAGATGGACGCCGTACGGTTGGTTGGGCCGAGAACGCCCGCCACATAGCGTGGTTTTTCCGGCGTGCGCGCCGTCCACTCGTCGGCGCAGGCACGCGCCAGTTTTGCCGCGGCAAAGTTGATTTCCGCTGACAGGGATTCCATCTGGTAATCCGCCATCGCGATAGTCGTGGAGTTGAAGGTGTTGGTTTCGATGATATCCGCGCCCGCTTCAAAGTAGGCGTTATGAATCGCGGTTATCACCTCCGGTTTGCTCAGCACTAACAGATCGTTGTTGCCTTTGAGGTCGCACGGCCAGTCGGCAAAACGTTCGCCGCGGAAATCCTCTTCACTCAGACGATAGCCCTGGATCATGGTGCCCATACCGCCGTCCAGCACCAGAATACGTTCTTTTAACTGCTGACGTAATTGTTCAACTTTGCTGCTCACACTCGCTCCCGACAACGCTCAACCCAGACCAGAAATGGCCAACAAACCATACTGGCACAAACTGATGTGACGGAAAAGCAAACAGCGGGCAACATGAGACATGTTCAGCTTCACTCATCCGATCAGTACAGGAATTCTTGCATTATAATTAAATAAAACGAAAATGATTTCCACGATACAGAAAAGGAGACGGCTATGGTTGCCCCTGTTCCCGCAAAACGCGGTAGAAAACCCGCGGCTGCTACGACCCCCGCGACCGGACAGGTTCAGTCTCTCACCCGTGGACTGAAGCTGCTGGAATGGATTGCTGAGTCTAACGGTAGCGTTGCGCTAACCGAACTGGCGCAACAGGCGGGTTTACCGAATTCAACCACTCACCGTTTGTTAACCACCATGCAGCAACAGGGATTTGTGCGCCAGGTCGGTGAACTGGGCCACTGGGCAGTAGGCGCTCATGCGTTTACCGTTGGCAGCAGTTTTTTGCAAAGCCGGAATCTGCTGGCAATTGTCCACCCGATCCTGCGCAAGTTGATGGAAGACTCCGGCGAAACGGTCAACCTGGCGGTGCTTGACCAGAGCGACCATCAGGCGATTATCATCGACCAGGTACAATGTACCCAACTGATGCGTATGTCTGCACCTATCGGCGGCAAACTGCCGATGCACGCGTCCGGCGCGGGTAAAGCATTCTTATCGCAGTTGAGCGAAGAACAAGTCACCGGCTTACTGCACCGTAAAGGGCTGCACGCGTATACCCATGCCACGCTGGTGTCGCCCGTGCATCTTAAAGATGACCTTGCCCAGACGCGTAAGCGCGGGTATTCGTTTGATGATGAAGAACATGCGCTGGGTTTACGCTGCGTGGCGTCGTGCATTTATGACGAGCATCGCGAGCCGTTTGCCGCGATTTCCATCTCCGGACCGATTTCGCGCATCACCGATGACCGGGTAACTGAGTTCGGTGCCATGGCGATTAAAGCCGCGAAAGAGGTGACGCTGGCGTACGGTGGATTCCGCTAGCCAACACAAGGCAGACCTAAAGATAATTATTGGGGTCCTGCCTTTCATGCAGCACCGCTAAAATCACGATGCCCGCGGGGATCTCCCGATAGTAAATCACGTGGCTTTCGACGGGAAAACTGCGAACGCCGGGGAAAAGGTCGTCGCTACGGTCGCGGCCTGACGAAGGGCTGCGATCAAGTACTCCTGTTATGGCAGCACGTAATACACTCGCATACGCTTCAGCGACCTCTTTCCCCCATCTTTGCGTAGAGTAGATCCGGATCGCCCGAATATGCTCCTTCGCCTTTGCAGTAAACCTGGCGCTCATCCTGTCGCGGTATCCTTAATCTGCCTTTAACTCATCATCGGTCAATGGGCCAAACACATCATCGACGTTATAGAGTTCACCTTTCTCTGCCTGCGCGATGGACTCTGCCAGAACGGCTTTCAGACTCTGTAGCTTAAGCTGGATGTAATGGTCGTACTCTTCAGGCGAGATAACCACCGCCACACGTTTTCCATGCTTGCTGATTTCGACGGGTTCACGCTGGGCTTTCATCAGTAACTCACCAAACTGGTTCTTTGCTTGCTGTGCGGGCATGACCTGCATACCGCCTCCTTCCATCTAAAATGGCTCGAATAGCTATTTTCGTTATCATAGAAAGAAGGCATCGGTTGCTCCAGCGAATTCGATATTGAACAGGTCATTATTCAAACGGAACCCACAATATGACGACAAATCACTGGGCACAAACGGCTTAATTCATTACTGGAAAGCGGTTCGCATATGCGTGATTACGGTGCCCCGTAACGCACGCTAAACCGCTGACGGCGGCGGTAGGCGTAAACATCTTCCACGTGCCCCTCACGAATTCGCGTCTGTAATGCACGCCAGTAGTCGGCGCGAAACAGGTCGGCGTGCATCTCTTCAAACAACGGCCCAATTCTGGGGTCTGCGCAGAGCCAGTAACGAAACTCCTCCGGAAAAACATCGCCCGGCGAAACGCTGTACCACGGTTCGCTGGCCAGCTCATCTTCCGGATAACGCGGCGGCGGAATAGTGCGGAAATTCACTTCTGTCATATAGCAAATTTCATCGTAGTCATAAAACACGACGCGCCCGTGGCGGGTGACGCCGAAGTTTTTGAACAACATGTCACCGGGAAAAATATTGGCGGCAGCAAGCTGGCGAATCGCGTTGCCGTACTCCTCAATCGCATCACGCAGCTGTTGGCCTTCTACCTGCTCCAGCCAGATATTGAGCGGCACCATACGGCGTTCAATGTACAAATGGCTGATGACAATGCGATCGCCAAGATCGGTGATTTTCTCTGGCACCTCCTGCATGAATAGAGCCATTAATGCCGGATCAATTTGCCGCTTCTCGAGGACGAAATTCTCAAACTCCTGGGTGTCTGCCATACGCCCCACGCGGTCATGCTCTTTAACCAACTGATAGCAGGCGCGCACGTGGGCGGCAGACATCTCTTTTTGCGGAGCAAACTTGTCTTTGATGATTTTAAAGACCCGGTCGAAGCCTGGCAGGGTAAACACCAGCATGACCATACCACGTATGCCTGGCGCTTCAATAAACGACTCATCGCACTCTGCCAGATACCACAGGTACTCGCGATAGCTTTCGGTTTTCGCATGTTTCTGGCAGCCGATCGCCATATACAGCTCCGCGGTCGTTTTGCCCGGCAGGATCTCGCGTAGCCATTCAACCAGCGCGGCAGGCAGTGGCGCGTACACCATAAAATAGGAGCGGGCAAAACCAAATACGATGCTGGCTTCTGCTGTGGTAGTCAGGCAGGTATCGACAAACAGCTCGCCTTCATCGGTGCGGTGAATCGGCAGTAAAAAGGGCAGCGTGCCTGTCGGGGTCATCAGCTTCCCCACCAGCCAGGCGGCTTTATTGCGGTAAAACAGCTCGTTTGCCACCTGCAGATGACAATGGTGCAGCCCTTCCGCGCCGCAGGCCTCTGTCAGATGCTCAATGATGTAGTGAATATCACGACTTTTGTTCTGCCAGGGTAAGCGAAGTGGAAGATCGCTCAGCACGCGCGTTAATAGCGGTTCCCAACCATTCACAGGAAAAAAATCTTTTGCCAGCGGACGAGGAATCGTGCGGAAACGGCGTTCCGGCTGAGAACTAAAAATAAATAACCGCTCGGGGGTCAGTGAGCGGTGGTCAAATAACCGGCAATAGACAGAGTTAAAAAAGCTCTCCGCAATTTCGAAGCGCGGGTAATCCGGCAACAGCCGGGTGTAATGTTCTTTGACGCACAGCAAAAACGCCGCATCGGTGGTTTTGCCGCCAGTGATACAGCGTAGCTGTTCCACGACCAGACCCACATGGTGATCGTAAAGGTGGATACGGCTTTTCATCGCCTGCTGCACGGCATGCCAGTCGGCCTGTTCAAAGCGCTGTTGAGCGCCGGACGTCACTTCCAGAAATCGACCATACTGCGCGTCAAAGCCTTGCAGGATGGTTTGAGCAATCAGTAATTCCAGGCCACGCGACATCTTTTGTCCTCAGTTCGGCGCTGAGTTTTGCCGGATGGCGCATTCGCTTATCCGGCCTACACGTTTCTCCAGGCCCGGTAGGCAATGCGCCACCGGGCAATTGGATCAGAACTGAGATTCTTCAGTGGACCCCGTCAGCGCGGTGACCGAAGAGGCGCCCCCCTGAATAATGGTGGTGACTTTGTCGAAGTAACCGGTACCCACTTCTTGTTGGTGCGAGACGAAGGTATAGCCGTCTTTGCCTGCGGCGAACTCCGGCTGCTGGACCTTCTCGACGTAGTGCTTCATGCCTTCACCCTGCGCATAGGAACGCGCGAGGTCGAACATGTTGAACCACATGCTGTGGATACCTGCCAGCGTGATGAACTGGTATTTGTAGCCCATATCCGACAACTGCTGCTGGAAGCTGGCAATCGTTTTGTCGTCCAGCTTCTTCTGCCAGTTAAACGACGGAGAACAGTTGTAGGCCAGCAGTTTGCCCGGATACTTCGCATGAATGGCATCAGCAAAACGTTTAGCCAGCTCGAGGTCCGGCGTGGAGGTTTCGCACCACACCAGATCCGCATACGGCGCATAGGCCAGGCCACGGCTGATTGCCTGTTCGATACCGGCGTGCGTACGATAGAAACCTTCACTGGTACGCTCACCGGTAATGAATTCGCTGTCATAGGGATCGCAGTCTGAGGTGATCAGGTCTGCTGCGTCTGCATCGGTACGCGCAATCACCAGCGTCGGTACGCCCATCACATCGGCCGCCAGGCGCGCAGCCACTAGTTTTTGAATCGCTTCCTGCGTCGGCACCAGAACCTTACCGCCCATGTGACCACATTTCTTCACTGACGCCAGCTGATCTTCGAAGTGAACAGCCGCTGCACCGGCCTCAATCATCGATTTCATCAGTTCAAATGCGTTCAGCACGCCGCCAAACCCGGCTTCCGCATCGGCGACGATCGGCAGGAAGTAATCCACATAGCGAGGATCGTTGGGTTCAATACCGGTGGACCACTGGATCTGATCCGCACGACGGAAAGTGTTGTTGATCCGATCCACCACGGCCGGGACGGAGTTCGCCGGGTACAGTGATTGATCCGGGTACATGCTCGACGCCAGGTTGGCATCCGCCGCCACCTGCCAACCAGACAGATAGACCGCTTCAATACCGGCTTTCGCCTGCTGCAATGCCTGACCACCGGTCAGCGCGCCGAGGCTATTGATGTAGCCTTTTTTCGATTCGCCGTGCAGCAGACGCCACATTTTGGCGGCACCCAGCTGTGCCAGCGTGCATTCCGGATTGACCGAACCGCGTAATTTCACCACTTCCTCCGCGCTATAAGGACGACGAATGCCTTCCCAGCGCGGTTGTGTCCATTCTTTCTGTAATTCTTCGATTTGTTGAGTACGGGTTTTCATGTGCAGATGCTCCATATTATTCTCCTGGTTTTCCAGGCGTTATTGGTGAAAGCAGTTTGGTCACGGGCAGTTTGCGCACTGCCCGGGTACAAAATGGCGAACAAAATAACCAGGGCATTTACGCCAGCAGGCGGTAGCCTGGCAGGGTCAGGAAGTCGATTAACTCCTCAGAGGTGGTGATCTGCTCCATCAGACGAGCAGCTTCATCGAAACGCCCGCTGCTAAAGCGGTGCTCGCCGAGTTCCTCCTGAATCACCAGCATCTCTTCTGCCAGCATCTGGCGGAACAGCGCTTTGGTGACGGCTTTGCCATTGCTGAGGGTTTTCTCGTGATGGATCCACTGCCAGATAGAGGTACGGGAGATTTCCGCCGTCGCGGCATCTTCCATCAGGCCGTAAATCGGTACGCAGCCGTTGCCGGAGATCCACGCTTCGATGTACTGCACCGCCACGCGAATATTGGCGCGCATCCCCTCTTCAGTACGCTCACCTTCACAGGGTGCCAGCAGTTGTTCGGCGGTAATCGGCGCATCGTCATCACGCGTGACGAACAGTTGGTTTTTATGCTCGCCGAGGATTTCATCAAACACCGCCATCGCGGTATCCGCCAGGCCCGGGTGGGCAACCCAGGTGCCGTCGTGGCCATTATTGGCTTCCAGCGATTTGTCCGCTTTTACCTTGTTGAGCACCTGATTATTGCGAGCGGTATCTTTGCTCGGAATGAACGCCGCCATGCCGCCCATCGCAAATGCACCGCGCTTGTGGCAGGTTTTGATCAGCAGACGTGAGTAAGCGCTGAGGAACGGTTTGTCCATCGTCACCACCTGGCGGTCTGGCAGCACACGATCCGGGTGATTTTTCAACGTTTTGATATAGCTGAAAATGTAATCCCAGCGACCACAGTTGAGACCGACAATATGGTCACGCAGCGCATGCAGGATTTCGTCCATCTGGAACACTGCCGGCAGCGTTTCAATCAATAACGTCGCTTTGATGGTGCCCCGCGCCAGATTAAAACGATCTTCAGCGTAGCTGAACACTTCGCTCCACCACGCCGCTTCCTGCCAGGCCTGGGTTTTCGGCAGGTAGAAATAGGGACCGCTGCCTTTTGCCAGCAACGCTTTGTAGTTGTGGAAGAAATAGAGGGCAAAATCAAACAGGCTGCCCGGGATCGCTTCGCCACGCCAGGTGACATGTTTTTCCGGCAAATGCAGGCCGCGCACGCGGCAAATCAGTAACGCAGGGTCGGGTTTGAGCTGGTAGATTTTTCCGGCTTCATTGGTGTAGCTAATGGTGCCATTGACCGCGTCGCGCAGGTTAATTTGGCCATCGATGACTTTATTCCAGTCCGGCGCCAGGGAATCCTCAAAATCCGCCATGAAGACCTTCACGTTAGCATTCAGGGCGTTAATCACCATTTTGCGCTCAACAGGACCGGTAATTTCTACGCGCCGATCTTGTAAGTCCTCGGGAATCCCACGAATTTTCCAGTCACCATTACGAATGGAAGCTGTTTCCGAAATAAAATCAGGCAACTTACCATTGTCGATATCCTGCTGTTGCTGGATACGTGCGGCCAGCAGTTTATTACGCTTCGGCGTAAACCGCGTCACCAGCTCGGTCAGAAATTCCACCGCTTCTGCGGTCAAAACGTGCTTCTCTTGCTCGCCATATGGCCGGGTAAACAGCAATTCGTCAGTTGTCGTTGCCTGTTGATTCATTGTGCAGCTCCTCGTCATGGATCCGAATACTTCCCCCAATGCGAACGAAGGATCGTTGTGTGGTTTTCGTTCAGCACAACTAAGACTACTCAATTAAAAATCAAAATCAAAAACAATTTCCATTTTTAATTTAATTTATGATTAACTTATTGATAACAGTAAAAATAAAATTCAATTACACGATGAGGTGCATTTCGGAAATAAAAAAGGCACCCGAAGGTGCCTGATTCAACATGCTGAAACGCTTTAGGATCGTTAGCGACAGAAGATTAATCCAGCGTTGGATTCATGTGACGCAGATCATATGGCGTGATCTGATAGACGTAATAGTTGAGCCAGTTGATGAACAACAAATTGCCATGGCTACGCCATGTTGCGCGTGGCCTGTTTTGCGGATCATTTTTCGGGAAATAGTTGTACGGTACATCCGGGTTTAGCCCCGCCTCAACATCCCGAAAATATTCACTGCCCAACGTATTCGCATCGTATTCCGGATGACCCGTCACAAAGGCAATTCGCTTATCTTTACTGGCAAACAGGTAAGCATCACCATCCTCAGTTTCAGCCAGGATCTCAAGATCGGTATAATCATGGATCAGCACCGATGGGAAATCTGCATAACGTGAGTGCGGGGCGAGGAACGAATCATCGAATCCGCGAGTCAGCAACGCATGAGGATGAAGAATATGGTGCTCATAAACACCAGAAAGTTTATCTGTGCGCGTCTGCTTCGGGATCCCGTAGAGGATATTCAGCGCAGCCTGCACCGCCCAACAGACAAACAACGTCGAGGTGACGTGATCTTTCGCCCATTCCAGTACCTGCCTGATCTGCGGCCAATAAGCGACATCATTAAATTCAACCAGCCCCAGCGGCGCACCGGTCACAATCAGACCATCAAAGTTCTGATCGCGAATATCGTCAAAGTCACAGTAAAAGTTATTCAAATGTTCCGCTGGCGTATTACGCGACTCACGAGCATCAATGCGCAGTAATTGAACATCAACCTGAAGCGGTGAGTTCGACAACAGACGCAGGAACTGGTTTTCCGTTTCAATCTTCTTCGGCATCAGGTTGAGAATAAGCACCTTCAGAGGGCGAATTTCCTGACCGGAAGCGCGAGACGTCGTCATCACAAAGACGTTTTCCTCACGCAAGAAATTGACGGCGGGCAGCTCGTCCTGTACGCGAATCGGCATAACCTGATAACCTCACTACACACGTTTAAACGTTTAGACATCCAGATAGCTGAAGATACCCAGAAATTGTGCGGATGTCGAGCCTGCATGCTAAAGGTGAGAAAGTTTCACGACGGTATCTACGATAAAATATAAGCATAAATAAAAGGAGAAGATATGGTTATTAACATTCGCCGCTCGCGGCGTGATGAAGGCGAGAAACTGATTGCCATCTGGTGTCGTTCAGTCGATGCCACCCATGATTTCCTGTCAGCGGACTATCGCGTTGAGCTGGAAGAGTTGGTCAGTTCATTTTTACCGGAAGCACCATTATGGGTAGCCGTGACAGAACGGGATGAACCTGTAGGGTTTATGCTGCTCACCGGTGATCATATGGATGCATTATTCGTCGATCCTGATGTTCGCGGCTGTGGCGTGGGGAAATCGCTGGTCGAGCATGCGCTGACGCTGGCTCCCAGGTTAACGACCAACGTTAATGAGCAAAATGAGCAAGCCGTTGGGTTCTATAAGAAGATGGGATTTACAGTGACGGGACGTTCAGCGGTTGATGATCTTGGAAAACCGTATCCGTTATTGAACCTGGCGTATGCCGGAGAATAAGAAGTTTAGTACGGTTTGTATTGCTGGATAGCGCTGTGCTTATCAGGCCTACCGGTTATGCTCACTGATATCTGATCCACAGGTCTGATAAAACGCCGCCATCCGGCATTTCCCCGGACCACAGACGCAAAAAAGCCCATCCGTCAGGATGGGCTTTTTCACTTGTTTGATGCCTGGCAGTTCCCTACTCTCGCATGGGGAGACCCCACACTACCATCGGCGCTACGGCGTTTC
>NZ_JBWKVL010000011.1:0-163302 GCF_059421685.1 Citrobacter sp. GW821-FHT02E08 | reverse complement strand
ACGGCCGTCAGCCGGACGCCGCTGTCCTGTTCCGTGGCGGCAACCGCCTGTATCAGCACCAGCCGGTAATGCCGGCCACTGCCGTCGGTGACGCCAGTGATGCGCCCCGTAAACTCACCCTCCTGCGCCCGTTCCAGCACCATGCTGCGCCCGAAACGGTCACGCTGCATCTGCAGCAGCTGGCGGCCCGGCTGCGTCGCTCCCGCGTGATTGAATATCCACCAGGGCCCCAGCGGGTCACCGGTCACAAAGTAAAACTCAGGGTGATGCCGTGCCTCTTCCGGGAGCGTCTGCCACAGCGGTTGCAGTACGTCCGACTGCCCGCCTTCCAGGACGGCAGCCCCGCCACGGACTATCCATAATTTCTCACTGCGGCTGTAGGTCAGCTCGCCTGTGCTGAGCGGGTCGAAGGTGATGCTGCGGCCTTTATCGTCGTTGAGGATAAGCGTGTCTGGCGTGGTGAGCAGGCTGACTTCTGCCGCCTGGCTCCAGCCGGGGCCAAACAACCCCACCGGCGCCGGTGTCGGCGTCTGATAACTGGAGTAGCTGCGGCTGATAACAAAGGGCACCGGACCGGGTAGCGCAATGTCCACCTCACCGGGCAGGACTTTGGCACCGAGAACGGGGTTAACCGGGTCGCCTTCGGTGACGCCGTCCGGGCACACAGAACAGGCAATGCCGCCCTGACTGCCTATCAGAACGGTCAGCGACCCCTGCACAATCTGACCATTCGCCACGCCGTCGCTTATCCGGCTCGCGGGTTTTCCACTCATTACTGATATCCTTTTATTGTGGCGCATCTGTCCATAACTGACTGCGCTGGTCAGAATGATAAATTCTGTTCCTGTATAAAACGGATACTCTCCTTTAGAGTTTACTTTTTTGACGAATATCAATGGGGCAGGTTAATAAGAAGAATATTTAATAAAAATTAACTGTGTGGCGCTCAATATATTTTGGGATAAAATAAATACTCCTTCAGTATTCATGACGTAATTATATTTAATCTGCATAATTATTATATTCAGTGCCGACTTCCGGTAAAACTGCCTGTTGATTTTAATCCATCGTTGTATCAGTTTATTGCTGACTCTCACTGTTACTGGTTCAGGCCGCCTTAAGCTACCGCATATAAATATAGGTTGCTGTATCCTCCTCACAGCACGTATTGAAATATTCCGACCACCAGCGCATATCGCACACATCAGTTTTTGTGTCAGAGCTCATCGAACGCCGAACCAGATTGCATTCGGTGAGTCCCTACTGGGTGGCATAGTGAATAGTATTATTGAGTCCTGCGCTTCAGCCCAGAATAGAACCAAACCGCCGCCAAATCTCGTGGGTGTGGAGAAAAATGACCTTCAGCAGATCAGAGAAAAGTTGTCAGCGAATCGCTCCCGTGGCTGTTTGCAGCAACAGTCACCATTGGGATACGAACGAATGAAGCCCGCGAAAGAAAGCAAAAAAGTTCATCCTGCCGGAAAAGAGAAAACGACCCAAAGATAGGGCCGTTCGGATCTCAAAAATCCAGCATCCCGTTCACTCAAAACATATTAAGTGAACGGTGTTATGCCGAGGCAGGTTTTTTTATTTTACAGCGCGATATCCGCAACTTCTTTACGCTCTGGCTGAGCCTGAGGTTTCAGTTGCGGTTGTGGCGCAGCGTCCGCCACCTGCGGCTTGTCATATTTCAGACCCAGCACTTCGCTGGTGTACTGCAACTCTTGTTCCGTCGCCTCAACGTTACCGTTCAGTTTTGTTCCGTATGACGGCACAATCGTTTTCAGTTTCGCCTGCCATTGCGGACTGGCGACTTTATCTTTAAACACTTTTTCCATCAGATGCAGCATGATCGGTGCCGCTGTTGATGCACCCGGTGACGCGCCCAGCAGCGCCGCAATGGTGCCGTCTTTGTCGCTTACCACTTCGGTGCCCAGACGCAATACGCCGCCTTTGTCTGCATCACGCTTGATGATCTGCACACGCTGACCCGCCTGCCACAGACGCCAGTCTTCTTTCTTCGCTTGCGGATAGTACTCTTTCAGCGCCTCAAAACGGTCGTCATCGCTCAGCATGACCTGGCTCATCAAGTATTTCACCAAATCAAAGTTGTCCAGCCCCACGTTAACCATCGGCATAAAGTTCGATGTTGTGGTTGAACTCATCAGATCCCACAGCGAACCGTTTTTCAGGAATTTGGTCGAGAAGGTCGCAAATGGCCCAAACAGCACGACACGTTTGCCGTCCAGAACACGGGTATCGATATGAGGTACGGACATCGGCGGCGCGCCGACAGAAGCCTGACCGTACACTTTCGCCAGGTGGCGATTCACCACATCCGGGTTATCCGAGACGAGGAACTGACCGCCCACCGGGAATCCGGCATAGCCATCGGCTTCCGGAATACCGGACTCCTGCATCAGTTTCAGCGCCGCACCACCCGCGCCGATAAAGACAAACTTCGCTTTGATGTCGTGCTCTGCTTCACCGTTTTTCAAATCGGCAACGGTCACAGTCCAGGAGTTATCCGCGTTACGCTTAAAGCCACGAACTTCCGTGTTCACTTGCAGCGCAAAGTTTGGTTTTTTCTGTAAAGAGGCGATCATCTGACGGGTAATTTCACCGTAGTTCACGTCAGTACCGATTTCAGTACGCGTGGCGGCCACTTTCTGTTTCGGGTCGCGCCCTTCCATCACCAGCGGTGCCCACTCTTTGATCTGCGCGTGATCTTCGGAGTAACGCATACCGCGGAACAAGGTGCTCTGCTGGAGCGCCGCATAGCGGGCGCGCAGGAAGTTCACGTTCTCGTCGCCCCAGACGAAGCTCATGTGCGGAACGGTCGTGATAAAGGAACGCGGATCGTGGAGTACGCCGCTGTTGACCTGATGCGCCCAGAACTGGCGAGAAATCTGGAAGGATTCGTTGATGTCGACGGCTTTTTCAATGCTGATGGATCCATCGGCTTTCTTCGGCGTGTAGTTCAGCTCCATGAGTGCGGAGTGCCCTGTCCCGGCGTTGTTCCAGCCGTTTGAACTCTCCTGCGCAACGCCATCCAGTCGCTCGACCATGGTCATGGACCATTCCGGCTCCAGCTCCTGTAGATACGTTCCAAGGGTGGCGCTCATAATACCGCCGCCAATTAACAGTACATCCGTTTCTTGCTCTTCGGCCGCTTTCGCTTGTGCTGCCACAGAGACAACATTCAGCCCCACGGCCAGGGTGAAGAGCATGGCCGTCGCTTTTTTCATCATGTTAATGCCTTACTTTGAGTATCGCTTTTGCTTTTCGCAGGTGAAAATCAATCGGCATTAACGTTAACATTTAAGTCATAAAATTTAAATATTGTTTATAAATTATATTAAAATTTTAAAGTTATTGTTGAATATTTGAATGTTTATCAACCTAAAGGAGGAAAATCGTCGCCAGTCCCAGAAAAATGAAGAAGCCACCAGTGTCCGTTAGCGCCGTGATCATCACGCTGGAACCCACCGCCGGATCGCGGCCAAACTTCAGCATCGTCATGGGTATGATGACCCCCATCAACGCGGCGACCAGCAGATTGAGCACCATGGCTAAGGTCATCACCGCCCCCAGCGCCATATCGTCATACAGCCACCAGGTCACGCCCCCCATGATCCCGCCCCAGACCAGCCCATTGATCAACGCGACGCCCATCTCGCGCAGGATCAGGAAGGTTAAATTCCCCGGCTGAATATGCTGCAACGCCAGCGCCCGCACGATCATCGTGATGGTCTGATTCCCGGTATTCCCCCCGATCCCGGCGACAATCGGCATCAGAGAGGCCAGCGCGACCAGTTGCGAAATGGTGTGTTCAAAACCATCAATCACGCGGGAGGCGATAAACGCAGTACACAGATTGATCGCCAGCCACGCCCAGCGGGTTTTCACCGCTTTCGTGACCGGGGCAAAGACGTCTTCCTCCGCGCTTAATCCCCCCATGCGCCGCAGGTCGGTATCCGTTTCTTCATACACCACATCGACAATTTCATCGATGGTTAAGCGGCCCATTAACTTACCGGACGTATCCACCACCGCGGCGCTGACCAGGTTGTCACGCTCGAAGGTACGCGCCGCGTTCTCGGCTTTGTCTTCCGGGGCGAAGGTCATGGGGTCATCATCCATGACCTCACTCACCTTTTTCTGCGCATCATTGAGCAAAATACAGGTTAACGTCAGCTCGCCGACAAGCGTTTTTTTCCGATTGATAACAAAGAGTTTATCGGTGTTTTCCGGCATTTTTCCCAAACGGCGTAAATAGCGCTGCACCACTTCTAAGGTCACGTCCGGGCGCACCGTAATGACTTCGAATTCCATGATCGCGCCAACGCGATTTTTCTCGTAGTGCATGACCTGGCGAACGCGGGCGCGTTCTTCCGGCGGCAAGGTCGCCAGCAGCCGCCCGGTGAGATTACGCGGCAAATGCTGCACCAGATAAATCTGTTCATCGATGTCGAGATACTGCAACGCATCCAGCAGCGCGCGGTCGGTCATTTCGTCAATCAAATCGTCCCAGACGTTTTCTGAGGCTTCAATCAACACTTTGCCGCGTTTTTCACTTTCAACCAGTCGCCACAGCGCGTGACGCTCTTCGGAAGGCAACGCCTCCAGGGTATCGGCGAGATCGGCAGGCGGCAGGTGAGCGACCAACGCCCCTACCTCAGCAATATCGTCGGATAACGTACCGACGTCATATTGCTCAGCCAGGGTGAGTTTGCCTAACAGGGTGGAAATAACGGCTTTATCAGTGGTCAGCAACCAGATGAGGCGGGCACGCTCTTCATCACGTTGCCTGGCGGTATTTTTCGTTGTTACGGTCATTAGTTATAAATCCAGATTATGGAATGCCAGTAAGGATGGCCCCCAAAAATGTAAATAACAATAAACGGTCAACGTGGTTGGATAAAAAAGCGGCGTTATACAGGGGATAGACGGCCCGATACGCGTAGCGCTATCGGGCAATTAGGCCGGATGAGGCTACGCCTCATCCGGCCTTGGTGGTCAGGCGGTACGCGCTACCGCATCGCGTGACGCGGCATCACGCTCATCACCCACCAGCTCGCTAAGCTGTCCATTGCGCATTTCGAGCAGACGGTCGGCGTGAATAAAGTAGTGATCATCGTGGCTGATGGCAAAAATGGTTTTTCCCATTTCCTGCATTAGCGGCAGCAGCACCTGGTAGAATTCGCGGCGGAAATGCGGATCCTGATCGGCGGCCCACTCATCCAGCAGGATGATGTCACGCTCTTCCGCCAGCGCCAGCAGCAGCGCCACGCGTTTTTTCTGCCCTTTTGACAGCTTCAGGTTCAGAATACGCCCATCGCTTAACTCAAGTTTGTGCGCCATTTTCAGGTGCTCAAGCCACTTCTGCACCAGCGCGGGATCGGCGGGTTTTCCTTCCGGCCCCAGCAACTGATCAAACAGCCAGACATCGGTAAATACGGCGGAAAAGAGCTTACGATAGTCTTCAGGTTTATCCACCGGGACCGCTTCGCCATCCAGCAGAATTTCGCCGGATTGCGGCTGGTATAACCCGGTCAACAACATCGCCAGCGTTGATTTTCCGCTCCCGTTACCGCCAATCAGGAACAGCAACTCCCCCCGATGAATAGTCAGATTGACTGGCCCCACCGAAAACGCATTGTCCTGGTAGTGGAACATGACATTACGCAACTCCAGCGTTTTCCAGTTCGGAAATGCGTTGGGGCGTGGGAACTCGGCTTTAAACGGCGCCAGAGAAAATTTATTGAGCTTATTGAACGCCACCTGAGCGGTGAGCAAGGTCGGGAGCGCCCCCACCGCAGATAACAGCGGCGTGCGCAGGAAAAGCAGCGTCAGAGAGTAGGTTGCGGCCACGTTAGTGTCTGCCCAACCGAGGCTATTTGCCATCCAAAAGACCAGCCCAATCGCCCCCAACATCATGATATTCGACCAGTTGACGGCACTGAGATGGAAGGTGTCAGCGCGAATAATGTGATGACGGTACTCTTTGGCATCCGGCACATACAACTGATTAAAAATATGTTCCGCGCGCTCACGGTTCAGGGTCAGTTCTTTACGCCCTTCCAGCACGGTCTGATAGTCGTTATACAGTTTGTCTTCCGTTTCGCGCAGCGTCGCCATATGCCGGTAAACACGCGCCACCAGCACGAATCCGCCCCAGATGGTTACCGCCACCCAGATTGCAGTGACCAACAACATTTTGGTTGAGAGCATGGCGAGATAGGCCGCAGACCCGAGGGTCAGGATGATGCCCTGCACCAGTTCAGGCAGGCGCACAAACGCAATGGTGATGTTGCGGATGTCGCTGGTTAAACCGGCGAGTAACGAAGCGCTGCCCAGTTGTTCGATACGTTCAACACGAGTATCCAGAATACGTTTGATAAACTCGCTGCGCAGACGGTAGACAAAATGGTGTCCCAACGTCGTCAGCGCCAGTTGTGATCCAAGCGTCACCGCCATCAGCAACACCAGCAATCCGAGAAATTCCGGTAATACCATCAGCGAGGCGTCGGCCGTTTCGATCAAACGTTGATTGATAAAGGCAATCAACCCAATACCCAGCGCCGCACTGGCGAGGCTGAGCGCCATGACGCTGATAAATGGCCAGCGATACTGCCGCCAGACAAGAAGAAGAAGTTCCATGCAGACAACCCGGACAAGTAATGACAGCCCGCAGTTTAAACATCTCAACGCCGACAGCAATAATAATTCTTATTTTAATTCCCTTTTACCCGCCTGCCGGAATGTTAGATTGTAGCGACAGTCGGCGGTTAACGGATGAAAACCCGATTTAAGCGGTTGTATACCATGATAAAACAACCGGGATTCTCCGCCCCAGACCACAACATCGCCATGCTCAAGTAAAAGCCGTTTTAACGGGTCATTGCGGTGCAAGCCACCAAACTGGAAGACAGCGGGCAACCCAAGCGAAACCGAGACAATGGGGGCGCGCAGGTCAGGCTCATCTTTATCCTGATGCAGCGACAACTTCGCCCCTGGCGCATAACGGTTGATAAGACAAGCGTCTGGCATAAAGTCGGGGTAGCCTGCCGCCGTTGCGGCCTGTTGGCACAGGCTGGCGAAAGATTCAGGCAAGGGTGGCCAGCGCTCACCCGTCAACGGGTCGACGGGCGAGTACAGATAACCGTGCTGATCGGTGGTCCAGCCCAGCGGGCCGCAGTTGGTCATCGCCACTGACATGGTGTACCCGCCGGGTGTGACCATATGGCGAAACGGTGACTGACTGGCAATCGCCAAAATATCCTGCAGCAGTCTCTGCGACGCGCTGAAAGCAAAACGACGCAGGATAACCGCGCCTGGCGCCAGTGGCTCTTGCCAGGGCTCAGCGTCCACAAACAGGTCCAGCATCATGACTCCTCACGTTGCGTCTCGCGCTTGAGCAATTGCGCCTTACGCGCCACGCCCCAGCGATAGCCGGAAAGCGAGCCATCGCCCCGCACCACACGATGACAGGGGATCACTATCGCCAGTTTATTTGCCCCACAGGCGCTGGCAACGGCACGCACCGCTTTCGGTTTTCCAATGGCGTTGGCGACCTGCTGATAACTGACCGTTTCACCGCAGGGAATGGCGCGTAATGCCTGCCAGACCTGTTGCTGAAATGCGGTCCCCTGGATGTCCAGCGGTAAAGCCAGCGGCGTGTTGCGGGCATTGATGCTGGTAATCACCTGCTGTACCCGTTGCTGAAAATCCGCATCCGCAGGTTCATCCCGTGCGGCGGGAAACATTTCATGCAATCCGGCGATAAGCCCGGCATCGTCGTCACCTAACAGGATCGCACAGATCCCGCGTTCACTTTCCGCCACCAGGCAGCGCCCCAGCATACAGTCCGCTATGGTAAAGCGAACGGTCACCTTGTCGCCCCCTTTGCGAAACTGCTTCGCCGTCATACCTAGCGTTTCATCGGCTTTACGGTAGTAACTGCTGCTATCAGGATAGCCGGCGTTAAGGAGTGCCTGCGTTACCGTCTCCCCTTTTACCAGCGCGTCGCGCAAACGGCGGGCACGATACGACTGCTGCCACGCTTTCGGGGTCATTCCCGTCGTTGCTTTAAACAAACGATGTAAATGAAACGGACTCATGGCAACGTCCTGCGCCAGAGCCTCTAATGTGATGGGTGTATCCTGTTCCAGCAAATGGCACGCGCGGGTGATTTTATCCAGCCGCTGTTGATGGGCGTTTTCTTTGTCAGGCTGACAACGTTTGCAGGGACGGAATCCTGCGCTCAGCGCTTCAGTGGCATCCCCGAAAAAACGGACGTTTTTACGCAGGGCATGCTTCGCCCGACAGGAGGGTCGACAGAAGATCCCAGTCGTCGTCACCGCAAAGACAAACTGGCCGTCGGCATTGGGATCGCGTTCCACTACCGACTGCCAGCGTTGATCATCGTTTACTCGTAAGACATTTTTCATCATGGACTCCTTCGGTAAGCATAGTGCTTAGTGTGTCCACAAACCATCGAACGAAAACCCGCAATCTTGCTTTTTAATTTTTCTCGCTGATGAGAAAGCCCTGGAACTGCGGAGACATCCAGGTCTTAAAGCCGTCGCCTTCTTTGACGATCATATAAACGGCCAGCCCTTCACGGCGAACCACCTCTTTCGCTTTTTCGGTGCCGAGCACCATCAGTCCTGTATCCCAGCCATCGGCTTCCAGCGCCGTCGGGGCTATCACCGTCACCGACACCAGGTTGTGCTCAATAGGACGTCCGGTTTGCGGATCAATAACATGAGAGACGCGTTTACCGTCCAGCTCATAATAGTTGCGATAGCTGCCGGACGTGCTGATGCCATGCCCGTTGATATCGACAATCGCCTGCACCGCATTTTCCTGGTCTGTCGGTTTCTGGATAGCCACCCGCCACGGATGCCCTTCGGCATTCATGCCACGACTGCTCAGCGCGCCGCCAACCGAAACCAGATAGCGGGAGAGACCTTCCTGTTCCATCAGATACGCCAGGTGATCCGCTGCATATCCCTCACCAACGGTGGAGAGATCGACGTACAAGTCCGCGATATCTTTTTGCAGATACTGTTGCCGTGCCTGCTCAATAACCGTCAGATGCGCCAGGCCGGTTTTGGCTTTTGCGACATCAATCTGTTCCTGAGTGGGGATCTTCACCGGCTGTTGATCCGGGCCAAAACCCCACAGATTGACCAGCGGACCGACGGTAATGTCCATCGCCCCGTCCGTTTTTGCGCCAATACGCAACGCGGAGGTGACTATATCGGCCATCGCTTCACTGACGGGCCAGGGCGAGAGACTTTGCGACTGGTTAAAGCGCATTAATGCGGAATCATTTTTATAGGTGGAGAGCAGTTGATCGTCAGCATCAAGCTGAGTCTGAATCCGGACCTGTAGATCCTGGAGGCGTTTGGCATCGACGCCCACAACACTGACGCGCCAGAAGGTTCCCATCGTTTTACCTTCCAGCACCTGCGCTTCGGGAACTGGCTTAACTGGCTGTGGGGCGTTATCGCATCCCATAAAAAAGAGCGTGGCCGCCAACAGGACCGCCCGAAAAGAAGTCATATCCATACGTGATTATCCTCATGCGAACGGGCGCAAGAGTACACCAAAAACAGTTATTTGTACGCCGGAATAAAGGCATTAAAAAAGGGCCCGCAGGCCCTTTAGGTGACAAAACCGACAATTAGAACTGGTAAACCAGGCCCAGAGCGACGATGTCATCGGTGCTGATACCGGCATCGTTGGTAAAGCGGTTGTCATCCAGCAGGTTGATTTTGTAATCAACATAGGTGGACATGTTTTTGTTGAAGTAGTAAGTCGCGCCAACATCAACATATTTCACGATGTCCTGATCGCCGTAGCCACGGCCCAGGTCTTTACCTTTGGACTGCAGGTAGGCAACGGACGGACGCAGACCGAAGTCGAACTGGTACTGTGCAACCACTTCGAAGTTCTGTGCTTTGTTAGCCCAACCCAGATCGCCAGTGCGAGTCGCGTTGTAAGTCTGGGTGTATTGTGCAGCCAGGTAAACGTTGTTGGCGTCATATTTCAGACCACCGGTGTAGGTTTCAGCACGATCGCCGGTACCGATAAAACCAGAGTTGTTCTGATCAAAGGTACGGTTAGAACCAGAAACCGCAGCACCGATACCGAAGCCTTCACCGATATCATAAGTGATAGAACCGCCAACACCTTCGTCGTTCTGTCTCAGAGCATCGCGACCGTTGTTCGTCTGGTCTTCACCGCTTGGGCTACCGTTTTTACCCTGATACTGAATGGCGAAGTTCAGACCATCAACCATACCGAAGAAGTCAGAGTTACGGTAGGTCGCGAAGCCGTTACCACGCTGTTGCATGAAGTTGTCAGAACCGTAGGTGTCGCCGCCGAATTCCGGCAGAACGTCGGTCCAGGAGGTCACGTCGTAAACCACACCGTAGTTACGACCGTAGTCGAATGAACCGGCATCACCGAATTTCAGACCGGCAAACGCCAGACGGGTCCAGGAATCATTTTGGTTTTCAGACGTGTTACCCTGAATCTGGTATTCCCACTGGCCGTAACCGGTCAGTTGGTCATTTACCTGGGTTTCGCCTTTGAAGCCAAGACGCATGTAGGTCTGATCGCCATCAACGCTGTCGTCATCGGAGAAATAGTGCAGACCGTCGACTTTACCGTACAGATCTAATTTGTTGCCGTCTTTGTTATAAATTTCGGCCGCATTTGCGGTACCCGCTACCAGCAGAGCCGGTACCAGGAGGGACAGTACTTTAACTTTCATTTTGTAAACCCTCTGTTATATGCCTTTATTTGCTTTTTTTATTGCCACTGCATACTGGTTAACCCTCATTAACCAGTCGGCAACTTCATTCTCCTCAAAATGACAGAATAATCCAACACGAATATGATACTAAAACTTTTAAAATGTTTCATTTATCGGCATAGATGTTTCCAAATGTTAATTTCGTGGAACTTTTTTTAAATCGGAAAATGCAAAAAATAAGCACGAATTAACAAGATGCATTAATTTTCACCTTAAAAACAGAATGTTACGCACATATAATTCATAGCACTGAATGACAAAACAAAAAACTCGCCGATCACTAAAATAAAGACGCTATCATCATTAACTTTATTTATTACCGTCATTCATTTCTGAATGTCTGTTTACCCCTATTTCAGCCGAATGCACTGCATTCGGTTTTTTTTTACCCTTCTTTACACTGTTCCCTTTCACATTGTGCTACGACGTAAAAAAGAGTCACGGAAATTCAGCGTTTTCTTCCACGCACGCTCAGAATTAATGTCAAAAATATTATCTTGTTATTTAATGCTGCATTTTTCAGTATTTTCCTAAATATCTGTACCCCATTTCATGCGATGTACACATTTATACAGTAGCAATGCTTATCCCTCAGGCAGACGGAAATGCAGTGTCGGTAAGAGGCGAGAGTCTGGAAATTCACACATTACCCTTTATACTGCCCTATCTCCTTTCGCCTTGTTAACAGGTCATAAACACGAATGCGTCAGACTGACACAACGGTTTCTACCCGATTCTCCCTTCTGCCGGGAAGCATTACCCGTTTCTTCTTATTACTGATCATTGTGTTGCTGGTGACGATGGGTGTTATGGTGCAAAGCGCCGTGAATGCCTGGTTGAAAGATAAGAGCTATCAGATTGTCGATATCACCCACGCGCTGCATAAGCGGGTCGATACCTGGCGCTACGTAACGTGGCAAATTTATGACAACATCGCCGCAACCGCTAACCCTTCAACAGGGGAAGGTCTGCAAGAAACGCGGCTGAAACAAGATGTCTACTATCTGGAGAAACCGCGTCGTAAGACCGAGGCCCTCATTTTTGGCTCCCATGACAGTTCAACGCTGGAAATGACCCAGCGTATTTCAACCTATCTGGATACGTTGTGGGGTGCCGAGACCGTACCGTGGTCCATGTATTACCTGAACGGACAGGACAACAGCTTAATCCTCATCTCCACATTGCCGCTTAAAGATCTTGCGTCCGGCTTTAAAGAGTCGACTATTGGTAATATCGTCGACTCACGACGCGCGGAAATGCTGCAACAAGCGAACGCGCTTGATGAAAGAGAAAGTTTCTCTTCTCTGCGTCATCTGACATGGCAAAACGGGCATTACTTCACGTTACGCACCACCTTTAACCAACCCGGACATCTGGCGACCGTGGTCGCATTCGATCTGCCGATTAACGATCTGATCCCACCTGGCATGCCGCTGGACAGCTTTCGTCTTGAGCCTGACGCCACGCCAACGACCGTACATAATAATGAAAAAGAGTCGCCAGACAGCGTCAGCATCAGTTTTAACAGCGCTAAAATTGAAATTTCATCAGCCCTGAACTCAACCGATATGCGTCTGGTCTGGCTGGTGCCTTTCGGGACGCTGCTGCTTGATACGCTGCAAAATATCCTGCTGCCGTTGCTGCTCAATATTGGTCTGCTCGCGCTGGCGTTGTTTGGTTACACCACCTTCCGCCACCAGCCAGGTCGCTCGACGGAGGTTGCGCCCAATACCGCGGCAAATAATGAACTGCGTATTCTGCGTGCAATAAATGAAGAGATTGTCTCCCTGCTGCCTCTCGGTCTGTTGGTTCATGACCAGGAAGCCAATCGGACAGTGATCAGCAATAAAATTGCCGATCATCTGCTGCCACACTTAAATTTGCAGAACATCACCAGCATGGCGGAACAGCATCAGGGGATCATTCAGGCCACTATCAATAATGAGCTGTATGAAATTCGCCTGTTTCGTAGCCAGATTGCGCCGCGCACCCAGATCTTTATCATCCGCGATCAGGATCGTGAGGTGCTGGTCAATAAGAAGCTTAAGCAAGCACAGCGGTTGTATGAGAAAAACCAGCAGGGTCGTGCCGCATTTATGCAGAATATCGGCGCGGCATTGAAAGAGCCGGTACGGATGCTGGCGGTTAACGCCGCCGCATTGAATACCCCTGACAGCCAAAAACTGGCTAATCAGGCTGATGTGCTGGTACGTATGGTGGATGAAATTCAACTCGCGAACATTCTGGAGAATGATAGCTGGAAGAGTGAATCGACACTGTTCTCTGTTCAGGCGCTGATCGACGAAGTCGTGCCGGAAGTCCTGCCGGTAATTAAGCGCAAAGGCCTGCAACTGTTGATCAATAACCACCTTAGCGCCAGCGACGAGCGCCGTGGCGATCGCGACGCTCTACGCCGGATCTTGCTGCTGCTCATCCAGTACGCCGTCACCACGACTCAGATCGGTAAAATCACCCTTGAAGTTGATCAGGACGAGTCCGCAGAAGAACGTCTGACCTTCCGCATTCTGGATACCGGTGAAGGTGTGGCACCGAATGAAATAGATAATCTGCATTTCCCGTATATTAATGAAACGCAGGGCGACCGTTACGGCAAAGCGAACCCGCTCACCTTCTGGTTGTGCGATCAGTTAGCCCGCAAACTCGGCGGTCATTTGAATATCAAAACGCGGGAAACGCTCGGTACGCGCTATACCGTCCATGTTAAAATGACGCCGCACGACCAGCATGCTGAAGTCGAAGAGCGCCTGCTTGATGACGTTTGTGTGATGGTTGATGTCACCTCTAACGACGTGCGCAACATTGTGGTTCGCCAACTGGAAAACTGGGGCGCGACTTGCCTCACTCCGGACGAACGGCTGGTAAGTCAAGAATATGATCTCTTTTTAACGGATAATCCGTCTAATCTTACTGCCTCGGGCTTGCTTTTAAGCGATGATGAGTCAGGCGTGCGAAAAATCGGCCCTGGCCAACTGCGCGTCAACTTTAATATGAGCAATGCTATGCAGGAAGCTGTCTTACAACTTATCGAAGAGCAACTGGCGCAGGAAGACATTCCTGAGTCCCCTCTGGGAGGAGATGAAAACGCCGAACTTCATGCCAGCGGTTATTACGCGCTATTTGTAGACACAGTACCGGATGATGTTAAGAGGTTGTATACTGAGGCGGAAACCAGCGATTTTGCTGCGCTGGCCCAAACGGCCCACCGCCTGAAAGGGGTGTTTGCCATGCTTAATCTGGTACCCGGCAAGCAGTTATGTGAAACGCTGGAACATCTTATTCGTGAGAAAGATGCTCCAGGTATAGAAAAATACATCAGCGACATTGACGCTTACGTCAAAAGCTTGCTGTAGCAAGGTAGCCCAATACATGAACAATATGAACGTAATTATTGCCGATGACCATCCGATTGTACTGTTCGGTATTCGCAAATCACTTGAACAAATCGAGTGGGTGAATGTTGTCGGCGAATTTGAAGACTCCACAGCACTGATCAACAATCTCCCTAAACTGGATGCGCATGTTTTAATCACCGACCTCTCAATGCCGGGAGATAAATACGGTGACGGGATCACCTTGATCAAATATATCAAGCGCCATTTCCCGAGCCTGTCGATCATTGTTCTGACCATGAACAACAACCCGGCGATCCTGAGCGCCGTGCTGGATCTCGATATTGAGGGCATCGTCCTGAAACAAGGCGCCCCTACCGACTTGCCAAAAGCGCTGGCCGCGCTGCAAAAGGGCAAAAAATTCACCCCGGAAAGCGTTTCTCGCCTGCTGGAAAAAATCAGCGCGAGCGGTTACGGTGACAAACGTTTGTCACCGAAAGAGAGTGAAGTCCTGCGTCTGTTCGCCGAAGGTTTCCTGGTGACGGAGATTGCCAAGAAGCTAAACCGCAGCATCAAGACCATCAGTAGCCAGAAGAAATCGGCGATGATGAAGCTGGGCGTGGAGAACGATATCGCGCTGCTGAACTACCTCTCTTCGGTAACGCTGAGTCCAAACGACAAAGATTGATAATTATTGAGCGTCACGAGCCTGATGGCGCGATGCCTGTCAGGCTTAGATGTTGATAATATCAGACCCAAAAGCCGGAGAAGGCGAAACCGCCCTCCGGCATTTTTATGTCCGCATTTTTCTGACCCGCTCAGCATAGAGCGCCAGCGTCTGTTGCAATACATCCAGGGTGACCGGTTTCGACAGGCAGCTATCCATACCCGACTCCAGACAACGTTGCTTCTCTTCCGCCAGCGCGTTGGCCGTTACGCCAACCACCGGCAGCGTCAGCCCTAACTGACGAATACGCTGTGTCAGGCGATAGCCATCCATATTCGGCATATTGACGTCGCTAAGCACAATATCGATAGCGTTTTTACTCAGTACATTCAGGGCATCAACACCGTCATTTGCCGTTTTGCACTGATATCCAAGCGATCCTAACTGATCGGCCAGCAGACGGCGGTTGATAGGATGATCGTCCACCACCAGAATCATCATATCGTCATTGGCATCGCCCACTTTCTCCGGTGCCGTCAGCGCCGTTGAGGCGTTTTCACTGTCCAGCTCAATACTGTAAATACGCGCCAGTAAACCCGGTAATTCGTGCGGCGACGCAACGCTATGCACCCACTCGCCCGCCGCTCTTTCCACCGGGATCCCGATATGGCGACGGCAGAAGATCACTGCGGCACGTCCCTGCCACGGCTGCTCCAGCGCATCATCGGTTATCAACACGTCATCTGGCGCGGGTTCCTGACCGTCATAACGGAGCACCTGCACGCCGTTACGCGCCAGACTGGATTCTACAAAATGGGCCAACGAGGCGTTACGCACCGCCAGCCAGCAGCGGGTTTGTGCAAGGCCGTCCACGGCTTTTCGCACCGGGAATTGCGCGCCATACAGAGGAATACGCAGCGTAAACTGGCTTCCCATGCCGGGTTCAGAATCCACGGAGATATCGCCGTCCATCATGCTGATCAGTTTTTCGCAGATAGCCAGCCCCAGGCCAGTTCCCTGGAAATTCCGCTGCACCCCGGTTCCCACCTGGAAGAAGGGATCGAACAAGCGCACCACTTCTTTCGCCGGAATCCCCACTCCCGTGTCGCGCACCCGAATGCTGAGATAGTCGCCGTTACACTGCACATGCAGCACAATGCAGCCCGTATCGGTGAATTTAATGGCATTGCTGAGCAGGTTGGAAATCACCTGCTGCAGACGCATCGGATCGCCATTCAGCGTGACCGGAACATCCGGTTCGATAAAGCA
This sequence comes from Citrobacter sp. GW821-FHT02E08, assembly GCF_059421685.1. Lineage (NCBI taxonomy): Bacteria > Pseudomonadati > Pseudomonadota > Gammaproteobacteria > Enterobacterales > Enterobacteriaceae > Citrobacter > Citrobacter sp. GW821-FHT02E08. The sequence continues at coordinate 147,185 of NZ_JBWKVL010000011.1, read as the reverse complement.
ATACAGTCCTAGCTGTTTACGCACCACCAGCGGCAAATAGTTTGCCGTAATATGGCTCATCACTTCCCGGGGGGAAAACTCGCGTGGCTCAATCTTCAGTTGCTCAGACTCGATTTTTGAGAAATCGAGAATGTCACTAATGATTTTTAGCAGCAGGCTGGAGGAGTTGTTCATCGCCGTCACCAGGCGATCCACCCCTTTCGGCAGCTCTTTGGTTTGCAGCAGATCGAGGTTACCGATAATTCCGTATAACGGTGTGCGCAGTTCATGGCTGACCGTGGCGAGGAACATCGATTTAGACTGGCTGGCCTGTTCAGCCGCCTGCGCCATCTCCTGCAACGATTCTTCCATCTTCACGCGGGCACTCACATCCACCAGCACGCAAATCGCCACGTTTTCATTGCGATAGCGTGAATGCACAAAGCTAATTTGCAGGTTCGTGTTATTGCTGGTCAACACGTCCACAAAGTTGACCTGCTGCCCGCAGATGATTTGCGTCAGCCTCTGGCGATCCTCATGGGTGAGCATATTAAGGTAAGTATGCGCAAGTTCATTACTGAGGATATTGATGCCGTCGATGGTGCGCAAAATACAGATCCCCACGGGCGCGGAGGCAACAATTTTGCGGTTGAACTGTTCATGTTCTTCCAGTCGCTGGGCGTCACTTTCTGCTGGAATGAAAATCCGCCGTTCATACATGCGCGCCAGCGTAAACAAGGCTGCGCCGACCAGCACATTCAGTATAATTGCGTTAAGGATCAGCATACGGATGCGTTCGAGCACCAGATCGACAGGCACCGAGTAGACAATACTCAGGGACGACGGCGGCAAATTTTTCTTCAGCACCAGCTCGCGAAAACCTGGCGTGTAGCCAAACCAGGAGCGCTCCTGCATCCAGCGGGGTTCCGCTTTGATATTGCCATCCGGACCGGTCAGTGAAATTAAGGCATGGCCATTCTCATCCAGAATCGTTACCCCCATGGGGAGACTGCCTGGCGTGAAAAAGTTTTCCATGCGAATAGACTGTTCAACGCCGAGCAGCCCCTGCAGACGATTTGCCAGATAGACTGGGGTCAGCGCATAAAAATAACCGATGCCCGGCCGCGGTCCCTGACCTATCCAAAAGAGGTTATTCCCGCTCTCTTCCTGGGGCGCGTTACGGTACTTAACGATACGCTCGTGCAGCGCTTTCAACGCCGCATCACGCTCAACAGGCATATCGCGCAGACCAAAATTCGCCATACAGAGGTTATCGCTACCGATCAGAAATACGCGATTCAGGTCGTAAGCAGCGGAGAAATTGTCGCGCCAGTAGCGCATAAACCAGGACAGCGACTCCAGCGAACCCCGCCACATATTGCTCATGGCCGCGCAGTCGGAGTCAGCGAAAAGTGGTTCGAAAGTGGGCACTTCGGCCTTTTCGTCCCGCGCCCGCGAAGACATCACGCCGTTTTCCGCCGTGAGGCGATTTTCAGCAATGTACTTCAGCTCTTTCATCACGTCTGAGGTACGCTGAATGTAGCGCTGGGCTTGATCGGAACTGAGGTTAAACTCCTGACGAATTTCGGACTCTCGCTGATGCAGCGCATTCACGATGTAAAACACCGAAGCAAACGCAATCAAAAGCCAGATTAATAACGCCAACGCCCTGAACAGGTAGCGCGACACTTTCAGGGTGGTGCGGAAGGAAGCAAGGTATTTCAAAAGGGCGAAGCTCCGCCTCAGGATGTAAATAGAGTGTGATTAAGGTAGCGGTAAATGACCGACGTCGCAATGATCTCTCATGACGGGAATATGATGCACCGCTGAGAAACTTACGCCCTAATCACCGATAATCGGCGTTTGCCTGAAAAACACAACATGGAATTCAGCATGCGCTATCTACAATGGGTAATTCGCCGCTTATACCCACGACGCTTGCGAAACCAGATGATCCTGGTGGCCATATTGATGGTCATTATACCCACTGTTTCTATTGGTTATATCGTAGAAACTGAAGGCCGTTCAGCAGTATTGTCCGAAAAAGAGAAAAAACTGTCGGCCGTCTTAAGCCTTCTTGACGATGCATTAGGCGATCGTTTTAATCTCTACAGTGACCTGCCGCGAGAGGAACGCATTCGCGCGCTTAATGCTGAGTTAGGCCCCATCACAGAACGTATTACTGCCGCGTTTCCCGGAATTGGCGCTGGGTATTACAACCAGGCGTTAGACGCCGTTATCACCTATGCGCCCGCTGCGCTTTATCAACATAATGTCGGCATCACAATATCCCCCGATCACCCAGGCCGTGACGTCATGAGTAGCCATTCTGCGCTGGTGTACTCAGGAAAGCAGGTACGGGGCGATATTCTTAACTCCATGATCCCCATTGAGCGGCAGGGTAATGTTCTCGGCTATATCTGGGCCAACGAACTGACCGAAGACATTCGCCAACAAGCGTGGAAAATGGACGTCAGGATCATCACGGTGTTGGCCGCAGGCCTGATCGGTAGCCTGTTGCTGATCATCTTTTTTTCACGGCGGCTCAGCGCTAACATCGGTGTAATTACCGATGGCCTGTCGCTTCTTGCGCAAAATAGCCATATGCGTCTCCCCTCTCTGCCCGGTGAACTGGGGCAAATCAGCCAGAGTGTCAACGCCCTGGCGCAAACCTTGCGGGAGACCAAAACCCTTAATGATCTGATCATTGAAAACGCCGCCGATGGCGTTATCGCTATCGACCGACAAGGCGATGTCATCACGATCAATCCCGCCGCAGAACAAATCACCGGCTATACGCAACAGGAATTGGTGGGTAAATCTTATGCCAGCCTGTTTACGCACTCGCAATTTTACAGCCCGGTACTCGACACCCTGGCGCACGGAACGGAGCATCTGGCCCAGGAGATCAGTTTCCCTGCCCGCGATCGCACCATTGAGATCCGCGTCACCACCAGCCGAATTCATAATGCCTGGGGCGAGTTAATCGGTGCTCTGGTCATTTTCTCCGACTTAACGGCTCGTAAAGAGAAACAGCGTCGGCAGGCGCAAACGGAAAGACTCGCCACTCTCGGAGAACTGATGGCGGGCGTAGCGCATGAAGTGCGCAACCCGCTAACGGCTATTCGTGGCTATGTGCAAATCATCCGCCAGCAGACAACTGAGCCGCTCCACCAGGAATACCTCTCCGTGGTGCTGAATGAAATCGACTCCATCAATAAAGTCATCCAACAGCTGCTAGATTTATCCCGACCCCGACAGAGCCAGTGGCAACAAATCCAGCTCAATGCACTGGTCGAGGAGACGCTTATCCTGGTACAAACCGCTGGCGTCCAGGCACGGATTTCATTCCACGTGGACTTAGATAACCAACTGTCTCCGATAGTCGCAGATCGTGAATTGCTCAGACAGGTGATTCTGAACGTATTAATTAATGCGGTGCAGGCGATCAGCGCCCGAGGGGAAATTCGTATTCGTACCTGGCAATACACGGCGTCACAACAGGCGGTGACGGTTGAAGACAATGGCTGTGGTATTGATATCGCCATGCAGAAAAAGATTTTTGATCCCTTTTTTACGACGAAAGCCTCAGGAACCGGTCTTGGACTGGCGCTAAGCCAGCGCATCATCAATGCGCATCAGGGCGATATCCGCGTTGCCAGCATGCCTGGCTGTGGGGCAATTTTCACGCTGATTTTACCGATTAACCCGCAGGGAACCGTCCCGGAATGAATTCCACCTACCGTATTCTCATCGTTGACGACGAAGACAATGTTCGCCGTATGCTGACCACCGCCTTTTCGCTGCAAGGGCATGAAACACTCTGTGCCAGCAACGGTAAGGCCGCACTGCACTGCTTTGAAGAAACAGAGCCGGACGTGGTGTTGATGGACATCCGTATGCCGGAAATGAGCGGTATCGAAGCGCTGAAAATCATGAGAGCCCAGCAGCCCCGAATCCCCATCATTTTGATGACGGCCTACGCTGAAGTAGAGACAGCCGTCGAGGCGCTCCGCAGCGGCGCATTTGATTATGTCATCAAACCCTTCGATCTGGACGAGCTCACTTTAGTGATTCAGCGAGCGCTACAACTCCAGGCCATGAAGCAAGAGATCCGCAGTCTCCACAAAGCGCTGAGTAGCAGTTGGCAGTGGGGACATATCCTGACCAACAGCCCTGTCATGATGGATATCTGTAAAGATACTGCCAAAATCGCCCTCTCCCAGGCCAGCGTACTGATCAGTGGGGAGAGTGGAACGGGGAAAGAGCTGATTGCCCGCGCGCTCCACTATAACTCCCGCCGGGCGAATGGCCCGTTCATCAAGATTAACTGCGCAGCGCTGCCGGAATCGTTACTGGAAAGCGAACTGTTTGGCCATGAAAAAGGGGCATTTACCGGCGCGCAAACATTACGCCAGGGGCTGTTTGAACGTGCTCATCAGGGAACGTTATTGCTTGATGAAATCGGTGAAATGCCGCTCGTTCTCCAGGCCAAGCTGCTGCGTATTTTGCAGGAACGAGAGTTTGAACGCATTGGCGGGCACCAGACCATTCAGGTCGATATCCGCATTATTGCCGCCACCAATCGCGATCTCCACGCCATGGTAAAAGAAGGCGCTTTCCGCGAAGATCTGTTTTATCGGTTAAATGTGATCCATCTGATGCTACCTCCCTTAAAAGAGCGCCGGGAAGATATCCCCTTACTCGCCAACCACTTTTTACAAAAATTTAGCTCAGAAAATCAACGCGATATTATAGAGATCGACCCTACGGCAATGTCGATACTCACCGCATGGCCGTGGCCAGGCAATATCCGTGAGTTATCGAATGTGATTGAGCGTGCGGTTGTCATGAATACTGGCGCGGTTATTTTTGCTGAGGATTTACCCGCTCAGTTTCGCCTGCCGGTGAGCCCCGCCAGCGAAGTCAAAACACCCCAACCGGGAGAGCGCAATCTGAAAGAAGAGATCAAGCGCGAAGAAAAACGCATTATCGTTGAGGTGCTTGAACAACAACAGGGAAACCGTACGCGCACCGCCCTTATGCTGGGGATCAGCAGACGCGCCCTGATGTACAAACTGCAGGAGTATGGTATTGACCCGGCTGATAATTGATACCGGAATCTGCTATGCAGAATTTTGCACAGTGCGCAAAATTCTGCCTATTCCTCCTCGTCTCACATACCCACCCACTCAAAAATAAACCTTCATAATTAATGCCTTAACTAATATTTTCGTTATTCCTCGCTTCTGGCATTCCGCTTGCTATTCCCTATGCGTACCCAACATGGAGTATGCAAAAGGGAAACATAATGAAAACAAAACTGATTACCTTACAGGACGCACCCGATTTTTTTCGTGACGGCATGACCATCATGGTTGGCGGTTTTATCGGCGTTGGCACCCCGCCCCGTCTGATCGAGGCCCTCCTTGATTCCGGCGTCAGGGATCTCACGCTAATCGCCAACGATACCGCCTTTATAGATACCGGTATTGGCCCGCTTATCGTCAATGGCCGGGTGAGTAAAGTTATCGCCTCGCATATTGGCACCAACCCCGAAACCGGTCGGCGAATGATTGCCGGAGAAATGGAGGTACAGCTGGTTCCACAAGGAACCCTGATAGAACAAATCCGCTGTGGCGGCGCGGGTCTCGGCGGTTTTCTGACCCCGACGGGCGTCGGCACTGTGGTGGAGGACGGTAAACAGACCATGACGCTCGACGGAAAAAAGTGGCTGCTTGAGCGTCCACTGCGTGCCGATCTGGCGCTGATCCGCGCCCACCGTGCCGACCCCCTCGGCAACCTGACCTACCAACTCAGCGCCCGCAATTTTAACCCCCTGATTGCCCTCGCCGCCGATATCACGCTGGTGGAACCTGACGAGCTGGTCGAAACAGGCTGTCTGTTGCCGGACCAGATTGTCACCCCAGGCGCGGTTATCGACCATATCGTTATTCCACAGGAGCGTTAATCATGGATGCTAAACAACGTATTGCGCGCCGCGTGGCGCAAGAACTTCGTGACGGTGACGTCGTTAACTTAGGGATTGGTCTACCAACACTGGTCGCCAATTATCTTCCCGCCGATATCCATATCACGCTGCAATCCGAGAACGGTTTTCTTGGGCTGGGTCCCGTCACCACTGCACATCCCGATTTAGTGAATGCTGGCGGGCAACCGTGCGGCATATTACCCGGCGCCGCGATGTTTGATAGCGCAATGTCGTTTGCACTGATTCGCGGTGGCCATGTTGATGCCTGCGTCCTCGGCGGATTGCAGGTGGATGAGAAGGCCAACCTCGCCAACTGGGTCGTTCCCGGCAAACTGGTGCCCGGTATGGGGGGAGCGATGGACCTGGTCACTGGCGCGCGCAAAGTGATCATTGCCATGGAGCACTGCGCGAAAGACGGTTCAGTCAAAATTCTGCGTTACTGCACCATGCCGCTAACCGCCCAGCACGCGGTACATATGCTGGTCACTGAGCTCGCCGTATTCCGTTTCATCGACGGCAAAATGTGGCTTACCGAAATCGCTGAAGAATGTGATATCGCCACGCTTCGCGCGAAAACCGACGCGCATTTTGACGTTGCAGCCAACCTGATAATCCAACGAGGTGATGCATGATTGGTCGTATCTCACGCTTTATGACGCGCTTTGTCAGCCGCTGGCTCCCCGATCCGCTGATCTTTGCCATGATGCTGACGCTGCTGACGTTTGGGATTGCGCTCTGGTTAACGCCACAAACCCCCATCAAGATGGTGAAATTTTGGGGTGATGGTTTCTGGAATCTGCTGGCATTCGGGATGCAGATGGCGTTAATCATTGTCACCGGACATGCGCTGGCCAGTTCCGGGCCGGTTAAAAGCCTGCTGCGTACCGCCGCGTCGGTCGCCAAAACCCCGGCACAAGGGGTGATGCTGGTGACGTTCTTTGGCGCGGTCGCATCCGTCATCAACTGGGGTTTTGGTCTGGTGGTGGGGGCGATGTTTGCCCGCGAAGTCGCCCGCCGGGTACCCGGCTCCGACTATCCTCTGCTCATTGCCTGCGCCTATATCGGCTTTATCACCTGGGGCGGCGGCCTCTCCGGCTCAATGCCGCTGCTCGCCGCGACGCCAGGCAACCCGGTCGAACATATTGCAGGGTTAATTCCGGTCGGGGACACCATTTTCACCGGATTCAATATCTTCATTACGCTGAGTCTTATCGTGGTGATGCCGTTCATTACCCGTTTGATGGTGCCAAAACCGTCTGATGTCGTCTCCGTTGATCCCAAATTATTGCTGGACGACACTGATTTTCAGAAAACATTACCGGCTGATGCCCCGCCGTCTGAGAAACTGGAAGAGAGCCGCATTCTGACGCTGATCATCGGTGCGTTGGGTATTGCTTACCTGGCGTTCGACTTTGCAGAGAAAGGGTTCAATATCACGATTAACACCGTCAATCTGATGTTCCTGATTGCCGGGTTGTTACTCCACAAAACCCCCATGGCCTATATGCGTGCCGTCAGCGCAGCCGCCCGCAGTACCGCAGGTATTCTGGTTCAGTTCCCTTTCTACGCGGGAATTCAGCTGATGATGGAACACTCCGGCCTCGGGGGGCTTATCACCGAGTTCTTCATCAACGTCGCCAACAAAGACACCTTCCCCCTCATGACCTTCTTCAGCTCTGCGCTGATTAACTTTGCCGTGCCGTCGGGCGGCGGACACTGGGTCATCCAGGGCCCCTTCGTGCTTCCGGCCGCCGAAGCGCTGGGCGCCGATCTTGGCAAGTCGGTAATGGCGATTGCCTACGGCGAGCAGTGGATGAACATGGCGCAGCCGTTCTGGGCGCTACCTGCGCTGGCCATCGCCGGGCTTGGGGTGCGCGACATCATGGGTTACTGCATCACGGCCCTGCTCTTTTCCGGGATCATATTCGTCATTGGCCTGAGCGTGTTCTGACGACAACCTTTCACAGTAAGGAACAGAAGATGAAAAACAGTGTCATCGTCAGTGCGGCACGTACCGCCATTGGCAACTTTAACGGCGCGCTGGCAGCCACCAGCGCCATCGATCTTGGGGTAACGGCGATCAAAGCTGCGCTTGAACGTGCGCAACTCGATCCTCAACGGGTTGATGAAGTGATCATGGGCAATGTGCTTCAGGCGGGTCTGGGGCAAAACCCGGCACGCCAGGCGTTGTTAAAAAGCGGTCTTGCCGATACGGTTTGCGGTTTTACCGTCAACAAACTGTGCGGCTCTGGCCTGAAAAGCGTCGCGCTGGCCGCACAGGCGATTGCGACCGGGCAAGCGCAGGCCATCATCGCGGGCGGCATGGAGAACATGAGTCAGGCGCCCTATCTGCTGGATGCAAAAGCCCGTTGGGGCTATCGCCTCGGTGACGGACAATTATCCGACTCCATTCTGCATGATGGTCTGCTCTGCGCCATCCACGGTTACCATATGGGGATCACTGCGGAAAACATCGCACGGGAATACGATATCAGCCGCGAGATGCAGGATGAACTGGCGCTCCACTCCCAGCGTAAAGCCGTAGCGGCGATGGAAAGCGGCGCGTTTCAGAAAGAGATCGTCCCCGTCACCATCACATCGCGCAAGAAAACCCTGGTTTTTGACCGTGATGAATTTCCGAAAGCCGAAACAACGGCGGAAGGCCTCGCCGCGTTGCGTCCCGCTTTTGACAAAGAGGGTACAGTGACTGCCGGTAACGCCTCGGGGATCAACGATGGCGCTGCGGCTCTGGTGGTGATGGACGAATCTGCCGCCCTGGCGGCGGGGCTGAAGCCGCTTGCGCGTATTAAAGCCTGGGCCAGCGGCGGCGTCGCACCCGCATTGATGGGGATGGGGCCGGTTCCTGCCACCCAAAAAGCGCTGCTACAGAGCGGGCTCCAGCTTTCTGATATCGATCTCATCGAAGCCAATGAGGCATTTGCCGCGCAGTTCCTGGCGGTGGGTAAAGTCCTTGGCTTTGATCCTCAGAAAGTGAATATCAACGGCGGTGCTATCGCGCTTGGGCATCCTATCGGGACCAGCGGCGCACGTATTCTGGTCACGCTGCTTCACAGTCTGGAGGCGCACGATAAAACGTTGGGGCTGGCGACATTGTGTGTGGGTGGCGGTCAGGGGATCGCGATGATTGTTGAACGGATGAACTAAACGAAAAAGGGCCGGAATTCCGGCCCTTTGCATATCAAGGTGATTACTCGTCAGCGTCTTCCGCGGAGTCGTCGGCATCGTCTGCGACGTCATCATCGCTTTCCACTTCCGGGGCGATGTCTTCGTCCCCTTCTGCGGCGCTACCGTCGATAGAATCCAGTTCTTCATCATCGACAGGCTCAGCAACACGCTGCAGACCCACCACGTTTTCATCTTCCGCAGTACGGATGAGGATAACGCCCTGGGTGTTACGACCCACAATGCTGATTTCCGACACGCGAGTACGCACCAGCGTACCGGCATCCGTGATCATCATAATCTGATCCGCATCGTCGACCTGCACCGCGCCGACAACAGAACCGTTACGTTCGGTGACTTTGATAGAGATAACCCCTTTCGTCGCACGCGACTTGGTTGGGTACTCTTCTACCGCCGTACGTTTACCGTAACCGTTTTGTGTTGCCGTCAGGATTGCGCCTTCACCACGTGGGATGATCAGCGAAACCACTTTGTCGCTCCCGCCTAAGCGAATACCGCGAACACCGGTGGTGTTGCAACCCATCGCACGAACCGAGGCTTCCTTAAAGCGAACCACTTTACCTTCGGCAGAGAACAGCATGACTTCATCATCACCGCTGGTCAGATCCACGCCAATCAGTTCATCGCCTTCGACCAGTTTGATCGCCACTTTACCGGCGGTACGCAGACGATTGAACTCGGTCAGAACGGTTTTCTTCACCGTACCGTTGGCGGTCGCCATGAAGACTTTCACGCCTTCTTCAAACTCAGTCACCGGCAGAATCGCGGTAATACGTTCATCCTGCTCAAGCGGCAGCAGGTTGACGATCGGACGGCCACGGGCGCCACGGCTTGCTTCCGGCAACTGATAGACTTTCATGGAGTAGACGCGGCCACGGCTGGAGAAGCACAGAATATGATCGTGCGTATTCGCCACCAGCAGTCGGTCAATAAAGTCTTCTTCTTTAATACGTGCGGCAGATTTACCTTTCCCGCCACGACGCTGCGCTTCGTACTCAGAAAGCGGCTGATACTTCACATAACCCTGGTGAGACAGCGTCACAACCACATCTTCCTGGTTGATCAGATCTTCAAGGTTAATGTCCGCGCTGTTGGCAGTGATTTCAGTACGACGCTTATCGCCAAACTGCTCGCGAATCAATTCCATCTCTTCGCGAATCACTTCCATCAGACGGTCGGCGCTGCCCAGAATGTGCAACAGTTCCGCGATCTGCTCCAGCAGCTCTTTGTACTCATCGAGCAGTTTTTCGTGCTCAAGGCCGGTCAGTTTCTGCAAACGCAGATCCAGGATCGCCTGTGCCTGCTGTTCGGTCAGATAGTATTGACCGTCACGCACGCCGAACTCTGGCTCCAGCCATTCAGGACGTGCCGCGTCATCACCCGCACGTTCCAGCATGGCAGCCACGTTGCCCAGATCCCAGGAGCGCGCGATCAATGCCGCTTTTGCTTCCGCAGGCGTTGGCGCACGACGGATAAGCTCAATGATCGGGTCAATGTTCGCCAGCGCAATCGCCAGTGCTTCGAGGATATGCGCACGATCGCGGGCTTTACGCAGTTCAAAAATAGTACGGCGAGTCACCACTTCACGGCGGTGACGCACGAACGCAGAAATAATGTCTTTCAGGTTCATGATCTTCGGCTGGCCATGGTGCAAGGCAACCATGTTGATACCGAAGGAGACCTGCAACTGCGTCTGGGAATAGAGGTTATTCAGTACCACTTCCCCGACCGCATCGCGTTTGATTTCAATCACGATGCGCATACCGTCTTTATCAGACTCGTCACGCAGCGCGCTGATACCTTCAACGCGTTTTTCTTTCACCAGTTCAGCAATCTTTTCGATCAGGCGCGCTTTGTTCACCTGGTAAGGGATTTCATGAACGATGATGGTTTCGCGACCGGTTTTCGCGTCAGCTTCCACTTCCGCACGCGCGCGGATGTACACTTTACCGCGACCGGTACGATAGGCTTCTTCAATGCCGCGACGGCCGTTGATGATCGCCGCTGTCGGGAAGTCCGGGCCAGGAATATGTTCCATCAGGCCTTCGACGGTGATGTCTTCGTCGTCGATATACGCCAGGCAGCCGTTGATCACTTCCGTCAGGTTATGTGGCGGGATGTTGGTCGCCATACCAACGGCGATACCGGACGAACCGTTCACCAGCAGGTTAGGAATTTTGGTCGGCATAACATCTGGAATTCTTTCGGTGCCGTCGTAGTTATCGACGAAATCCACCGTCTCTTTTTCCAGGTCTGCCATTATCTCGTGGGCGATTTTCGACATACGGATTTCCGTATAACGCATCGCTGCGGCGGAATCGCCATCGACAGAACCGAAGTTACCCTGGCCGTCAACCAGCATGTAACGCAAGGAGAATGGCTGCGCCATACGAACAATAGTGTCATAAACGGCAGTATCACCATGAGGGTGGTATTTACCGATTACGTCACCAACGACACGGGCAGATTTTTTGTAGGCTTTGTTCCAGTCATTGCCCAATACGTTCATGGCGTAAAGAACGCGACGGTGTACCGGCTTCAGGCCATCTCGGACATCCGGAAGCGCACGGCCAACAATGACCGACATCGCATAATCCAGATAGGAGCTCTTCAGCTCTTCCTCAATGTTGACCGGTGTAATTTCTCTCGCAAGGTCGCTCATCTAACCGCTATCCCTCTACTGTTTCCCGGATTCAAAGGTCGCAAATTATAACACAACCACGCTAATACAGGTAAACGGATTGCCTCCTCGAGAGGCTTTATTCGTCCCGTCAGGCTGATATACTCATCTGTCTTGCCAAATAAGGAGTAGAAGCACCCATGAATGCCGAAAAACCCCCGGTAACCCACAACGTTGACCATGAAGAAATTGCCAAGTTTGAAGCAGTCGCGTCGCGCTGGTGGGATCTTGAGGGAGAATTTAAGCCTCTGCACCGCATTAACCCTTTGCGTCTGGGCTACATTACCGAGCGCTCAGGCGGCCTGTTTGGTAAAAAGGTGCTCGATGTCGGTTGTGGCGGGGGCATTCTGGCAGAGAGCATGGCGCGTGAGGGCGCAACGGTCACTGGTCTCGATATGGGCTTTGAGCCGCTACAGGTGGCAAAATTGCATGCGCTGGAAAGCGGCATCCAGGTGGAATACGTGCAGGAAACCGTCGAGGAACATGCGGCGAAACATGCGCATCAGTACGATGTCGTGACCTGTATGGAAATGCTGGAGCATGTTCCTGATCCGCAATCGGTCGTCAGGGCGTGCGCGCAGTTAGTGAAACCCGGCGGCGAGGTCTTTTTCTCCACGCTGAATCGCAACGGGAAATCCTGGTTAATGGCCGTTGTGGGCGCTGAGTATATTTTGCGCATGGTGCCCAAAGGTACGCACGATGTGAAAAAATTTATTAAACCGGCTGAACTGTTAAGCTGGGTTGATCAGACGGAACTCAAAGAACGTCACATGACCGGGTTGCATTACAATCCGATCACCAATTCGTTCAAGTTAGGCCCAGGCGTTGATGTTAACTACATGTTGCATACAACGGCCAAAAACGACTAACGTCATCAACTATTCTTATAAAGATTGCGCTGCGTCATAAGGCGCAATCTTTTTCTTAGCCGAAGAAATCAGCACTCGATCAAATTTTCATTTTTTTTCGCGAAATCTTGACATGGCCTCCAGGCCTTATAAGACGCGCACTTAGCGTTTCTTACCCTTTTGCAACCTCAATTTAACCTCAAAATCAACTCTTGTACTGAAAAGAATCCCTACTAGAATACTCACCATATAGCGTTTCATTTAACACCCAACCCCTATATATAGTATTTATCCACAGAGTTAGTCACAAGTGGATAAGCCAGGGGATATTTTTTCTTTCACGGACAGGTAAAACATGAATCAGAGTCTGCTGGTGACAAAGCGTGATGGTAGTACAGAGCGCATCAATCTCGACAAAATCCACCGAGTTCTGGATTGGGCGGCAGAAGGACTGAATAACGTATCGATTTCTCAGGTTGAACTGCGCTCCCACATTCAATTTTACGACGGTATTAAGACCTCCGATATTCACGAAACGATCATCAAAGCTGCTGCGGATCTGATCTCGCGCGACGCTCCGGATTATCAGTATCTGGCTGCGCGTCTGGCGATCTTCCATCTGCGTAAGAAAGCGTATGGTGAGTTTGAACCGCCCAAACTGTTCGATCATGTCACTAAAATGGTTGAGATGGGTAAATACGACAATCATCTGCTGGAAGACTACACGGAAGAAGAGTTCAAGCAGATGGATTCGTTTATCGTGCATGACCGCGATATGACCTTCTCCTACGCCGCAGTGAAGCAGTTAGAAGGTAAATACCTGGTACAAAACCGCGTCACCGGTGAAATCTACGAAAGCGCGCAGTTCCTCTATATTCTGGTTGCGGCTTGCCTGTTCTCTAACTATCCGCGTGAAACCCGTCTCGAATACGTCAAACGTTTTTACGACGCGGTCTCCACGTTCAAGATTTCTCTGCCAACGCCGATCATGTCTGGCGTGCGTACCCCGACGCGTCAGTTCAGCTCCTGTGTGCTGATCGAGTGCGGCGACAGCCTGGATTCCATCAATGCCACCTCCAGCGCGATTGTGAAATACGTTTCCCAGCGTGCCGGTATCGGTATCAACGCCGGTCGCATCCGTGCGCTGGGTAGCCCGATTCGCGGCGGTGAAGCCTTCCACACCGGTTGTATCCCGTTCTACAAACACTTCCAGACGGCGGTGAAATCCTGCTCTCAGGGCGGCGTGCGCGGCGGTGCGGCAACGCTGTTCTACCCGATGTGGCATCTGGAAGTCGAAAGCCTGCTGGTGCTGAAAAACAACCGTGGCGTTGAAGGCAACCGCGTGCGCCACATGGACTACGGCGTACAAATCAACAAACTGATGTATACCCGTCTGCTGAAAGGCGAAGACATTACCCTGTTCAGCCCGTCTGACGTCCCGGGTCTGTACGATGCTTTCTTTGCCGATCAGGATGAATTTGAGCGCCTGTACACCCGATACGAAAAAGACGACAGCATCCGTAAGCAACGTGTTAAGGCTGTTGAGTTGTTCTCACTGATGATGCAGGAGCGTGCTTCTACAGGCCGTATCTATATTCAGAACGTCGACCACTGCAACACCCACAGCCCGTTTGATCCTCAGGTTGCGCCGGTACGCCAGTCTAACCTGTGTCTGGAAATCGCACTGCCGACCAAGCCGCTGACTGACGTCAACGATGAGAACGGCGAAATTGCGCTGTGTACCCTTTCCGCATTCAATCTGGGTGCAATCAATAGCCTGGATGAACTGGAAGAGCTTGCCGTGCTGGCCGTCCGTGCGCTGGATGCGCTGCTGGACTATCAGGACTACCCGATCCCGGCCGCCAAACGCGGTGCGATGGGCCGTCGTACCCTCGGTATTGGCGTGATCAACTACGCTTACTGGCTGGCTAAAAACGGAAAACGTTACTCTGACGGCAGCGCCAATAACCTGACGCACAAAACGTTTGAAGCCATTCAGTATTACCTGCTGAAAGCCTCTAATGAACTGGCGAAAGAGCAAGGCGCCTGCCCGTGGTTTAACGAAACCACCTACGCGCAAGGCATCCTGCCGATCGACACCTATAAGAAAGATCTCGATGCGGTCGTCAATGAACCGCTGCACCTTGACTGGGAAGCCCTGCGCGAATCCGTCAAGACGCACGGTCTGCGTAACTCCACGCTTTCAGCTTTGATGCCGTCCGAGACCTCTTCGCAGATCTCCAATGCCACCAACGGCATTGAGCCGCCGCGCGGTCATGTCAGTATCAAGGCCTCGAAGGATGGCGTTCTGCGCCAGGTAGTCCCTGATTATGAATCGCTGAAAGACGCGTATGAGCTGCTGTGGGAAATGCCGAATAACGACGGTTACCTGCAACTGGTCGGCATCATGCAGAAATTTATCGATCAGGCGATTTCAGCCAATACCAACTACGACCCGACGCGTTTCCCGTCTGGCAAAGTGCCGATGCAACAGTTGTTGAAAGACCTGCTTACCGCCTATAAATTTGGCGTGAAAACGCTGTACTATCACAACACGCGTGACGGTGCAGAAGATGCGCAGGACGATCTGGCGCCTTCTATTCAGGATGACGGCTGCGAAAGCGGCGCATGTAAGATTTAATTTGTTGCCTTTTGCCGGATAAAGCGTATACGCCTTATCCGGCCTACAAAACATTTCGAGGCGTTGTAGGCCGGGTAAGCGAAGCGCTACCCGGCATTACACTCCTACAGGACTCACTTCAATGGCATATACCACATTTTCACAGACGAAAAACGACCAGCTCAAAGAGCCGATGTTTTTCGGTCAGCCGGTCAACGTGGCACGCTACGATCAGCAAAAATATGACATCTTCGAAAAGCTGATCGAAAAGCAGCTCTCGTTTTTCTGGCGTCCGGAAGAAGTTGACGTTTCTCGCGATCGTATCGACTACCACTCCTTGCCCGATCACGAAAAACATATTTTTATCAGCAACCTGAAGTATCAGACATTGCTGGATTCTATCCAGGGACGCAGCCCAAACGTGGCGCTCCTGCCGCTCATCTCCATTCCTGAGCTGGAAACCTGGGTAGAAACATGGGCCTTCTCCGAGACGATCCACTCTCGTTCGTACACCCATATTATTCGTAATATCGTTAACGAGCCGGCCGTTGTTTTTGATGACATCGTCACTAACGAGCAGATTCAGAAACGTGCGGAAGGTATTTCGCATTACTACGACGAATTGATTGAAATGACCAGCTACTGGCATCTGCTGGGCGAAGGCACCCACAACGTGAACGGCAAAACCGTGACCGTCAATCTGCGCGCGTTGAAAAAACAGCTGTACCTGTGTCTGATGAGTGTTAACGCCCTGGAAGCCATCCGTTTCTATGTCAGCTTTGCCTGCTCTTTTGCCTTTGCAGAACGCAAATTGATGGAAGGTAACGCCAAAATCATTCGCCTGATCGCCCGTGATGAAGCGCTGCATCTGACCGGAACACAGCATATGCTTAATCTGCTACGTAGCGGTGTCGACGATCCGGAAATGGCGGAAATTGCTCAAGAGTGCCAGCAAGAGTGCTATGACCTGTTTGTGCTGGCCGCACAGCAGGAAAAAGAGTGGGCCGATTATCTGTTCCGCGACGGCTCAATGATTGGTCTGAATAAAGATATTCTGTGCCAGTACGTCGAGTACATCACCAATATTCGTATGCAGGCGGTTGGGCTGGATCTGCCCTTTAAAACGCGTTCAAACCCGATCCCCTGGATCAACACCTGGCTGGTCTCTGATAACGTGCAGGTTGCGCCGCAGGAAGTCGAAGTCAGCTCTTACCTGGTCGGGCAGATCGACTCCGAAGTCGACACCGACGACCTGAGCAACTTCCAGCTCTGATGGGACGCGTTACTCTTCGCATCACTGGCACACAATTGCTGTGCCAGGATGAACATCCTTCCCTGCTCACCGCGCTCGAATCGCATAACGTCAACGTAGAGTATCAGTGCCGGGAAGGTTATTGCGGTTCCTGCCGAATTCGACTGGTCGCAGGTCAGGTTGACTGGATTGCAGAGCCTCTGGCCTTTGTTCAACCAGGGGAAATCTTGCCCTGCTGTTGCAAGGCAAGAGGAGATATCGAACTTGAAATGTAGTGTGCGTTACAGCGTGTAGTAATGCGCTTTCACGTGTTCCCAATCCGCTTTCGGGATCGGATCAAGATACTTTTCCAGCTGTGAAAAATCATGATTAGCCGCTTTATGGCGACGTAAACGACGACGGCTTTTCTCAAGATCCAGGAAACCGGCCTCAACCGTACCGTCAGTTTTCACGTAGATATGACGAACGTAGCAGCACCCGTGCTGGCGATTCACGCTGTGCATCTTTTTAAAGGCGACAGCAACGGCTTTCAGCATGGCTTCACGCACATCATCAGGAAATGGCGTCTCGGCATGTTGATGATACCAGTCAGCGATACTGATAAAGCCCGCCATGTCTTCTGTGACCAGCAGTGCACGCCATTCACCCTCTACTTTTGTCGCTTCGCCAAAGATTATCTCAGGCACGATAACGCCCGCGCTTTTCAACTTTTTGATTACCGCGATTTCACGAACAATGGTCGGGCGACCGAAAGGATAACGGACAGAGTGGAACAGGTGTTGGGTCATGCGTTTAACATAAACTTTCTTGCCGTTACGCTCCACGCACTGCACACCACTCATTCCATTACGACGGTAGTTAGGTTCTTCGACCCAATCGCCTTCTGTTGCCCACCAGCGCTCAAATTCGTTGTGTGTTGCTGACAATGTCATACCCTACCGCCCGTTATTCTGACCCGATAATATTTCAGGCGATAATATAAATGTTTAAGTTAAGTAAATCTTAAGATATTCGTGCTGAATGGTGGATTTCTGCGTAAAACACCAATGTGTCGCCATAATTCATTTCATTCATAATCAAAACACACTTCAAATGATGATTTATTTCCGACTAACTCAGAGAATTCATTAGCAACCTTTGAGTAAAAAAAACTGCACCTGACTCAGTGGACTTTCCACCTTTGGGGTGCAGTTTCGATGCGCTATCCGCGCGAGCCGTTATTTTTTATTCAGGAACATGACCGCTTTGTCCGGGAAGTCGGTGAACAACCCGTCAACACCGGCCTGGTTATACAGAATGTCGTAAAGCTGGTTTACGTCAGTCGCATAGTCCGGAAGCTGGTCAGCACGAACGGTAAAAGGATGCACTACCATCTTATTCTGATGAGCGTCCTGTACCATGCCTGTCAGCCGGATATTCCCTTTCTTAGACTTTTCATCAACCAGCATATGGTAGTCTGGGCCGATGCCATCAGCATATTCCGCGATTTGCTTCATCGCACCTGGCTTAAACATCCAGTCGTAGCTGTAATTCACCCAACTGCCATCCGCCTGTTTCTGCTGTGTTTCGTTCCAGTCAGTGTACGCAATCAGCTGAACCAGGTTGAGATCCATCCCCATTTTCGGTTCCAGCTCATGTTTGATGCGTTTCAGTTCCGCCACATCAAAACACTGCAAATAGACGTTATCCTTTTTACCGGTGTAACCGTACTTTTTCAGTACTTCCAGCGTCTTCGCCGCGATGTCCTTCCCTTCCTGGTGATGGAACCACGGTGCTTTCATTTCCGGATAAATACCGATGTTCTTACCGGTCGAGTGATTCAATCCCTGAACAAACTCGATCTCTTCTTCAAAGGTATGAACACGGAAATCAGATTTACCCATCGGGAAACGCCCTGGATAAGTCTGCACTTTCTTACCGTTTTCAATGTCGAAGCCTTCGGTAAATTTCAGCGACTTAATTTCATCCAGCGTGAAGTCGATGGCGTAGTAACGACCATCTTTACGCGCACGGTCTGGAAAGCGTTCGGCAACATCGGTGACCCGGTCAAGATAATGGTCATGGAGGACGACTAAACGGTCGTCTTTGGTCATCACCAAATCTTGTTCCAGATAATCTGCGCCTTGCGCATACGCCATCGCTTTAGCTGGCAGCGTATGCTCAGGCAGATAGCCACTGGCGCCGCGATGCGCGATCACAATTTTGTCGCTGCTGTCGGCCGCAATAGCACTGCTTCCCATCACCATTCCGGCCATCATCAGCGCCATGCTCAGGTTCTTTAGCGTCGTTTTCATTTGATTAACTCCCGCTGCGTTTCAGCGTCAGCTCTTCGTGATGACGTTTTTCGCCAATCATCACAACAACGAGCAGAATCACCGCCAGCACGCTGCCGCCGATCATCACCATGAAGCCGCCGTCCCAGCCGAAGAAGTCAACGGTGTAACCCACAATGGCGCTCGCCGCCACGGAGCCACCCAGATAACCGAACAAGCCGGTAAAGCCCGCCGCTGTACCTGCCGCTTTTTTCGGTGCCAGTTCCAGAGCGTGCAAACCAATCAGCATGACCGGGCCATAGATAAGGAAGCCGATAACGATCATACATGCCATATCCACACCTGGATTACCCGCCGGGTTCATCCAGTAGACGATAGTGGCGATAGTCACCAGCGTCATAAAGAACACGCCGGTTGCCCCACGGTTACCACGGAAGACTTTATCCGACATCCAGCCGCACAGCAGCGTGCCCGGAATACCGGCATATTCATAAAGGAAGTAAGCCCAGGAGGATTTATCCAGCGCGAAATGTTTCACTTCCTTCAGATAGGTCGGCGACCAGTCGAGGATGCCGTAGCGCAGCAGATAGACAAACACGTTAGCAATCGCGATGTACCACAACAGTTTGTTCGGCAACACGTACTGCATAAAGATTTGCTTCGCCGTCAGCTCTTCTTCTGCATTTTCGTTGTAATCGTCCGGGTAGTCGTTTTTGTACTCTTCGATAGGCGGTAAGCCACAGGATTGCGGGGTATCGCGCATCATGGCAAAGGCAAAGAGCGCGATAACAATCGCACCGAACGCCGGCATGTAAAGCGCCGCTTTCCAGTCGTTAAACCAGGCCATACCCAGCAGGAACAGCAGCGGTGGAATACCGCCGCCCACGTTATGCGCGCAGTTCCAGACAGAAACAATACCGCCACGCTCTTTCTGTGACCACCAGTGCACCATCGTGCGGCCACACGGCGGCCATCCCATCCCCTGGAACCAGCCGCAGAGGAACAACAGAACGAACATAATGGCGATACTGGACGTTGCCCACGGTACAAAGCCCATGAACAACATGACTGCTGCCGCCAGTATCAGGCCCGCAGGCAGGAACACGCGTGGATTCGAACGGTCAGAAACTGACCCCATGATGAACTTTGAAAAACCATAAGCGATAGAGATCCCGGACAAGGCAAAACCAAGATCGCCACGGGAAAAGCCCTGCTCGACCAGATACGGCATCGCCAGAGCAAAGTTTTTACGTACCAGATAGTACGCAGCGTAGCCAAAGAAAATCCCCAAAAATATTTGCCAGCGCAATCGACGATACGTCGGGTCGATCTCCGCCGCTGGCAAACGCGCACTGTGCGACGCGGGTTTAAAAATACTTAACATATGTAGCCTCCGTGGCCGTATTTAGTTTGAGATAGACACCGCAGTTCGTTCAAACAGCCCCTCTGCTCCCAGTGTGGCCGCGATGTTAAGGAAAGATACATGTCGTTAATGTGAATTACAGCACATATTGTTACGGAATTATGACAAATGTTCAAAAAGGCGCACGAAATCACGTTTCATTTTCGAATAATGCGCGATTATGCGCGAAATCAAACAAACCATGATTTTTATGTGGCTAAATGATAAAAAAACGAACAATGAGGAAAAACAATGAAAACGCGCGACTCGCAATCAGGTGACGTGATTATCATTGGCGGAGGGGCCACGGGTGCAGGGATCGCCCGTGACTGTGCGCTGCGCGGATTGCGCGTCATCTTAGTAGAACGCCATGACATCGCGACTGGCGCAACAGGCCGTAACCACGGGTTGCTGCACAGCGGCGCGCGTTACGCGGTGACGGATGCCGAATCCGCGCGCGAGTGTATTAGCGAAAATCAGATCCTGAAAAGGATCGCCCGCCATTGCGTAGAGCCGACTGATGGCCTTTTCATTACTCTGCCAGAAGATGAATTATCCTTTCAGGCCACCTTTATTCGCGCCTGTGAAGAGGCTGGGATCCGCGCTGAGGCGATTGATCCCCAACAGGCGCGAATCATTGAACCTGCGGTAAACCCCGCGCTGATCGGTGCCGTAAAAGTGCCGGATGGCACGGTTGATCCTTTCCGTTTGACCGCCGCCAACATGCTGGACGCGAAAGAGCATGGCGCAACTATTTTGACGGCGCACGAAGTGACCGGGTTAATTCGCGAAGGGGCAACGGTGTGTGGCGTCAACGTGCGCAACCATCTGACAGGCGAAACCCAGTCTCTGCACGCGCCGGTCGTGGTGAACGCCGCCGGAATTTGGGGTCAGCGCATCGCCGAGTATGCCGACCTCAGTATCCGCATGTTCCCGGCGAAAGGCTCGCTGCTGATCATGGATCACCGTATTAACCAGCATGTGATCAACCGCTGCCGTAAACCGTCCGATGCCGATATTCTGGTCCCCGGCGATACCATTTCACTCATCGGTACGACCTCGACACATATCGATTACAACGAGATTGACAGCAACCGCGTGACCGCCGAAGAGGTTGATATCCTGCTGCGCGAAGGTGAGAAGCTGGCACCAGTAATGGCGAAAACGCGCATTCTACGCGCATACTCCGGTGTGCGCCCGCTGGTCGCCAGTGACGATGATCCGAGCGGGCGTAACGTCAGCCGTGGCATTGTGCTGTTTGACCACGCCCAACGTGATGGACTGGACGGCTTTATCACCATTACCGGCGGGAAGCTGATGACCTACCGCCTGATGGCGGAATGGGCAACCGACGCCGTTTGCCGCAAACTGGGCAACAGCCGTCCCTGCGTCACGGCGCAAACAGCGCTGCCTGGCTCGCAGGAACCCACTGAAAATACGCTACGCCGCATCATTTCCCTGCCCGCACCGTTGCGCGGTTCTGCCATCTATCGCCATGGCGATCGTACGCCAGCATGGCTCAGCGAAGGGCGTCAGCATCGCAGTCTGGTCTGTGAATGCGAAGCGGTCACTGCCGGTGAGGTTCAGTACGCAGTCGAAAATTTAACGGTGAACAGCCTGCTGGATTTACGTCGCCGTACCCGTGTCGGGATGGGGACCTGTCAGGGCGAGCTGTGCGCCTGTCGTGCCGCCGGTCTGCTACAACGTTTTAATGTCACCACCGCCGCGCAATCTATCACCCAGCTTTCTGAATTCCTCAACGAACGCTGGAAAGGGGTACAACCTATTGCCTGGGGTGACGCACTGCGCGAGAGTGAATTCACCCGCTGGGTATATCAGGGATTATGCGGCCTGGAGAAGGAGCAGCAGAATGAAATTTGATACGGTCATTATGGGCGGTGGCCTCGCCGGATTACTGTGCGGCCTGCAACTGCAAAAAAGCGGATTACGCTGCGCTATCGTCACCCGTGGTCAAAGCGCGCTGCATTTTTCCTCCGGTTCGTTGGATCTCCTGAGCACGTTGCCGGATGGTCAGCCCGTCACCGATATCAAAACGGGTCTGGAATTATTGCAGGCGCAAGCACCAGCTCATCCCTACTCCACCATCGGCTCGCAACATGTGCTGAATCTGGCACAACAAGCGCAGGACTTACTGGAGGCGTGCGGCGCACGTTTACACGGCGACGTTTTGCAAGCGCATCAGCGTGTCACACCACTGGGCACCTTGCGCACGACCTGGCTCAGTTCGCCGGAAGTGCCCGTCTGGCCGCTTGCCGCCCAACGCATTCGTGTGGTGGGGGTAAGCGGCCTACTGGATTTTCAGGCGCACCTTGCGGCAGCCTCTTTGCGCCAACTCGGCCTGGAGGTCGAAACCGCAGAAATTGAACTCCCCGAACTGGATGTCCTTCGCGATAACCCGACCGAATTTCGCGCGGTGAATATCGCCCGTTTGCTGGATAACAAAGAAAAGTGGCAGCTTTTGTATGAAGCGTTGCTGCCGGTAGCGAAATCCGGCGAGATGATCATTATGCCAGCCTGCTTCGGACTGGTGGACGATACACTCTGGCGCTGGCTTAATGAACAGCTACCCTGCTCGCTGACGCTACTTCCTACCCTACCGCCTTCCGTTCTGGGAATGCGTCTGCACAACCAACTGCAGCGTCAGTTCGTGCGCCAGGGCGGGATCTGGATGCCGGGTGATGAAGTGAAAAAAGTGACCTGTAAAAATGGCGTCGTGAGCGAAATCTGGACCCGCAACCATGCCGATATTCCTCTGCGTCCTCGCTTTGCGGTGCTCGCCAGCGGCAGTTTCTTTAGCAGTGGCCTGGTGGCCGGTCGCGAGGGTATTCGCGAACCTATTCTCGGGCTGGATGTTCAACAAACGGCAACCCGCGCCGAATGGTATCAACGTGATTTCTTTGACCCGCAGCCATGGCAACAGTTTGGCGTTACCACCGATAGCGCGCTTCGTCCATCGCTTGCCGGTAAAACAGTAGAGAACCTGTTTGCCGTAGGTTCAGTGCTCAGTGGTTTCGACCCTATCGCCCAGGGCTGTGGCGGCGGCGTATGCGCAGTCAGTGCATTACATGCCGCTCATCAAATAGCAGAACGTGCAGGAGGCCAGCAATGAGCGACACGCGTTTTGAAAGTTGTATCAAATGCACGGTGTGCACCACCGCGTGCCCAGTGAGTCGGGTCAATCCCAGCTATCCTGGCCCCAAACAGGCCGGGCCGGACGGTGAGCGTCTGCGCCTGAAAGACGGTGCGCTGTATGACGAAGCGCTGAAATACTGTATCAACTGCAAGCGCTGTGAAGTGGCCTGCCCGTCGGACGTCAAAATTGGCGATATCATCCAGCGCGCACGCGCGAAATATGACACCACGCGTCCATCGCTGCGTAACTTCATTCTGAGCCATACCGACCTGATGGGCAGCGTCTCCACGCCGTTCGCGCCGGTAGTGAATACGGCCACATCGTTGAAGCCCGTACGTCAGTTGCTTGATTATGCGCTGAAAATCGATCATCGCCGCACTCTGCCGAAATACTCTTTTGGCACTTTCCGTCGCTGGTACCGCAGCGTGGCGGCGCAACAATCGCAATACAAAGATCAGGTCGCTTTCTTCCACGGCTGTTTCGTTAACTACAACCATCCGCAGCTGGGTAAAGATTTGATTAAGGTGCTCAATGCGATGGGCACCGGCGTACAATTGCTAAGTAAAGAGAAATGCTGCGGCGTGCCGCTGATCGCCAATGGTTTTACCGACAAAGCGCGCAAACAGGCGATCAGCAATGTTGAGTCGCTGCGCGAAGCCATCGGTGTGAAAGGCATTCCGGTAATTGCCACCTCTTCAACCTGTACCTTTGCCCTGCGCGATGAGTATCCCGAAGTGCTGGACGTGGATAACGCGGGCTTGCGTGAGCACATTGAGCTGGCGACCCGCTGGCTGTGGCGCAAACTGGATGAAGGGAAAACCCTGCCGCTGAAAACACTACCGCTCAAAGTGGTCTACCACACGCCGTGCCATATGGAAAAAATGGGCTGGACGCTCTACACGCTGGAGTTGCTGCGCAAAATTCCGGGTCTGGAGTTAACCGTGCTGGATTCCCAGTGTTGCGGGATTGCCGGTACATACGGTTTTAAAAAGGAAAACTACCCGACATCGCAGTCTATCGGCGCCCCGCTGTTTCAGCAGATTGAAGAGAGCGGCGCAGATATCGTGGTCACCGACTGCGAAACCTGTAAATGGCAAATCGAGATGTCCACCAGCAAACGCTGCGAACATCCGATCACGCTGTTGGCACAAGCGCTGGGTTAACGGCGTTTTACCCGATGGTGCTACGCCATCGGGTATTACAGAGCTAAACCGTCAGCGATTCAACCACCTCAATCCAGCCATGTTCACTGGCGATGTCCATCCCGTTTAACCAGCGACGTAACATGTTCAACGCCATCATGGCGCAGACCTCCTGACGCACCTGCAAACTGTGCCGATTGGCGCTGAGATGTACACGTAAAGCAAACGTGCCTTCCGGTGTCGCCAGCGCAAAATTGAGGTGTTCGTTTTCGAGCCCTGAAACGGCTAATGCCAGCCCGGCGTAATGCTTGCTGCGTCGCTCCGTTGTCCAGTGTGCGGTCTGATCCAGCGTTTCTTCCTGAGAGGGCACCACTTCGCTGGCAAGCAACGGCGCGCCCGCTCGTGATAGCTGAAGCGCTAACAGGCCGCCGGTATATTGCTCACTCAGGGTCAGACTCAGTTGACTCTCCTGTAAGCAATGGGCAATTTGCGCAGGTAATCCTTCGGTGCCTTCAAAAATCATGCTTTGCCCGGCGACACGTTTGACCTGCGGCCATATCGCCTGCATCGCGGCACGCTGCGAGTCCGGTCCAGTGAGTTTCAGCTCAATAATCGGCATCGACGATCGATACCCCATCGTGACTCCAGGCGGCAGCGTCAGCGAATCAAGACTCTGCGCGAGGTCGCTTTCCGAGCGCCCGAACGTGGTCAAACGCAGACAAAGCGGAGGTTCAGACAGTGAAAAACGCTCACGCAAACGCGGCAGAATTTCATGTTCAACCATCACCTTAAATTCAGACGGGACGCCTGGCGTAAAAAACATCAGACAACGATTGAGCTTCAGGGCGAATCCGCACGCCGTCCCCACCGGGTTATTGATAAACTCGGCGCTGGCAGGCAGTTCAGCTTGCTTGCGGTTGGCGGGAGCCATGACTCGCCCGCGATCGCGGAAGAATCGCTCCATTTCGGCAAGCCATGCCTCATGAAGCACAAGCCCTTCACCTTTTGCCGTCGCCGCGGCCAGCGCACTCAGGTCATCGCTGGTAGGCCCCAGACCGCCGTTGACGATCAGCACATCGGCATGTTCGCTACGTTCACGTAATACCGCCACCAGATCGTCAAGGTTGTCACCCACCGTATTTCGGCGTGATAACGGCACTCCCTGGTTAAAGAAAAAATCAGCCAGCCAGGCGGCATTGGTGTCCACGATTTGTCCGTGCAACACTTCATCCCCGGTGGATAACATCTCCACGTTTAACATCGTGTTCTCCTGCAACTTGAAGTATGAGGAGTATATAACGCAAAGCGCACAGAGAGGGGGTAAGAAACAAAGAGGAGGGAAAGGGTGAACAGGATAAAGCAGGCGCGACAGGCGTCGCGCCATCAGGATCAGAAGCTGGCACTCACACCTACATACGGGCCATCAGCAATCGTGTTATCAGGCGCACCGTCTTTACCTGTGAGGGTCAAATAACGGTATCCAGCCTCGATGCTCAGCGGACGCAGAATGTTTAAGCGCGCCCCTGCATTTGCCTCTTCATAGCTCTCAATTCCGCTGGAGAGCGAGTCCGGAGAGTAGTAGTACTCGCCAAACAAGTTAAAGTTTTGGCCGATCTTCCACTGTAAACCACCGCCTACCGCAGCAGCATAACCTTCATCGTTATCTTGCGGGTTGGTCCAGAGACCTTTCCCACCAACTGTTGCCATAAACGGTCCCAACGGGATGTTCACACCAAGGCCAAGGCCTGCCGTATCGCCGTCGTCGTCGCTATGCATCCAGTTACCGCTCAACGCCAGTCCGGAAGATTCAGTACCGATACCAACAGCGAGGTTAGTGTACTCTTCGCCAGCCTGGCCGCTAATACTGATTGCATTCGCCGACGCAGAAACAAACAGTATCCCAGCAAGACCGAATAACACGCTTTTTTTCATTTTTTCCCTTTCCAGCAAGCAAATAAATTGAAGAACCCAAAACCGCAGGATTGTACTGCCAGTGCTTCAGGAATCAATGATCTAAAAAAGCGATCCGATGGCATATTGTAACCAAATACTACTCATAACGTTTCTAAATGGTTACAAACTTTAAATTGCCAGAAACAATAATCGTGTTGAGGCTCGCTTTATGGCTAAATAACTTCTTCCACAGGTGCACCGGGTCCCGTATTCTTTATCTGCCCTTCTCCCTCTCCTGCAAGGAATATATCGATGCGTCAAAGGACTATTGTTTGCCCGTTAATTCAGAATGATGGCTGTTATCTATTATGCAAAATGGCCGACGACCGTGGTGTATTTCCCGGTCAGTGGGCGCTATCCGGCGGCGGCGTTGAACCCGGTGAACGGATCGAAGAAGCGCTGCGCCGGGAAGTCAGGGAAGAACTTGGCGAGAAGCTAATCCTGACCGATATTACCCCGTGGACGTTCAGCGATGATATTCGAACCAAGACGTATGCGGATGGTCGTCAGGAAGAAATCTATATGATTTATCTTATTTTTGACTGCATTTCAGCGAATCGTGATGTGCAGATTAATGAAGAGTTCCAGGACTGGGCGTGGGTAAAACCGGAAGACCTTGCAGGCTACGACCTCAATGTCGCCACCCGTAAGACGTTATCGTTAAAAGGTCTGTTGTAATTAGACCAGACATATTTAAAGGTTATTATGGCGACATTCCCCACGCTGTCATAATAACCTCATACAGTCTACTTATCTGGAAACGAGTTCACCATCCAGGATTAACTTTCCATTCTCAGAATGCATCACCAGCGCATCCAGATAGTCAGGTTCAAATTTGACGCCGCGTTTATCCTTCGCAATATAAGATAAACAATGATTGTGCGTAAATATCACCACATTTTTATTTTTTGACTTCTCCTGTAATGCTTCAATTGAACCATAAATACTGTGCCCACATTTTTGCATATTTTTATCGACAGTGACCTTCTTGTCAGCGGAAAACCAGGTCGCAGACTGGATTGTACGTACGGCATCGCTGGAATAGAGATCGTAATCTGCAATATTGGCACTAAACATTTTGCCACGCTCTCTGGCGTTATGCGCGCCGTTGACGGTGATCCCGGTTTGATCCGACAGACATTTATTATCAGAGCGATCGCAGCGCTCAGCGTGGCGATATAGCACCACTACGGGATGATGCTGGGCGATGGCCGCGAGCGTCTCGCTATCGATCCGTGGCAATCCATTACTACTCCAGGCTAAACGGGTGCTGAGACCAGCCAGAAGCGCGAACACCATCATCATGATAGTGACAATTTTTTTAGATTTTACTGAACTTAGGGTTAATGCTAACACGATAATTTCCACTCATTATAACTGATAAACCACGTTACCAGGCCAGCTCAAAAATAAATCCAGGAATGTGCGCAAAATGCCTTAAAAAAACGATAAAGGCAAAAGATAAATAGATAAAAACAAAAATATTTTATTATTTTTCATTCATCTTAAGTTCTTAAGGTTAAATTAATATTCAATCTTTAATCTGCATGACCAAATGAAATAACTACCCTTTCGTTCTGCTCTTTATCCTCTTTGAATATAAGGGGTGACAGCGATTTATGGCTAAAGGAAATATGATGTCTGACTTTTTGCCTTTTTCTCGCCCAGCGATGGGTGAGGAAGAACTTACCGCTGTCCGGGAAGTTCTTGACTCTGGATGGATAACGACCGGTCCCAAAAACCAGGCGTTAGAAGACGCCTTCTGTACGCTAACCGGAAACCAACACGCCATTGCCGTGAGTTCTGCCACCGCCGGAATGCACATCACGCTCATGGCGCTTGGCATCGGTGCAGGCGACGAGGTGATTACACCGTCAATGACCTGGGTTTCCACACTCAACATGATTGTGTTGCTGGGCGCGACGCCCGTGATGATCGATATTGACAGCGACACGTTGATGGTCACGCCGGAGCAAATCGAATCCGCGATCACGCCCCGTACTAAAGCCATTATCCCGGTACATTACGCAGGCGCACCGGCCGATATGGACGCTATTTACGCGATTGGCGAGCGTTATGGTATTCCGATTATTGAAGACGCCGCCCATGCTACAGGCACCCGGTATAAGGGGCATCATGTCGGCTGGCGCGGCACCGCCATTTTCTCCTTCCACGCCATCAAAAACGTCACCTGCGCCGAAGGCGGGTTAATTGTGACGGATGATAAACATCTCGCTCAACAGCTTCGTAGCCTTAAGTTTCACGGTCTTGGCGTTGATGCCTATGACCGACAAACCTATGGCCGGGCGCCGCAGGCTGAAGTCCTCGCTCCCGGTTTTAAATACAATTTGACCGATATTAATGCAGCTATCGCTCTGGTGCAGTTGCGTAAGCTGGAGCAACTTAATGCCCATCGGGCGGAGATTGCCCTGCGCTATCAACAGGCGCTGGCGAATACACCCTTTCAGCCGCTGGCTCAGCCTTCCTGGGCGCACGTTCATGCCTGGCATTTGTTTATCATCCGCGTAGATGAAACGCGTTGTGGAATGGGTCGGGACGCGTTAATGGAAGCGCTTAAGTCCCGCGGAATTGGTACGGGTTTACATTTCCGGGCCGCACACACGCAAAAATATTACCGTGAGCAGTTCAAAAATCTGCAGCTGGCGAATACCGAATGGAACAGTGCCCGCATCTGCTCACTGCCGTTATTCCCTGATATGACTTCCGATGATACCGACCGCGTCATTACGGCGCTTCAACAGCTGGTGGGACAATAATCATGTTTGACGCTGCCCCCATTAAGAAAGTGTCTGTTGTAATTCCTGTCTATAACGAACAGGAGAGCCTGCCTGAACTGATCAGACGAACCAACGCCGCATGCCAACAGCTCGGCAAAGAGTACGAAATTTTGCTGGTGGATGACGGCAGCAGCGACAACTCTGCAGAGCTGCTGATCAACGCGTCTCAGGGTGAAGAGAGCCACATCGTAGCCGTCTTATTGAATCGCAACTATGGTCAACATTCCGCCATTATGGCCGGTTTCAGTCACGTCACAGGGGATTTGGTGATCACGCTGGACGCCGATTTACAAAATCCGCCGGAAGAGATCCCGCGTCTGGTGGCCACCGCAGAGGAAGGATTTGATGTCGTTGGAACGGTGCGTCAAAACCGGCAGGACAGTCTGTTTCGCAAAACAGCCTCCCGAATGATCAATAATTTGATTCAACGGACAACGGGCAAAGCCATGGGAGACTATGGTTGCATGCTGCGTGCTTATCGTCGGCACATTGTCGACGCCATGCTGCATTGCCAGGAGCGCAGTACGTTCATCCCCATTCTTGCCAATATTTTCGCCCGCCGGGCCACAGAAATTCCGGTGCATCACGCAGAACGCGAATTTGGCGATTCCAAATACAGCTTCATGCGCCTGATCAATTTGATGTACGACCTGGTGACCTGCCTGACAACCACGCCGTTACGCATGTTAAGCCTGTTGGGCAGCGTGATCGCCGCTTCCGGCTTTATTCTGGCGGTACTTCTCGTCGTGCTTCGACTGACGCTCGGACCTCAGTGGGCCGCAGAAGGGGTCTTTATGCTGTTTGCCGTCCTGTTTACGTTTATCGGCGCGCAGTTCATCGGTATGGGGTTACTCGGTGAATATATTGGACGCATCTATAACGATGTACGCGCCCGTCCCCGCTATTTTGTTCAGCACGTTATCCGTCCACAAAACCCGCAGTCAACTGAGGAAAGTCACGCATGAAAGCCGTCGTCTTCGCGTATCACGATATGGGATGTCAGGGAATTGAGGCATTACTGGACGCAGGTTATGAAATAACCGCCATTTTTACCCACGCTGATAACCCCTCAGAAAAAGCGTTTTTTGGCTCGGTTTCCCGCCTGGGTGCTGATGCCGGTATCCCGGTTTTTGCTCCGGATGACGTCAACCATCCTATCTGGACTGAGCGTATTCGCCAGCTCGCCCCTGAGGTTATTTTCTCATTCTACTACCGCCATTTGCTCAGCGATGACATTTTGTCCCTCGCGCCGACAGGTGCATTCAATCTTCACGGTTCACTGCTGCCCAAATACCGGGGGCGCGCGCCGCTGAACTGGGTGCTGGTCAATGGCGAAACTGAAACCGGCGTAACGCTTCACCGGATGGTGAAATGCGCTGATGCGGGGGCGATTGTCGCTCAGCAACACGTTATCATCGCACCGGAAGACGTCGCGATTACCTTGCACCGAAAATTATGTCAGGCTGCCCGCCAGTTACTGGCAAACATTCTGCCCGCCATTAAAAACGGGCACATTGAAGAGATGCCCCAGCGGGAATCCGACGCCAGTTGCTACGGCCGTCGCACGCCAGAAGACAGCCGCCTTGACTGGAATAAACCGGCAACAGAATTACACAATATGGTTCGTGCGGTGTCAGATCCCTGGCCTGGCGCGTTTAGCTACGTCGGCACCCAAAAGTTCACGGTCTGGTCATCACGCGTACATCCCAGGATGGCAGTTAACCATCCGGCGGGAACGGTGATTTCCATCGCACCGTTGCTTATCGCCTGCGCGGATGGCGCACTGGAGATTGTCACCGGGCAAGCTGGCGACGGTATCTATATGCAAGGCTCGCAGCTGGCGCTGGCATTGGGCCTGGTGGCGGGTTCTCGCCTGAATACGCAGTCTGTTTCAACCGCTACACGGCCTACCCGCGTGCTGATCCTCGGTGTGAACGGTTTTATTGGTAATCATTTGACCGAACGATTGCTGCGGGAAGAGAACTACAAAGTTTATGGTCTGGACATTGGCAGCGATGCGATTGGCCGTTTTCTCAATCATCCGCGCTTTCATTTTGTGGAAGGTGACATCAGCATTCATTCCGAATGGATTGAATACCATGTCAAAAAATGCGATGTCGTGCTGCCACTGGTGGCGATTGCGACCCCGATTGAGTACACCCGTAACCCGCTGCGCGTCTTTGAGCTGGATTTTGAAGAGAACCTGAGAATCATCCGTTACTGCGTGAAATACCGTAAGCGGATTAT
Organism: Citrobacter sp. GW821-FHT02E08; assembly: GCF_059421685.1. Lineage (NCBI taxonomy): Bacteria > Pseudomonadati > Pseudomonadota > Gammaproteobacteria > Enterobacterales > Enterobacteriaceae > Citrobacter > Citrobacter sp. GW821-FHT02E08. The sequence goes on along the minus strand of NZ_JBWKVL010000011.1, from coordinate 115,641 downwards.
TTTCCCGTCAACATCTGAAGTCTACGGCATGTGTACGGATAAGATGTTTGATGAGGATAGTTCGAATCTCATTGTCGGCCCGGTGAATAAACCGCGCTGGATTTACTCGGTTTCTAAGCAATTGCTGGACCGCGTGATTTGGGCATACGGCGAGAAAGAAGGATTACGGTTTACCCTCTTTCGTCCTTTCAACTGGATGGGCCCGCGCCTGGACAGCCTCGATGCCGCCCGCATCGGCAGTTCGCGCGCCATCACCCAGTTGATCCTGAACCTGGTCGAAGGTTCTCCCATTAAGCTCATTGAAGGCGGAAAACAGAAACGTTGCTTTACCGATATTCGCGACGGCATTGAGGCGTTATTCCGCATCATTGAAAATGAGGGAGGCCGTTGCGAGGGTGAAATTATTAACATCGGTAACCCGGATAATGAAGCGAGCATTCAGGAACTGGCGGAAATGTTGCTCAGCAGCTTCGAGAAACACCCGCTGCGCCAACATTTCCCGCCGTTTGCCGGTTTCCGGGTCGTCGAAAGCAGCACCTACTACGGTAAAGGTTATCAGGACGTCGAGCACCGCAAACCCAATATCCGTAATGCAAAACGCTGCCTGGATTGGGAACCGTCCATTGCTATGGATGAAACCGTAGAAGAGACGCTGGACTTCTTCTTGCGCAGCGTAGATATAACGGAACACGCATTATGACAACGGTGGGCTTGCGTATTGATGTCGATACCTTCAGGGGGACGCGCGAAGGCGTACCCCGTCTGTTAGAAACATTGAACCGATATCATATTCGGGCAAGTTTTTTCTTCAGCGTCGGACCTGACAACATGGGGCGCCATCTCTGGCGTCTCGTGAGGCCCCAATTTTTGTGGAAAATGCTGCGTTCGAACGCAGCATCGCTTTACGGCTGGGATATCCTGCTGGCAGGCACCGCCTGGCCGGGTAAAGAGATTGGGCGTGCAAATGCGCAAATTATCCGCGATACCGCCGCGCGACACGAAACGGGGCTGCACGCCTGGGATCATCATGCCTGGCAGACCCACAGCGGAAACTGGGATGATTACACGCTCATTAACGATATCTCACGTGGCATCACCGCGCTGGAGGCGTTAACCGGACGACCGGTCACCTGCTCCGCCGTCGCGGGCTGGCGTGCCGACCAGCGCGTCGTTCATGCAAAAGAAACTTTCCATTTGCGCTATAACAGCGACTGTCGGGGTTCGTCATTATTTCGCCCCGTACTCGATTCAGGTCAAGCTGGCACACCGCAGATCCCCGTTACGCTCCCCACCTGGGATGAAGTTGTAGGACGGGAAGTGAAGGCAGATGAATTCAATGCCTGGCTCCTCTCCCGCATATCGATGAGCGAAGGAACACCGGTCTATACCATTCACGCCGAGGTTGAAGGTATTGCTCATCATCAGGAATTTGAAGACCTGCTCATTCGTGCGGCGGCGGCGGGTATTACTTTCTGTCCGCTTGGCGATTTACTTCCGGCCACGCCGGAGGCATTACCAGTGGGGAAAATTGGTCGTGGCAAAATCGCAGGCCGTGAAGGCTGGCTGGGCTGCCAGCAACAGGTGAGTGACACGTGATGAAATCTCTACGTTATTATCTGGCATTCGCCGCGTTATTTACGCTCTACTATATTCTCCCCATCAACAGTCGCCTGCTCTGGCAGCCTGATGAATCACGCTACGCCGAAATCAGCCGTGAGATGCTGGCGTCCGGCGACTGGGTAGTCCCGCATTTTCTGGGACTACGCTATTTTGAAAAACCCGTTGCCGGTTATTGGCTCAATAGTCTCGGGCAGTGGTTATTTGGCACCACCAATTTTGGCGTTCGGGCCGGTGTTATTGTTGCAACATTACTCACCACATTACTGGTGGGCTGGCTTGCATTCCGACTCTGGCAAGATAAACGCACTGCCGCCTTCGCCTGCATTATCTATCTGACGATGTTTGCGGTGTACAGTATCGGCACCTTTGCCGTACTCGACCCGATAATCGCCCTGTGGTTAATGGCAGGTATGTGCTGTTTCTGGGAAGGGATGCAGGCAACGTCAACAAAGACAAAAATCATCGAGTTTCTCTTGTTGGGCGTGACGTGCGGCATGGGGGTAATGACCAAGGGTTTTCTTGCCCTGGCCGTTCCGGTCGTGAGCGTTTTACCGTGGGTAGTAGTCCAAAAACGCTGGAAAGATCTGTTCATTTACGGCTGGCTGGCGATCCTGGGCTGTACTGCCATCGTACTCCCGTGGGGGATTGCCATCACCCTGCGCGAGCCGGATTTCTGGCACTATTTCTTCTGGGTCGAGCACATTCAACGTTTTGCGATGGACGACGCCCAACATAAAGCCCCTGTCTGGTACTACCTGCCTGTGTTAATTGCGGGAAGCCTTCCGTGGCTGGGGCTGCTCCCCGGCTCACTGTGGGCGGGCTGGAAAAACCGCGATCCCGCACGTACCACCGGCTACTTGTTATGCTGGATTGTGATGCCGCTGTTCTTTTTCAGCATCGCCAGGGGAAAATTGCCGACCTATGTGCTTTCCTGTTTCGCACCATTAGCCATCTTAATGGCGCATTACGGCCAACTGGCGGCACACAAAGAGAGCCGCTCACTGCGTGCCAATGCCTGGATTAACATCGCCTTTGGCATTGTTGGGATCGTCGCGACCTTTATTATTTCCCCCTGGGGACCGTTGAAATCCCCCATCTGGCAACATATCGAGTTGTACAAGGTCTTTTGCTCATGGGGGATCTTCATCATCTGGACATTTTTTGGCTGGTATACCCTGAGTTATCCCCGCAACACGTGGATGCTCTCTGCGTTGAGCCCTCTGGGACTGGCGATTTTCGTTGGTTTTTCGATCCCCGACCGGGTCATGGAGTCGAAGCAACCACAGTTTTTCGTCGAGATGACCCGGGAATCGTTGATGACGAGTCGCTATATTCTGACGGATGGCGTCGGCGTCGCGGCCGGTCTGGCCTGGAGTCTGCGGCGTGATGACATCATCATGTACGGGCAGAAAGGAGAGCTAAAATATGGTCTCAATTATCCGGACGCTAAAGGGCGTTTTGTCAGCCGTGCTGATTTTAATGACTGGCTTAGCCAACATCGTCAGGAGGGAAAAATTTCACTCGTGCTTTCAATTGCAAAAGATGAAGACATCAATGACCTTGCCATTCCACCTGCCGATAATATTGATAATCAGGGGCGTCTGGTGCTAATTCAGTACTATCCCAAATGATCTGGCCTGTCTTAATCCTGGCCAGTTTGCTCAGCGTTGGCGGACAGTTATGCCAGAAGCAGGCTACCCGACCGGTTCAGTCGCACTACCGAAAACGCCACATTGCCCTGTGGCTCGGTCTTGCTCTGGCCTGCCTCGGCTCGGCAATGGTGCTGTGGTTACTGGTTTTGCAAACGATTCCCGTCGGCATTGCCTATCCGATGCTCAGTCTTAACTTTGTCTGGGTTACTCTGGCCGCCTGGAAAATTTGGCAAGAGCCCGTCTCTGTTCGCCATTGGCTTGGCGTCGGGCTGATTATCACCGGCATTTTTGTGCTTGGGAGCGCGGTATAATGGGATTACTGTGGGGACTTCTCAGCGTTTTGATTACGTCGGCAGCCCAACTGAGTCTTGGCTTTGCCATGGCGTCATTGCCGCCCATGCTGCACCCAGGTGCCTTCATTGCGGCACTGTTTGCCGCTCACGCCAGTGCCATCGCGTTATTTTCCGGACTGCTGGGCTATCTGGCTTCCGTCTTTTGCTGGCATAACGCACTGCATCATCTCGAACTCAGTAAGGCATACGCCTTGCTGAGTCTCAGTTACATTCTCGTCTGGATTGCGTCGATGGTGCTGCCTGGGATGCAGGGCGCGTTCTCTCTGAAAGCACTGTTGGGCGTTGCGTGCATTATGGCAGGGTTGATGATCATTTTCTTACCCGCGCAAAAAATCCCTCGTCGAACCTGAGCTGTCACTTTTCACCCATCAGACGCTCCCACTTTCTGAACCCACTCCAGCAACGCGCGGCGAGAAATTTTGATGCCACCGGTTTTCAACTCTGGCGGGAGTGTCAGCCAGCGAACGGGTTGCTGAAAGCGCGCCAGTTTGCCCTGAACCCACGCGGCGAGATCGACACCTTCAGCCTGAGCATCATACTCAACAACCGCCACCGGACGATGACCAAACTCGCGGTCTTCAATCGGAACCACAAAGGCCTGTAGCACGTGGGGGTGCGCGGTGATAACACGCTCCACCTCTTCGGGCTGAATCCCCTCGCCGCCGCTGAAAAACAGATTATCCAGACGGCCAGCAATCGTCAGCCTGCCGTTTTGCAACACGCCGCGATCGCGCGTGGCAAACCAGCCTTCGTCATTGACTAACGGCATCAGCTTACCGTTGCGCCAGTATCCTTCCGCCATGCTGGCGGCACGCAGCCAGACCTCGTCATTGACGATTTTAACCTCTCTGCCAGGCAGCGCTGAGCCAACATCACTCAGACCATCCGCCTCTTTCGCACACACCGTGGAAGCAAACTCCGTCAGACCATAGCCACACCAGCAGCGAATCCCCTGCTCACGCGCCTTTTCTGTCAGCTCGACCGGAATCGCCGCACCGCCTAAAAGCACCGCTTTTAATGTTATCGATGAACGGTTGACCAGCAAACGCCAGAGCTGCGTCGGCACCAGAGAGGCGTGAGTACAACCTGCCAGCATCTGTTCCAGCGGTTGTTTCTCGCGTACAGTCATTCGCGCGCCAGCACATAGCCAACGCCACAAAATGCCCTGGCCAGAGACATGAAACAACGGCAGCGACAGCAACCAGTCATCGCCTTCACCAAAGGACATCAACGATAAAACGCCCGCAGCGCTTGCCAGATGCGCTTGACAGCTGTGTACCGCCGCTTTGGGTAATCCCGTCGAGCCAGAGGTCAACGTCATTGAACTCAGACGCTGCGGCTGCCACACGCAGGCATAGTCGTTTTCAATGTCCTGCATCTGCAACGGGGTCAACGCAGGAAAGGTATTTTCCCCGTCCAGCACCAGCGCAAAGTGTAAAGAGAGTTCAGGTAGCAGGGCGTCCAGCAGCGGTTGAGGCAGTTGCGGATTGACGGGCAAGATTCTCGCCCCGCATTGCAACAGGGCGAGCCAGGTCAACAGAGACTGCGGGTGGTTCCAGGCCCGCAGCATGACACCACTGTCTTCCTCCACACCCTGGGCGGCAAACCCCGCCGCCAGGCGATCAATACGTGTACAGAGCGTGCGCCAGCTTAACACCTCATCATTCAGGCGTAAGGCTGGCGCATCCCCCCGAACTTGCCGCCAGTACCGCCACGGCCAGTCAGGGAAGATCATAGCAGTCGTTCCAGTGCATCAACGTCTACGCACGGCAGCGTGCTCCCCGGCCAGGTACGCACCTGTTGGATTTGCATCAGGCTTAACGTATCCAGACCAGGAATGGTTTGTGGCGTCAGCCAGGCAGCAATGCGCGCCAGCTGCGTCAAACCCAGACTGGATTCGATAGAAGAACTGATGACGGCGGTCAGTCCGAGCGCATGCGCCGCCTGAACCTGCTCGCGTACTTTTTCCAGGCTACCGGTCAAGGTCGGTTTGATCACTACCGCACTCACGCCCTCTTCGGCCATAAAGACAAAATCGGCCTCGCGCAGACTTTCGTCCCAGGCGATTGCAATACCGGTTTCACGGGAAAACGCGCGAGAATCATCGCGGGTTTTACACGGTTCTTCGAGAAAGGCAATCCGGGAACGGAAATCCGGGTTCACATATTTCGCAAACTGCTGCGCTTTTAACGGCGTCCAGGCACGGTTAGCATCCAGACGTAAATGCAGGTCTGGAATCGCCTCCAGTAACAGGTTAACGACCATGCCATCGCGTACGGCTTCGTACAGGCCGATTTTTACCTTCGCCACTTTTTCGCCTGCCATGTCAGCAAGCTGGAGCACCAGATCATCAGGATCACCCGTACACAGCGGCGCAGCCCGGTAATCAGCCGTTTCTGGCAAGGTGCCTTCCAGCTCGGCCAGCGCACAGCTGACGCCAAAGGCGACGGACGGCATCTCCGGCAGCGATGCGGCGCCCGCAAGCCAGTCGTTTACCCACGCCAACAGAACTGTCTGCGCTTCTTCCCAGGTTTCCTGGCTGAAGCCCGGCAGTGGGGAAATCTCTCCCCACCCTTCGCGCTCACCGTCACGAAGACAGACATACAGGCCATCGCGAGTTTTTAACCGCCGATCGCGCAGAACCACCCCCGCGTCCATGGGGATCTGCCAGCGGTATACCTGCGCGCTACGCATTACGGATTCCGTTTGAATTTGCTGAAATCAGGCTGACGTTTCTGGTTAAAGGCGTTACGGCCTTCCTGACCCTCTTCCGTCATATAGAACAGCATGGTGGCATTACCTGCCAGTTCCTGCAGACCCGCCTGACCATCGCAGTCAGCGTTCAGTGCCGCTTTCAGGCAACGCAGCGCCATCGGGCTGTTTTGCAACATTTCACGGCACCAGCGAACGGTCTCTTTTTCCAGATCCGCCAGCGGAACCACGGTGTTGACCAGGCCCATGTCCAGCGCCTGCTTCGCGTCGTACTGACGGCACAGGAACCAAATTTCACGCGCTTTTTTCTGGCCGACGATACGCGCCATGTAAGATGCGCCCCAGCCGCCGTCGAAGGAGCCGACTTTCGGGCCGGTCTGCCCAAAGACAGCATTTTCCGCTGCAATGGTCAGGTCGCACATCATATGCAGTACGTGACCGCCGCCGATGGAGTACCCAGCGACCATCGCCACAACCGGCTTCGGACAGGTACGGATCTGGCGCTGGAAGTCCAGCACGTTCAGGTGATGGACGCCGGAGTCATCCTGATAGCCGCCGTAGTCGCCGCGGACCTTCTGGTCACCGCCAGCACAAAACGCTTTGTCGCCTGCGCCGGTGAGTACAATCACGCCGATATTGTCGTCATAACGCGCATCCGCCAGCGCCTGGATCATTTCTTTAACGGTCACAGGACGAAATGCGTTGCGTACCTGCGGACGGTTAATGGTGATTTTTGCGATACCATCGGTGGATTTCTCATAACGAATGTCAGTGTAGCCCTCGGAGCAATCATGCCATTCAACCGGTGCGTAAAGCATTGTTTCATCAGGGTAGATCATAGTGTGTCCTTTAGTCAGAGACGCAGAATCTGAGCCAGACTTTCCACCGCGCCTGCGGGATTTTCCCGATGCGCGTTGTGTCCGGCATTACGAATCACATGGACAGGTGCAGACAGTTCGTTCGCCAGTGCGCGAAATTTACTGTCTCGCTCGCCACATAAATAATAAAACGCAAATGTGCGCGCATTAAGCGCATCACGTAAATCAGGTTGTACGCCAAGCGACGTCGCTTCGAGCATCGCCGCCAGCGTTTCGCCGTTGTTCTGGCTACGCAGTGCAACCAGTGCTTCTCGTTGCTGTGCGTTCAGCGAGGCAAAAACCGGTTGCAGATACCAGTCGTTAAAGACGTCACGCAGCGGTTCATGACGAAAACGCGCCGCCCAATGCCCATCAGAGCGTCGGCGCGCGTCTCGCTCAGCCTCGCTTTGCAGCCCAGGATGACCGCCTTCAACGACCAGGCCGCACAGTCCGGGAATCCCCTCGCTCGCCGCCATCATCGCCACCCGGCCGCCAAGCGAGTATCCCACCAGCCAGTGGTTGAGTATGTTGTAACTAAGCAAGGTTCTGCGCAGCAACGCAATCACCTCGCTGAACCCCTCCACACGAATCGTTGCAGAACCGCCGTGCCCTGGCAAGTCAACATACAACCGCGAGCAGGTCTGAAACTGCTCGCCAACGGTTTGCCATTCCCGATAATCGCCGGAAAACCCATGCAAAAAGACCAGCCAGGGCGAACCCGGCTGTCCCTTCACTGCGTGGGCATGCAGGGTCACAGGTGGCTGACCTGCGCTAATAACTGTTGCAGCGTTTGCGTACCGTCGGTGTCATTGACCACCAGTTCAATCACCGTCGCCGTCGGGGTTCGCCACGCGCCAGCCAGCACATCTTCCAGCTCAGCCCAGTTTTCCGGACGATGGTATTTCAGATTGAACATCGCCGCCGCATGGTCAAAATGGACGTTTTGCGGCATCAGATAAAAACGTTCGCGCTCGCTCTGCGGTGTGGGTAACAGCGAGAAAATTTGCCCACCATTATTGTTCACGACAATCAGCACAAACGGCGCAGAGACCTGGCGTAATAACGCCAGCGCATTGAGATCGTAAAGCGCCGACAAATCGCCCACAATCGCCAGCGTCGATTTCGCACTCGCGCGCTGGACGCCAGCGGCCGTTGAGAGCAAGCCATCAATCCCGCTCGCCCCCCGATTACTGTATACCGGGTATCCGGCGGGCAGCTGCGACAAGGCATCAATCAGCCGCACTACCAGACTGTTACCCACGAACAGTTGCCCCTGCTCCGGCAAATACTCGCGAATTCGGTGAGCCAGTTGGGCTTCGCCAAAGTTTTCGCGACGGGCAGCCACCGCCTGCCATGCCTGCTCGGCCAGACGCGGAATTTCCACGCACCACGGATTGCGTTTTTCAGCCGGGTGCAGATCCAGCCAGTCAGCAATTTTCGACACCAGTCGGCGTCCGCGATGGTGAGCCGGATCCAAGCGGCCTTCGATATTGTCGATAATCCAGTATTCCTGGGGATCACAACTGGCCTGCCACTGCAGCAGGCGTTTACCGGTCAGGCTACTGCCCAGCTGCACGACAATTTGCGCCTGCTGCAGTTCGGTAACCGCCTTCGCATTACCCAACCAAAGATCGGCACAGGGCAGCGGTTGCCCTGTTTGCGATAGCACATCGCCAATCAGCGGCCAGCCCAGCGTTTGTGCCCAAAGCGCAGCTTTTTTGCCCTCTTCCGCGCTCATCCGCCCAGCAACCACCACGCCGCGCTTTTGCCGCCAGAAGAACCAGTCACGCTGTTTTTCACTCTCCAGCCGACGCGCCTCGCGCAGCCAGGGCTTATCGTCCTGCCACCAGTCGCCAAGGTGCTGCTGCCACTCAATACCCGTGTCGTCCATCTCGCCATACAGCGGCTCAGCAAAAGGACAGTTGATATGGACTGCCCCGGCGTGCAACGAAGCAAGCGCATTATCAAGGGTAGAAACCAGCCAGCTTGCCGGAATATCCTGAGTCGGTCGCGGTAAAGAGAGTGTCTGCGAGGGATGTGAAGCAAACATACCTGACTGACGAATCGCCTGATTGGCGCCGCAGTCGATCAATTCTGGCGGACGATCCGCCGTGAGCAAAATGAGTTTTTCGCCCGTCAGCCCGGCTTCAATCAGCGCCGGGTAGAGATTAGCCACCGCCGTCCCGGAAGTGACGATCACCGCAACCGGTTGTTTACTGACCTTCGCCAGCCCCAGTGCCAGGTGGCCCAGCCCACGCTCATCAAAGTGCGTGTGGTGGATAAAAGCAGGATTTTCCGCCGCCGCCAGCGTTAATGGCGTTGAACGAGAGCCAGGGGCAATGCAAACATGCCTCACGCCGTGGCGGGTTAAAGCTTCCAGAATGACCGCCGCCCAGCGTCGGTTAAATGCGCTTACTGACATGAGATTGTCCGGTATCAATATTGCGACTAAGTATAGAGAATCGAAATAATGGATTTTTGATATGAGTCGGGAATGTGTAACTCATTACACTTCCATCTGTAATAAAGTGCGCAACCCTGCCGCTTTATTGTTTATTTCCTGCCATTCTTGCTCGGGATCCGAGCCGCGCACAATCCCCGCACCTGCGTACAACCTCACAATATTGGTGGTAATTTTCGCCGAACGGAGCGACACGCAAAATTCACTTTGCTGCAGCGACAAATAGCCCGCCGAACCGGCGTACCATTCACGTTCGAAGGGTTCATTTTGCTGAATAAATTGACGCGCCAGTTCACGGGGAATTCCCGCTACCGCCGCCGTCGGCTGTAACTGGTGTAAACAGAGCGCGTCGTCCGGCTGATTGAGCGCCGTCCAGATACAACGCCGCAGGTGCTGAACTTTACGCAGCCTGAGAACCTGTGGAGGGAGAACATCAAGCGTATGGGTGCAGTTTTGCAGTCTCTGGCAGATATCTTCCACCACCAGCATATTTTCACGCTGATTTTTATCGTCCTTCATCAACCACTCGCCGAGTTGCCAGGCACGGTGATCGTCGGGATGATTAGCCACCGTCCCGGCCAGCGCTTCAGTACGCAGCGCCGTATCACGCCGCCGCCAGAGGCGTTCAGGCGAAGAACCCAGGAAAGCGCTGTCGGCAGAAAATGCCATGAAAAAGTGGTAGCAGTTCAGGTTCAGGCGGCGGCTTGATGCCATCACCGCCGCGGCATTCACCGGACGGGAAAACTGCAAATCCGTCGCCCGCGCCAGGACCACTTTATCAAGCTGTTCCTGAGCAATGGTGCGGGTGGCGAGCTGGATTAAATTCATCCACCCGGTTTTATCCGGCGAATGCTTTTCATCCGTGAGGGTCAAATGCAGCGCTGGCAGCGATTTAATGCTCACCAGTGATGAGAGAAAGCGAACCGCGTCTGCGGCATCTTCACGCAGGGAATGCTCGCTGTAGAGATGCAGGCGCAGTGTCGCAGATCCGCCACAGCGTCGCCATTCCAGGCGCGGTAGCACCAGGTTCCCGCGCTGCGGCTCAAACGCGTTTAATCCCCAGATACGCAGATCGGCATGGTTCGCATGCAGGCGCAAAAACTGTTGCGCCAGGTCCAGAGAGCGGAATGTCGCCACCGCGCCCAGCACGGCAGCTTCTTCATCGCCATTGCGCTGCTGCCAGTAAAATTGCGGCCAGATGGGCTGGCTTGCCAGCCAGCTGAGGGCGTCAAACGCATCGTTTAGAGGAAAAGGAACGTCGAAAACACGAATTCCGGGTGCCGCTGGTATCTCTTGCGACAACTGACGCATCAGATTTTCCAGCGCTGTAGTAATTGAATGCACGCGGACCTCTCCCTGTTAAAAACCTCACATTATACGGGGTACTGCAAAGAAATTGCAGTACCTCAGTTTAGGGAGGAAATGCGATCCCGGCTACAAGACGGAATTTAACGCCGCGCCAGCAGTAATCCGAGCACCAGTCCAACCGCCGCACCCACGCCAATTCCCTGCCAGGGTCTTTCATGAACATAGTCATCCGCCAGGTAGGCAGCCTGTTTCGCCCGGTAATAATAGCTATCTGATGCGTGACTCACGCGATTTTTGACCTCTTCCACCGCCGCTTCCGCCCGCGCTTTGAGCTCGACATATTTCTGATCGGTAGGGTCACCCGAGGATCGCAGAACTTCTTCCAGCGTTTCGCTCAAAAATTCGATGTCGTCATCGATACGTGAATGATAAGAATGAAATGACATTGTCTTCTCCCTTGCGATTAACGTATCCGCTAACTATAGACAACTGAGCCCGGTTACGCCTGTCCGGGCTCCCGCGCCATGCCGATATGGGGAATACCGTCTTCGTCATAGACTCCGGTCACGGGGATAAATCCAAAACGACCATAGAACGATTGTAAATGCGCCTGCGCACCCAGATAAAATGCCTTTTCCGGCCAGTGGTTAACGCAAGAGGTTAACGTCTGGGTCATCAGTTGTTCACCCAGTTTTGCGCCACGCAGCGCCTCACTGACAATCACCCGGCCAATCACCACAGGCTCCAGGTTGTCGTCACTTTTCAGAATCCTCGCATACGCGACCAGCTCATCGTTGTGCCAACCCAGAATATGGCGATTGTCCCCCACCAGATCGTCGCCATCGACATCCTGGTAAGGGCACTGCTGTTCAACCACAAACACCGCGCAACGCAATTTAAGCAGCGCGTAGAGCGCGGTGACGGATAATTCAGAATGGTGAAGATCTTGCCAGTGGATCATTGTGCGCTCCTTTGTCGTATTCGCTTTATACTAGCCAGAATGTTGTTCAAAAGTGTAATGGAATGATGGAATTCATTTTCTTAGGTACTTCTGCAGGCGTTCCTACGCGCTCACGCAATGTGACGGCGATCTTACTGAATCTACAGCACCCTACGCAGCCCGGGCTGTGGCTGTTTGACTGTGGCGAAGGCACGCAGCACCAGATGCTCAGCACCGCGTTTAATCCGGGTAAACTCGAACGCATCTTCATCAGCCACCTGCATGGCGATCATCTGTTCGGTTTACCGGGTTTACTGTGCAGTCGGTCGATGGCGGGCAATCCCCATCCGCTGACGATTTACGGGCCAAAGGGACTGCGCGAATTTACCGAAACGGCGCTGCGTCTCAGCGGTTCCTGGACCGACTACCCGCTGGAGATTATTGAAATCACCGCCGGTGAGATTCTGGACGATGGTTTACGCAAAGTGACGGCGTATACGCTGGAACATCCGTTGGAATGCTACGGCTACCGTGTTGAAGAGCACGACAAACCCGGCGCGCTGGATGCGAAAGCGTTAAAGGCGGCAGGCGTGAAGCCCGGTCCCCACTTTCAGGATTTGAAGGCCGGAAAAAGCGTTGTGCTGGAGGATGGTCGACGGATCCACGGCGCGGACTATCTCGCGGCACCCGTTGCGGGAAAATCCGTGGCGATCTTCGGTGATACCGCTCCCTGTGCCGGCGCATACGAACTGGCAAAAGGCGTGGATGTGATGGTGCATGAAACCACGCTGGAGACGTCGATGGAAGAAAAAGCCAATAGCCGCGGACACAGTTCAACCCGACAGGCTGCGCTGCTGGCGAAAGAGGCGTGCGTCGGTCGCCTGGTAATTACCCATATAAGTTCACGCTATGATGCTGAAGGATGCCGCAGGATGCTGGCGGAGTGCCAGGCGATTTTCCCTGCGACCGAACTGGCCTACGATTTCGCCGTTTTCACGGTTTAACGCTCCATTTTTTGCCCTCCGTGCCGATAACAGTGACAAGGCTGGATTTCACATTGAGGACAGAATGGACAATTTCCAGAAAGATATTGATGACAGGGCGAACCTGACCCTGTCCAACCGTTTTGAATTGCTGTTGTTTCGTCTCGGGACATCCCTGCACGAACAGAAATCAGAGCTTTTTGGCATCAACGTATTTAAGCTGCGCGAAATTGTTCCCATGCCGACGTTTACGCGCCCGGCCGGAATGAAAGCGCCCCTCTTAGGTATGGTAAATATTCGCGATCAGGTGATCCCGGTTATCGACCTTCCGGCCGTCGCCGGATGTAAACCCGAGACCGGTTTGAATATTCTGCTGATTACCGAATATGCCCGCAGTGTTCAGGCATTCGCCGTGGAGTCTGTCGAGAATATCATGCGTCTGGACTGGCAGCAGGTTCACACCGCCGAGAAAGCCGTCAATGGGCGCTATATCACCAGTATCGCCTGTCTGGATGAAGACAAAGAAACCAACAACCTGGCGCTGGTGCTCGACGTTGAGCAGATCCTCTATGACATCGTACCGTCAAATCACGATTTGCGCGCCGCCCATCTGAAGACCAATAAGTTCAATATCACGCCAGGGGCGGTGGCGATCGTCGCAGAAGATTCGAGAGTGGCCCGCGCGATGCTGGAGAAAGGGTTAAATGCCATGGAAATCCCGCATCAGATGCATATCACCGGTAAAGATGCCTGGGAGAAGATCCAGCAACTGGCCAAAGAGGCCGAAGCGGAAGGCAAACCGATTAGCGAGAAAATCGCCCTCGTGTTGACCGACCTCGAAATGCCGGAGATGGACGGTTTTACCCTCACCCGTAAAATCAAAACCGACGAACGGCTGAAGAAGATCCCGGTGGTGATCCACTCGTCGCTTTCCGGCAGCGCCAACGAAGACCATGTGCGCAAAGTGAAAGCCGATGGCTATGTGGCGAAGTTTGAAGTTAATGAGCTGTCATCGGTGATTCAGGAGGTAATGGAACGCGCGGCGCAAAACGTCAGCGGCCCGCTGGTGAGCCGTCAGTTGATTGGCTAATTTTACTCCGGATATAAAAAAACCCGCCGAGGCGGGTTTTTTCGTTTCTGCATTTCGCTTACATCAGCGGTGCGGCCAACTGCACAATGCTGATCAACGGCTGCGGGTAGACACCGAGAATCAGCACCAGCAGCGCGGAGATCAGTACCACGATACCGCCCGCGCTGTACTGCCAGTTTGACGGCGCATCACGGTTAAGCTGCTGCGGCGCACTCAGGTAGAGGCTCACGGCAACGCGCAGGTAGTAGTACAAACCAATCGCGGAACCAATCACTACACCACCGACCAGCCACCACAGGTTAGCCTGGACACCGACGGCAAGGACGTAGAATTTACCGATAAAGCCCAGCGTCATCGGGATGCCCGCCAAGGACAGCATCATCACCGTCAGCACGGCCGCGAGGATCGGACGATGCCAGAACAGACCGCGGTAGGAGAACAGTGAATCCGCATCCGGACCACGGTACGGGCTGGACATCAGGCTCACCACGCCGAACGCGCCGAGACTGCTGAACAGGTAACCGGCCAGATAAACACCGACCGCTTCCATCGACATCTCACCGCTCTGCAGGGCAATCAACGCCACCAGCAGATAACCGAGGTGAGAGATAGAGGAGTAACCGAGCAGACGTTTGATGTTGGTCTGGCTCAGCGCCATCAGGTTACCGAAGATGATGGAGGCAAAGGCAATCACGCCCAGCACCACACGTACCGCTTCGCTGTCGCCAACCGGCGCGTACAGGAACAGACGCATCACCACGCCGAAGATAGCGATCTTGCTCGCCGTCGCCAGGAACGTGGAAACCGGCGCAGGCGCACCCTGGTAAACGTCTGGCGTCCACAGGTGGAACGGCACCAGAGAGAGTTTAAAGCCAAGGCCGACAATCATCATGCCAAAGCCCGCCAGCAGCAGCGGCTCGTTCAGCATCCCATCGCCCAGGCTCTTACCCAGTGCGACAAACGACAGGTTGCCGGACTGCGCGTACACCAGCGCCATACCAAACAGCAGGAATGAAGACGCTGCGGCAGACAGGATGGTGTATTTGATACTGGCTTCCAGCGAACGTTTCTGACGGAACGCGTAACCCACCAGGCCAAACAGCGGCAGAGAGATAAGCTCGATACCGAGGAACAACGCTGCCAGATGGTTAGCGGTGGCCAGCAGGATCCCACCCAGCGCAGCAATCAGCACCAGCAGGTAGAACTCTTCCCGGTTATCGTCATAGCCTTCCAGCCACGGATAAGCAAAGGTACAGGTGGCGAGGCTCGCCAGCAGGACCATCCCGGTGTAGAGCATCGCGAAACCATCGACGCGCATCAGCGGCGTCACGTCCATCGCGCCCGCCTGGCCAACAAACCAGAGCGAAACCAGCGCGGCGTTAAGCCCAATGACCGACAGCGTGGCATTGAGGAAGTGATTGCGTCGCCACGCAATGGAGAGCATCACAACCACCACCGTCAAGCCGACGATCAGCAGCGGTAGCAGCGCAATCAGGTGTTGTGGAGTTATTGTCATGGCGATTTACGGCCTTGTAGTAGTAACGGAATTAACAAACCACTGCTGGATGTTGCCCATCGCTGAATGCGAGGTATCCAGAATCGGCTGCGGATAGATGCCGAGCAGTACCAGAAGCACGACCAGCAACAGGATGATAAACAGCTCACGCAGCGACATCCCTGGCAGTTCAACGCTGGCAATCTGGCTTTTCGCTTTACCGAAGTAAGCGCGATGCAGCATCGCCAGCGAGTAAACAGAGGCAAACACCAGACCAAAGGTTGAGATCACCGTAATGACCGGAACCACCTGGAAGCTGCCGAACAGAATCATGAATTCGCCGACGAAGTTACCGGTGCCCGGCATACCCAGCGTACAGACCGCGAAGAACATCGACAGGGCAGGCAACCATTTCATTTTGCCCCACAAACCGCCCATCATACGCATATCACGGGTGTGCAGACGTTCGTACAGCTGGCCACACAGAATAAAGAGACCCGCAGCGGACAGACCGTGCGCGATCATCTGGATAACCGCCCCCTGGTACGCCAGTTGGTTGCCGGTGTAGATAGCAATCAGCACGAAGCCCATGTGTGAAACAGAGGTGTAAGCAATCAGACGTTTGATATCGTATTGAGCGAACGCCATCCACGCGCCGTAGAAAATACCGATCACACCCAGCCACATGGCGATTGGCGCGAACTCCGCAGACGCGTTCGGGAACAGCGGCAGTGCGAAACGCAGCAGACCGTAGGCCGCGGTTTTCAGCAAAATCCCCGCCAGGTCAACGGAACCTGCAGTCGGTGCCTGGGAGTGCGCGTCCGGCAACCAGCCGTGCAGCGGAACCACCGGCATTTTGACCGCAAAGGCGATGAAGAAGCCCAGCATCAGCAGATATTCCACACCGTGGGACATCGGGGTATTCAGCAGCTCTTCATAGTTGAAGGTCCAGACGCCCGAGGCTTTGTAGTGCACAAACACCAGCGCCAGGATGGCAATCAACATCACCAGACCGCTCGCCTGGGTATAGATGAAGAACTTGGTGGCCGCCGTGATACGCGTTTTACCGTCAGAAGCTTTATGCCCCCACAGCGCGATCAGGAAGTACATCGGCACCAGCATCATTTCCCAGAAGAAGAAGAACAGGAACATGTCGATGGCAAGGAACACGCCGATAACGCCGCCAAGGATCCACATCAGGTTCAGGTGGAAGAAGCCCTGGTATTTTTCGATTTCATTCCAGGAACACAGTACCGCCAGAACACCCAGCAGACCGGTCAGCACCACCATCAGCAGCGACAGACCGTCAATGGCCAGATGGATTGAGATGCCAAAGCGCGGGATCCACGGCAGCACGAACTCAGACTGCCACTGCGGAATGCCAGCGGATTGCGTCAGTGAATAGCCGCCCTGCAACCACAGTTGCAGACCAAGCGCCAGCGTCAGTCCCATGGTTACCAGCGCGATCCAGCGCGGCACCTTCACGCCAAAGCGTTCGGTCTGCCAGCACAGGAAGCCACCGATAAAGGGAATTAATATTAGCCAGGGTAGTAACATGGCGATCTTTATTCCTTGTTAAAGTCCCAACAGGACCTGATTTTCAACGAATTCTCACAACAGAAAATTCACTTCGGATTGTGGTTTTAATGTCGGGTGGCGCTAGCGCTTACCCGACCTACGGTCTTGTAGGCCCGGTAAGCGTTAGCGCCACCGGGCAAAACAACCGCAATCCTCAAACTCAACGCAGTACCATCAACAGTGCCAGCACCACGACCGCACCAATGCTCATGGACGCCACATACCAGCGCAGATAACCGTTCTCGCTGAACAACAGGCCTTTACCTGCAAAGCGGGAAAGGATCGCCGGAATGTTCATCATTGAGTTCAGCGGGTCGCTTTTCAGCAACCAGGCGATACCCATGAACGGCTTCACGAACACTTTGTCGTACAACCAGTCGAAGCCCCAGGCGTTAAACCACCAGGTCCCCAGCAGACGGCCCGGAGCGCTGTTGGCAATCGAGGTCACCAGAGTGCGTTTACCCAGCCACAGCCAGGCCGCCATCAGAATGCCCACAATCGCCACGACGCCAGAGGTAATTTCCAGGGTCATCACGCGGCCGTGCTCAAGCTCGGTTGTTGCCGGCAGTACACCGTGCAGCGGCGGCACAATCAGCGCGCCAACGAAGGTGGACAGGATCATCAGCACAATCAGCGGCAAGTGATGGGTAATCCCCTTCCCTGCATGAGCGTGAATTTGTTCTTTACCGTGGAACACGATGAAAATCATACGGAAGGTATACAAGGAGGTCATGAACGCACCGACCAGACCTGCAACCATCAGATTGATATGACCGTTGGCCATCGCACCTGCCAGAATCTCATCCTTACTGAAGAAGCCTGCAGTGATCAGCGGCAGAGCCGACAACGCCGCGCCACCTACCAGGAAGCAGAGATAAACCAGCGGAATGGATTTACGCAGACCACCCATCTTGAAGATATTCTGTTCGTGATGGCAGGCCAGAATCACCGAACCGGACGCCAGGAACAGCAGCGCTTTAAAGAAGGCGTGCGTCATCAGGTGGAAAATCGCCGCATCCCACGCCTGAACGCCCAGCGCCAGGAACATGTAGCCAATCTGGCTCATGGTGGAGTAAGCGAGTACACGTTTGATGTCGGTCTGCACCAGCGCGGCGAAACCTGCCAGCACCAGCGTTATCGCACCGACGATACCCACCAGATGCAGAATATCCGGGGTCATCAGGAACAGACCGTGAGTACGGGCAATCAGGTAGACACCGGCGGTTACCATGGTCGCGGCGTGGATCAACGCAGAAACAGGCGTTGGGCCTGCCATCGCGTCTGCCAGCCATGTTTGCAACGGCAACTGCGCAGATTTACCGACCGCACCACCCAGCAGCATCAACGTCGCCCAGGTCAGCATGTTGTTGCCTGCGGCGAAGTGCGCTGGCGCCAGTTCCACCATTTCGCGGAAGTTCAGGGTGCCCAGTTCGTTGTAAAGAATGAACAGCGCGAAGGCGAGGAAGACGTCACCCACACGGGTCACGACAAACGCTTTCATCGCAGCCGCGCCATTCTTCGGATCGGTGTAGTAGAAACCGATCAGCAGATAGGAGCACAGGCCCACGCCTTCCCAGCCGAGGTACATCAACAGCAGGTTATCGGCCAGCACCAGGATAACCATGCTGGCGATAAACAGGTTGGTGTAGGCGAAGAAGCGAGAGTAACCCTCTTCACCGCGCATATACCAGGACGCAAACATGTGGATCAGGAAGCCTACACCGGTGACCACCGACAGCATGGTCAGGGAGAGACCATCCAGTACCAGGTTAACACCAATGTTGAAGTTGCCGACCGACATCCAGGTCCACAGCGGGACGCTATACGCTTGCTGACCGTTCGCGAAGAAGTCCATGCCGACTAACACTGTCACCAGCGCAGCCAGACCAATGGAGCCTACGCCCACGGTAGCGGAGAGGTTTTCCGACCAGCGACCGCGAGAGAACGCCAGTAGTACAAAGCCAATCAATGGCAGAATAATGGTTAAGGCAAGCATGTTCATCCACGCATCTCACTTACTGAATCGATGTTCAGGTTCTGGCGACGGCGATGCAGTTGCAGTAACAGCGCAAGTCCGATACTCGCTTCAGCAGCCGCAAGGCTGATGGCGAGAATGTACATCACCTGACCATCGGTCTGGCCCCAGTAGCTACCGGCGACCACAAAGGCCAGCGCGGAAGCGTTAATCATGATTTCCAGACCGATCAGCATAAACAGCAGATTGCGGCGGATAACCAGACCGGTTAAGCCCAGAACGAATAAAATCGCAGCGAGGATCAGTCCATGTTGTAAGGGGATCATGCGTGCTCCTCCGTTTTTCTTTTCGCACGGTCTTCAGTGCGGTTGCTCAGCACTTCGCCTGCACGCTCTTCGCGACCGACGTGGAAGGCCACAACCAGACCCGCCAGCAGCAGCATGGAAGCCAGTTCAACCGCCAGTACGTAAGGTCCGAACAGAGAGATACCGACCGCTTTCGCGCTAATCGGCGTACCGTCGATACCCTGGTCATTAACACCCAGAATGGCATACACAATGACCACCAGCATGACGGCCGACAGAATCGCCGGACCAATCCATACCTGAGGTTTCAGCCATTGACGTTCCTGTTCGATTTCGGAACCGCCCAGGTTGAGCATCATTACCACGAACACGAACAGCACCATGATGGCGCCTGCGTAGACGATAATTTCCAGCGCACCCGCGAAGTAAGCCCCCAGCGAGAAGAACACCCCGGAAATCGCCAGCAGCGAAATAATCAGATACAGCAACGCATGCACCGGATTGGTGTGGGTGATCACTCGCAAGGTCGCGAGAATGGCTACCAGCCCACAAATATAAAAAGCGAACTCCATTGCCCCTCTCCTTACGGTAACAGGCTCTTGACGTCGATAGGCTTGGCTTCGTTCTCTGCTTCGCCCTTATCTTTGCCGTCGATTGCCATACCTGCCATCCGGTAGAAGTTATATTCCGGGTATTTGCCCGGACCGGAGATCAGCAGATCCTCTTTCTCGTAAACCAGATCCTGGCGCTTGTACTCACCCAGTTCGAAATCTGGCGTGAGCTGAATTGCCGTTGTCGGACAGGCTTCTTCACACAGTCCGCAAAAAATGCAGCGTGAGAAGTTGATGCGGAAAAACTCCGGATACCAACGACCATCTTTGGTCTCTGCTTTTTGCAGAGAGATACAGCCTACCGGGCAAGCTACCGCACACAGGTTACAGGCAACACAGCGTTCTTCGCCGTCCGGGTCGCGCGTCAGTACGATACGGCCACGGAAACGGGGTGGTAGATAGACCGGTTCTTCCGGGTACATCTGCGTTTCGCGTTTGGCGAACGCATGCAGGCCGATCATCCAGATACTGCGTACCTGGGTGCCGAAGCCTACGAACAATTCTTTTAAGGTCATGGTCTTTTCGCCCCTTATTGCGCCTGCCAGAGAATGACAGCCGCCGTTACCAGCAAGTTGACAAGCGTCAGCGGCAGGCAGATCTTCCAGCCGAAGGACATCACCTGGTCATAACGAGGACGAGGTAATGACGCGCGAATCAAAATGAACATCATCATGAAGAATGCGGTTTTCAGCGCAAACCAGACGAATGGCGGTAAGAACGGGCCATGCCAGCCACCGAAGAACAGGGTAACCATCAGCGCAGAAATGGTGACGATACCGATGTACTCCCCCACGAAGAACAGACCGAACTTCATACCGGAATATTCAATGTGGTAACCATCAGCCAGTTCCTGCTCGGCTTCCGGTTGGTCAAATGGGTGACGGTGACACACCGCCACGCCCGCGATGGCAAAGGTGATAAAACCAAAGAACTGCGGGATAACGTTCCAGATATCAGCCTGGTTATTGACGATGTCGGTCATGTTAAATGAACCGGCTTGCGCCACTACGCCCATCAGGGAAAGTCCCAGGAACACTTCATAACTCAGGGTCTGCGCAGAGGCACGCATCGCACCCAGCAGCGAGTATTTGTTGTTGCTCGACCAGCCGGCAAACAGCACCGCGTAGACCGCCAGCCCCGCCATCATCAGGAAGAACAGAATCCCGATGTTCAGATCCGCAACCACCCAGCCTGGGCTGACCGGCACAATGGCAAAGGCCAGCAGCAGCGAGGTAAAGGCGATCATTGGCGCCAGCGTAAAGATGACGCGATCCGAGAATTTCGGGATCCAGTCTTCTTTAAAGAACATTTTGATCATGTCCGCGACCAGCTGGAGCGAACCGCCCCAGCCAACACGGTTTGGTCCATAACGGTTCTGGAACAGACCCAGCAGGCGACGTTCGCCAAAGCTCATGAATGCCCCGCAGGTGACCACCACCAGCAGGATCACCACCGCTTTGAGAATGCTCAGCAGGATCTCAATCAGATCCGGTGTAATCCAACTCATTGTTGTGCCTCCTGCAGATCCTCAAGACGCGCGCCCGCCAGCACTGGCGCAATGCCCGGCATACCCATCGGCAAACCGACCTGCCCTGCCGTCAGTCCTTCAGCGATTTCAACCGGCAGCGTGACCGTGTTGCCATCATAACTAAAGGAGACGTGCGTACCGGCATTCACTCCCAACTTCGCGGCATCGGCCGGGTTGAGTTTGATGTACGGTTGCGGCATACGGCTCTGGAAGACCGGAGAACGCTGTGACATCTCGTCGCTACCAAACAGATGGTAGTACGGTGCGATACGCCATTTACCCTCTTCTGCCTGGAAACCTGCCGGAACGGTCGTGAAATACTCCAGACCACCCTCAGAGGCCTCGATCAGGCGAACGCCCGGATCGCCATGACGCAGTTTCCCGCCCACTTCAGCCTGGAATTTGTTCCATGCCTGCGGGGAGTTCCAGCCTGGTGCCCAGGCAAATGGAATCTGCGAACGCGGTGCATCCGGCTGGTTGTTCCCTTCCATTGAGAAGGCAAACATGGTGTCTTTATCCTGCGGCTGACGCGGTTCGTGAACGCTAATGTCGGCGCGCATCGCGGTACGACCGCTGTAACGGTGCGGCTCACGCGCCAGTTTCTGACCCTTCACGCGGAAAGTCGCGTCCGGCGCGGCATCTTTGATACCCGCCAGCTGCGGCAGTGCAGCAATCGCAGCATCGATGACGTGGTCAAGCTGCGTCCAGTCGACTTCACGGTTACGTACAGTACTGTGCAGCGAGTGCAGCCAGCGCCAGCTTTCCAGCATGACGGTGTTGGCTTCGTAGTACGCCGGGTCATACACCTGGAAGAAACGCTGTGCACGGCCTTCGTTGTTGATAACGGTACCGTCGCTTTCAGCAAAGCTTGCTGCGGAGAGTACCAGGTGGGCACTGTCCATAATCGCCGTACGCTGATGGTCAACCACCATCACCAGCGGCGCTTTTGCCAGCGCAGCGTTGACGCGAATGGCCGAAGCATGGCGATGCAGGTCGTTTTCCAGTACCACGACGGCGTCAGCACGACCGGTTTCCAGTTCGGTTAACGCGTCGTCAAGCGAACCACCGCCAATCATGCCGAGGCCCATGCTGTTCACGGAACGGGCAATCATGGTGATACCGACGTCAGCGCCACGGCCTTTCAGTGCTTTTGCCACGTTGGCAGCCGCCTGAATCACTTCCGCGCTACCGGCGTTGGTGCCGGAGATAATCAATGGTTTTTTCGCGCCGGCCAATGCCTGAACGATCACATCAATTTTGTTTTGCAGATCGCGATCGATTCCGTCCACTGCCGGCGCGCTATTATCAAGCGCATGAGCAATAGCAAAACCTAAGCGAGCCTGATCTTCGACCGGCGCACGGTAAGTCCACGCCGCAATATCATCCAGACGGGTGTTATCGACGTTAGTGACGAACAGCGGATGCTTCGCACGTTGACCGATGTTAAGGATGGCCGCAATCTGCCAGTCAGCTACTTTCTGTGCTGCTGCCATTTCACGTGCTTTACCCTTCACGGCCTGACGCACGGCCAGCGCAACGCGCGCCCCGGTCTGCGTGATGTCTTCACCCAGCACCAGCACGGCATCGTAAGATTCGATATCACGCAACGCAGGGGTATGAATGCCGCCTTCTTGCAGCACTTTCAGCGCCAGTTCCAGACGTTCCTGTTCGCCGTGAGCGATACCGGTATAGAAGTTTTCCGCCCCCACCAGTTCACGCAGCGCGAAGTTGCTCTCTACGCTGGCGCGTGGAGAACCGATACCAATCACTTTCTTCGACTGACGCAGAATGTCCGCCGCACCCTGCATCGCCTGTTCGGCGTTCAGCGTGATCAGATCATCGCCACGACGCTGAACCGGCTGACGCGGACGGTCTTTCAGGTTGACGTAACCATAGCCAAAACGACCACGGTCGCAGAGGAAGTAGTGGTTAACGGTCCCGTTATAGCGGTTTTCGATACGACGCAATTCGCCGTAACGCTCTCCCGGGCTGGTGTTACAGCCGATGGAACATTGCTGGCAGATGCTTGGCGCAAACTGCATGTCCCATTTACGGTTATAACGCTCGGAGTGCGTTTTATCGGTAAAGACGCCGGTCGGGCAGATTTCGACCAGGTTGCCGGAGAATTCGCTTTCAAGCGTACCGTCTTCCGGGCGACCGAAGTAGACGTTGTCGTGTGCGCCATAAACGCCCAGATCGCCGCCATCAGCGTAATCTTTGTAGTAACGCACGCAGCGGTAGCAAGCGATGCAGCGGTTCATTTCGTGAGAGATGAACGGCCCCAAATCCTGATTACGGTGAGTACGTTTGGTGAAACGATAGCGACGGAAGTTATGGCCGGTCATCACGGTCATATCCTGAAGATGGCAGTTACCGCCTTCTTCACAAACCGGGCAGTCGTGCGGGTGGTTTGTCATCAACCACTCGACCACGCTTTCACGGAACTGTTTCGCTTCTTCGTCGTCAATAGAGATAAAGGTGCCTTCGGTGGCCGGTGTCATACAAGACATCACCAGGCGACCACGCGTGTCTTCCGCGTTTTGATATTGCTTCACCGCACACTGGCGGCAAGCACCGACGCTTCCCAGCGCCGGGTGCCAGCAAAAGTACGGAATATCAAGGCCGAGGGACAGACATGCCTGTAACAGGTTGTCTGAGCCATTGACCTCATATTCTTTGCCGTCTACATGAATCGTAGCCATAGTCAGCATGCTTCCAGTTGGCTCAGTCTGTGACTGAGCGTTAATCGAAATTCATATCGCGATCCAGGGTTACCCCTGAAATTACCAGCGCTCTTTCAGCAGGTTCGGCTGAATACCACCAATCGCATGGGTATTGCTGAACGACTGCTTGATGCCGGCTTCGAATTCTTCGCGGAAATATTTAATGGCGCTCTGCAAAGGTTCAACCGCACCTGGCGCGTGCGCACAGAAGGTTTTCCCCGGACCGAGGAAACGACACAGTTGCTCAAGTGTCTCGATATCCCCCGGCTGGCCTTCGCCACGCTCCAGCGCACGCAGAATTTTTACGCTCCACGGCAGGCCATCGCGGCACGGCGTACACCAGCCACACGATTCACGGGCAAAGAACTCTTCCAGGTTACGCACCAGGCCAACCATGCCAATTTCATGGTCAACGGCCATCGCCAGCGCGGTTCCCAGACGGCTTCCCGCTTTCCCGATGCTTTCGAATTCCATCGGCAAGTCGAGATGTGCTTCGGTCAGGAAGTCAGTACCTGCGCCGCCCGGCTGCCAGGCTTTGAACTTCAGGCCATCGCGCATACCGCCAGCATAATCTTCGAGGATCTCACGCGCGGTGGTGCCAAACGGTAACTCCCACAGTCCCGGATTCTTCACGCGACCGGAGAAGCCCATCAGCTTGGTGCCCGCATCTTTGCTCTTCGAAATGTTCTGATACCACTCCACGCCGTGATCGAGGATCGCCGGGACGTTACACAACGTTTCGACGTTGTTGACGCAGGTTGGTTTGCCCCATGCACCGGAGCTTGCCGGGAACGGCGGCTTGGAGCGTGGGTTAGCGCGACGACCTTCGAGGGAGTTGATAAGCGCGGTTTCTTCACCGCAGATATAACGCCCTGCCCCGGTATGGACAAACAGCTCGAAGTCAAAGCCGGTGCCCATAATATTTTTGCCGAGCAGACCCGCTTCGGTCGCTTCGGCAATGGCGCGGCGCAGATTCACTGCCGCTTCAATGTATTCACCGCGCAGGAAGATGTAACCCCGGTACGCTTTCAGCGCAAACGCGGAGATCAGCATGCCTTCCACCAGCAGGTGCGGCAGCTGTTCCATCAGCAGACGGTCTTTATAGGTACCCGGCTCCATTTCATCGGCGTTACACAGCAGGTAACGGATGTTCATGGATTCGTCTTTTGGCATCAGGCTCCACTTCAGACCCGTGGAAAAGCCTGCGCCGCCGCGCCCTTTCAGGCCAGCGTCTTTCACCTGGTTGACGATCTCGTCCGGAGAGAGACCGGTCAGCGCTTTACGCGCACCTTCGTAGCCGTTCTTGCTGCGGTATTCATCCAGCCATACCGGCTGGTTGTCATCGCGCAGACGCCAGGTCAGCGGATGCGTTTCGGGAGTACGGATAATGTTTTTCATTTATACCGCTCCAGTAATTCAGGAATGCCTTCCGGGGTCAGGTGAGCATGAGTATCGTCATCGATCATCATGTTCGGCCCTTTGTCGCAGTTCCCCAGACAGCAGGTCGGCAGCAGCGTAAAGCGACCGTCAAAAGTCGTCTGCCCCGGCTTGATGTCGAGCTTTTTCTCGAGCGCGGCCTGGATCCCCTGGTAGCCGTTGATATGGCACACCACGCTGTCGCAATAGCGGATCACATGGCGACCGACCGGCTGGCGGAAGATCTGGCTGTAGAACGTCGCAACGCCTTCGACGTCGCTGGCCGGAATACCCAGCACGTCAGCGATCGCATAGATCGCGCCATCCGGCACCCAGCCACGCTGTTTCTGAACGATTTTCAGCGCTTCAATGGACGCCGCACGCGGGTCTTCGTAGTGGTGCTTCTCGTGCTCAATGGCTTCACGCTCTGCCGCACTCAGCTCAAAAGCCTCGGTTTGTGGTTGTTGATTCTCGTGCATAATTAGCGGTCCACATCTGACATAACAAAATCGATACTACCCAGATGGACGATCAGGTCGGACACCAGGCTGCCGCGAACCGCCACCGGGATCTGCTGCAGGTGCGCAAAACTCGGGGTACGGATACGCGTACGGTAGCTCATGGTGCTGCCATCGCTGGTCAGGTAGTAACTGTTGATACCCTTGGTCGCTTCCACCATCTGGAAGGACTCGTTCGCCGGCATCACCGGGCCCCACGACACTTGCAGGAAGTGAGTGATCAGGGTTTCGATATGTTGTAGCGTGCGCTCTTTCGGCGGCGGCGTGGTCAGCGGGTGATCCGCTTTGAACGGGCCTTCCGGCATGTTATTGAGGCACTGCTCAAGGATGCGCAGACTCTGACGCAACTCTTCTACTTTCAACATGACGCGGGTATAGCAGTCGGAAACACCACCGCCAACCGGTACTTCAAAGTCGAAGTTTTCGTAGCCAGAGTACGGACGTGATTTACGCACGTCGAAGTCAACCCCGGTCGCGCGCAGCGCAGCACCGGTACAACCCCAGTCCAGCGCTTCTTTCTTGCCGTAAGCGGCAACGCCCTGCGAACGACCTTTCAGGATGGTGTTACGCAGCGCGGCTTTCTCATAAGAATCGAGGCGCTTCGGCATCCAGTCGAGGAAGTCACGCAACAGTTTGTCCCAGCCACGCGGCAGGTCGTGAGCAACACCGCCGATACGGAACCAGGCCGGGTGCATACGGAAACCGGTGATCGCTTCTACCACGTCATAGATTTTCTGACGGTCGGTAAAGGCGAAGAACACGGGAGTCATCGCGCCGACGTCCTGAATAAACGTCGAGATATACAGCAGGTGGCTGTTGATGCGGAACAGTTCGGAAAGCATCACGCGGATCACGTTGACGCGATCCGGCACGGTAATCCCCGCCAGTTTTTCAACGGCCAGCACGTAAGGCATTTCGTTGACGCAACCGCCGAGGTACTCGATTCGGTCAGTGTACGGAATGTAGCTGTGCCAGGACTGACGTTCGCCCATCTTTTCAGCGCCACGGTGGTGGTAGCCGATGTCGGGTACGCAGTCGACGATCTCTTCGCCGTCAAGCTGAAGCACAATACGGAATGCACCGTGGGAAGACGGGTGGTTCGGACCGAGGTTGAGGAACATGAAGTCCTCGTTGTTGGTACCGCGACTCATTCCCCAATCTTCTGGCTTAAAGGTCAGCGATTCCATTTCCAGATCCTGCTTGGCTTTGGTCAGCTCAAACGGATCGAATTCGGTCGCACGCGCCGGGTAGTCTTTACGCAGCGGATGGCCCTGCCAGGTATGCGGCATCAGCAGTCGCGTCAGGTGCGGGTGACCTTCGATATCGATACCAAACATTTCCCAGGTCTCACGCTCATACCAGTTGGCGTTGGGGAACAGTTTGGTGAAGGTCGGCACACGCAGGTCGTTTTCAGACAACGCCACCTTGAGCATGATGTCGCGATTGCGTTCAATGGAGATCAGGTGATAGAAAACGGAAAAATCCGCGGCGGGTAACCCGTCACGGTGTGTGCGCAGACGCTCGTCCATGCCATGTAAGTCAAACAGCATGACGTAAGGTTTTGGCAGTCTCTTTAAGAAATCGCCAACTTCCAGCAATTGTTCGCGTTTAACCCAAACAACGGGTACTCCGGTGCGGGTCGCCTGAACGGTAAAGGCATCCGGCCCAAAACGGTTGCGCAGTTCGCCAATAACCGGGTCATCCAGATGATCCCGGGTTTGCCATGCGGCGTCTTGCGCGGTTAAGTCGGTCATATTGTTCACCATTGCAAATGGTCCGTGGTGGTCGGCAGTGCTTCGCGCTATTTATGTAGTGATGAGCGAAGTTCGGCTGCCGACAGGCGCAAATTAAATCTCGTCTGGTGTACGAAGATTCGTTACTGCAATGCGTTCGCCGCGTTTACGTTCGCGCTCTGACTGCATATTGGCGCGATAAACGCCCTGATCGCCAACCACCCAGGAGAGCGGACGACGTTCTTTGCCAATGGAATCCTGCAGCAGCATCAGCGCCTGCATATACGCTTCCGGGCGCGGCGGGCATCCCGGGATGTACACATCCACCGGGATAAACTTATCAACGCCCTGAACCACCGAGTAAATATCGTACATACCACCAGAGTTGGCACATGCGCCCATGGAGATAACCCACTTCGGCTCCAGCATCTGGTCATAAAGACGCTGAATGACTGGCGCCATTTTGGTGAAGCAGGTTCCCGCAACCACCATCAGGTCAGCCTGACGCGGCGAAGCACGCAGTACTTCCGCACCAAAGCGCGCCACGTCATGCACGGCGGTGAACGAGGTCACCATCTCTACGTAGCAGCAGGAAAGGCCGAAGTTGTACGGCCAAATTGAGTTCTTACGGCCCCAGTTAACCATGTCATGCAGTTTGCCCATGAACACGTTTTTGTTAACTTCTTGCTCCAGGGGGTCGGTTACGATCTCCTGTTTTTGCAGGGGGTAACGGTCATTCTCACCGTTAGGATCTATGCGGGTGAGCGTATAATCCATCTTAATGCCTCGCGGTTAGCGTTGACGATTAGCGATACTGTTCGTTTCCGGGTTCATACGCTCGCGGCGTGAACGCGCGGGCGTCCAGTCCAGCGCGCCAATACGCACCAGATAAACCAGACCTGCCAGTAACACAAAAATAAAAATTGCAGCTTCCACAAAGCCAATCCAGCCGCTCTCGCGGATAGAAGTTGACCATGCGAACAGATACAGCGCTTCAACGTCGAAGATAACGAAGAACATGGCTACCAGATAAAACTTGGCAGACAGGCGCAAGCGGGCGGAGCCAACTGAGTCAATACCTGATTCGAACGGAACGTTTTTCGACCTCGCGCGTGCGCGACCGCCTAAAAACCAACCGCCGACGAGCATCAGGCAGCACAGTCCAATGGCAACAATAAGAAAGATAGCGAATGCCCAGTGATGAGCGATGATTTCAGTGGATGTTGACATACTCATTGCTTACTCATCAAAAGTAGCGCCAAATTCTCTGCTCTTTTCGGCAGATGAACGCCACATCGATTCATGGGGAGGAATAAAAAAAACCCTACAATAACTGTAGAAAATGATTAAACAGCTAATTGATGTGGTTTTTTACTCCTTTCTATAACCTTTTGTCAACTTTAACAAAAGTTACCTCACATTAATTCACATCAAGACAACTTGGTTAACATTTAATGCCGTTATGACTGATTTCGATCGCATCGCCAGTCGGCTTTAACTTTGTTGAATCGTGTCCGTTGTGAGGTTAAAGAGTTAATGCGCCTCTATTTTGACAGGAATTCGTGCAGATGCCTCCCCCTAAATAGGAGTATTTTCTTGATCTGTGACACGCTTTTGTTAATTCACCCTAAAAAACAGCAACAATTTCTCTAGTTTTTTAACATTGGCAGAAACTCAAGCCCCAGGTGCGTATTTTATGCGCAATACTGAAAAATAATCTTTACCAACTGATTTAATGAGACTTTATTTCAGTTTCGAATGCCATTTCTGGCAATTTGTACAAAAAAAGAACCACTGAGTGATTTTTCATCACCAGCGGTTCTTTTTTACACTTACAATTAATAACGTTTTTAGGTGGCGCGTTACTCGAAGTCACCTTCAACCATCAGAGAATCATCTCCCCCTTCCGGGGTAAACTGCGAGTACTGCCAGGGATTCTGATAGCTGTCCATCGCCTGATAGATAATCTGAGCGAGTTCGTTCTGGCTGGCAGGATCGCGACACAGCAGGTATTCCGTGTCAGGCAACGGCGGTAGTCCATCCACTGCGCTCAACACGCGCAGATCCGGACTCATCATCTCGACTGGACGCGCGGTGATCCCTAATCCGGCCTTCACCGCCGCACGAACTGCCGGTAGTGTCGACGCAACATACGCCAGACGCCACGGGATGTTCGCCGCATTCAATGTTGCCAGCACGATGTCACGAAACGGACTGGGATCATCCAGCAACACTAACGGAATCGGCTCGCCTTTTTGCAGCACATACTCTGCGGCACAGTACCAGTGAGTGGGTGATGTGCGCAGGTTAAGGCAGTCGAAAGCGCCAGGTCGATTGGTGGTCACAATCAGATCCACTTCCTGCGACTTCAGCATATCGACCATAAAGGCGTTACGCTTCACCCTGACGTCCAGTGCAAGTTTCGGATAAACCGAACTGATGCGATTGAGTAAAAAAGGCAGTATCGTATCGGCAGATTCATCGGAAGCGCCGATTGTTAATACCCCCTGAAGATTACTGAACATTAATGATGAACAGGCTTCATCATTAAAACGCAGAATTTTTCGGGCATATCCCAGAAGTTGGATACCGTGTTCAGTCAAAAGCTTGTTACGACCATGTCGGGCGAACAATTCCTTTCCTACGAGCTGCTCAAGGCGTTGCATTTGCTGACTGACCGCAGACTGCGTACGGCATACTGCCGCAGCTGCAGCCGCGAAGGTGTTCAGATCCGCAACAGCAACAAACGTTCTCAGCAGATCGAGGTCGAGATTAATGATCGGACGATTTGCATTTATCATAATTTTTCACTTACTGGCGGCTCATACTGAGCTGAGCGGGCTAATGCTGTGTATTCGGAAACAAACAACTCCATTTGTAATGTCCCTCCCTGGCAGTATCACTCTGGTGTCACTGAGCGAAGTAAGAGGGAATATCACGTTGCTGACAACATGACCCCCTATCCGATATATACTAAAATATATATCGTTAAAAAGCGTCGTATCTATTAGATGCTCGTGGTTTCTTGCTAATGTTAAACGTGTAAGCATGGTAAATGTAAGAATAGTTAACGTACTCTCGCAGACACAAAAAAAGCAAGTTGCGCAATGAGTTAGTTATTAAAGCATCTCTTGCCTAATAGCAGAAATCATAACCTTCGCGCCATTTTTCATGGTTATCTTAACCTAAAACCGCATTATTTATAAGCCTTAATGCGATTAATCTGATGCAAAGTTATGTTATGCTGATCAAAGTATTCTTTATTATTAATGCCTTCGGTAAATGCTTTTTAAATATTAAATAATAATTAATTAATAAACACAGTATTCATTAATTCTACTTAACAATAGATTCACACCCTCAAGCCCATCGAACACATTTATAACAGTCGCGCATTGCAAGCTTTCAGTATTTACGAATTATTTACCTGCAGGAGCTCTGCTGAGAACGCGATCCTACGCAAAAATAGATTATTTTTTAACAACACAAAACACCAAAATTTGCGCAGTCACAAAGAATTATATTCTATATAATAATGACTCTAACAAATATAAAACTAACAAATCAGCATCCATAAAGTCATTAACAGCACATTCATGCGCCACCCATTGGCAAAATCTTCTACTGTAGACCCTTCAAAACTCACCGTCGTGGGAGTACATTGTTCCGTGCTGACTTCCACGGCAGGGAGTGGCGATAACAGCTAAAAGGTCAAGATTCATGTCCCCTATTGAAAAATCCAGCAAATTAGATAACGTCTGTTACGACATCCGCGGCCCGGTTCTGAAAGAAGCAAAACGTCTGGAAGAAGAAGGCAATAAAGTTCTGAAACTGAACATTGGCAATCCCGCGCCTTTTGGGTTTGAAGCGCCTGATGAGATTCTGGTTGATGTCATCCGTAATTTGCCAACGGCGCAAGGATATTGCGACTCAAAAGGTCTCTACTCTGCCCGTAAAGCGATTATGCAGCATTACCAGGCTCGCGGAATACGCGATGTCACCGTAGAAGATATTTATATTGGTAACGGCGTATCTGAGCTTATCGTTCAGGCAATGCAAGCGTTGCTGAACAGCGGGGATGAAATGCTGGTGCCAGCGCCCGACTATCCGTTGTGGACGGCGGCGGTTTCGCTTTCAAGTGGCAAAGCGGTACATTACCTTTGTGATGAATCTTCTGACTGGTTCCCAGACCTTGATGATATCCGCGCCAAAATTACGCCGCGCACCCGTGGTATTGTCATCATCAACCCCAACAACCCCACCGGCGCCGTTTATTCCAAAGAGCTGCTGATGGAAATTGTTGAGATTGCTCGCCAGCATAATCTCATTATTTTTGCCGACGAAATTTACGACAAAATTCTCTACGATGACGCCGAGCACCATTCCATCGCCGCGCTGGCGCCGGATCTGCTAACGATCACCTTTAACGGCTTGTCCAAGACCTATCGTGTGGCTGGATTCCGTCAGGGCTGGATGGTTCTGAACGGGCCGAA
Organism: Citrobacter sp. GW821-FHT02E08; assembly: GCF_059421685.1. Taxonomy (NCBI): domain Bacteria; kingdom Pseudomonadati; phylum Pseudomonadota; class Gammaproteobacteria; order Enterobacterales; family Enterobacteriaceae; genus Citrobacter; species Citrobacter sp. GW821-FHT02E08. Next base: position 83,290 of record NZ_JBWKVL010000011.1, on the reverse strand, counting down.
GAAACATGCGAAGGGGTATATCGAAGGCCTGGAGATGCTGGCGTCAATGCGTCTGTGCGCAAACGTGCCAGCGCAGCACGCCATTCAAACCGCATTAGGCGGATACCAGAGCATTAGCGAATTTATCATGCCCGGCGGACGCCTTTATGAACAGCGTAACCGCGCATGGGAATTGATTAATGATATTCCCGGTGTTTCCTGCGTGAAACCGCGTGGCGCGCTGTATATGTTCCCGAAAATTGATGCAAAACGCTTTAATATTCATGACGACCAGAAAATGGTGCTCGATTTCCTGTTGCAGGAAAAAGTGCTGCTGGTTCAGGGAAGCGCGTTCAACTGGCCATGGCCGGATCACTTCCGCATCGTGACGCTGCCACGTATTGACGACATTGAGATGTCGCTCAGTAAATTTGAGCGTTTCCTGTCGGGTTATCACCAGGCTTAAGGCCACCATCTGAAATTGGCTGCCGGTATTTGCATCCGGCCGCCTTCTCTGCGCAAAATGACCTCCAGGTTGTCATGATGAAAAGGTCACTATGAAGCAGAGCCATTTTTTTGCCCACCTCTCCCGCCTCAAACTCATTAACCGCTGGCCGCTAATGCGTAATGTACGCACGGAAAACGTCTCCGAACACAGCCTGCAGGTTGCCATGGTCGCCCATGCGCTGGCCGCCATTAAAAACCGTAAATTTGCAGGTCAGGTCAATGCGGAACGTATTGCTCTGTTGGCAATGTATCACGATGCCTCTGAGGTCCTGACAGGCGATCTGCCTACTCCGGTCAAATACTTTAACTCGCAGATTGCGCAGGAATACAAAGCCATTGAGAAAATCGCTCAGCAGAAACTGGTCGATATGGTGCCTGAGGAACTACGTGATATTTTCGAGCCGCTGATCGATGAACAAGCCTACAGCGAAGAAGAAAAATCGATTGTTAAACAAGCAGATGCGCTGTGCGCGTATCTGAAGTGTCTGGAAGAGTTGTCTGCAGGCAACAATGAATTTTTGCTGGCAAAAGCGCGTCTGGAAAAAACGCTGGAATCACGCCGCAGCGAAGAGATGGACTATTTTATGGATGTGTTTGTGCCAAGCTTCCATTTATCTCTGGATGAGATTAGCCAGGATTCTCCGCTATAACCGTTGCCGGATGGCCCCAGCGCCATCCGGCAACGCGACACAAAATCAGAACGGAAACAGCATCGGTATCATCACCACACATACCACCATCACGATGACGGTAAACGGCACACCCAGTTTCACAAAGTCGCTGAAGCTGTAGTTCCCCGGCCCCAGAACCAGCGTATTGACCGGTGACGATACTGGCGTCATGAAGGCCGCGGATGCCGCCATCGCAATCACCATCGCAAAAGGATACGGCGAAACGCCCATAGACTTCGCCGCCGCCAGCGCAATGGGTGCCATCAGCACAGCTGTCGCGGTATTAGAAATAAATAGTCCGATGCTGGCACACATGACAAACAGGCAGGCCAGCATCATATACGGACCGTACCCGCCCCCAACGTCCATCAATCCTTTCACCACCAGATCGACACCGCCGGTTTTTTGCAACGCCAGTGCAAAAGGCATCATGCCGACAATCAGGATGATGCTCGGCCAGTGAATGGATTTATAGGCGCTTTCTGCGTCAATGCAGCGAAACTTACCCATCAACAGACAGGCGATAATGGCGGCGACAGGGTTAGGGATTTCATCTGTCAGCATCAGGGCTACCATCAGCACCAGACAAAAAATCGCATGCGGCGCCTGGCTATGCGCCGGTGAAGCCTCGCTGACCTCCTCCGGCATGTTGAGCACCACAAAGTCACGCCCCTGTTGCCCCAGCAGGCTTATCTGCTTCCAGTTTCCCACCACCAGAATAATATCGCCCATCAGCAACGGTTCATCGACCACCGCACCTTCCATCGCAACGCCATCACGTTTCAGACCCACAATATTCAGACCGTGACGTGTACGAAAAGCCATTTCCCGAACCGATTTGCCGATTAACTCTGATTCAGGGATCAACGAAATCTCTGCCATCCCGACATCCAGTGCCTGGTCGGAAAAATACTCCCCACGCAGCACCATCGGCTCTAGCAATTGCTCGCTGCAAAACTGACGGAGATCCACCTCGGCCGTCGACATATCGATCAGTAACACGTCGCGGGCGCGAAATTCTGACACACCATTCACATTGACGATCACGCGCCGAAAACGCCGCCAGCGCTCCACGCCAATGACGTTTGCGCCGTAGCGCTCGCGCAATTTCAGGTCGTCCAGACGCTGCCCCACCAGCGGAGAACCCGGACGAATAGCAAGACGACGGGCGCGTCCAGCCAGACGATACTCTTTAATTAAATCGCGAAAAGTTCGCCGCTTCCACCCTTCACGGTGCTGCCCCGGCGTCTCGCTTTTGAGCATGAAGCGCATCAGCAGCATATAGATGATCCCAAGCACCAGGACCACCAGACCAATCGGCGTAACGCTAAAGAAGCTAAAACCGTGTAACCCTTCGCGCAGTAATTCGCTGTTGACCACCAGGTTGGGGGGGGTGGCGACCAGCGTCATCATCCCACTGATAAGCCCGGCAAAACTGAGCGGCATCATCAGACGCGAAGGCGACGTCTGCATACGCATCGACACGCTTAACACCACAGGAATGAAGATAGCAACGACGCCCGTTGAGCTCATAAACGCGCCCAGACCGGCAACCGTAATCATCAGCAGCACCAGCATTTTGATTTCACTGCTACCGGCCATTTTTACCAGCCAGGTCCCCATGACGGTCGCCACGCCAGTGCGCACCAGGCCATCACCGATGATAAATAAGGCAGCAATCAGGATAACGTTAGGATCGCTAAAACCCGAAAACGCCTCTGTGATGCTCAGCGTTCCGCTCAGAATAAACGCCACGATGACCAGCAAAGCGACCGCGTCCATACGCACTTTGCCCGTCGCAAACAGGATAACGGCGATCGCCAGTAAGGAGAGGACCCATATCAATTCACCGTTCACAACATATCCTTGTGTAATGAGGGGGATAGACTGATTCTGCCATAAAAAAGCCCCGCATGGACGGGGCTAAATCATGATCAGGTATGTCTGAGAACCACGACATTTCCGTTGGGTTGTTTAGTCACGGAAATCTGTTCAAGACTCTGCAGGGAAAAATCAACTTCATCGAGGCGAGGGGTCGTTTCTGGCGCATTCACCGCTATAACGTGGCATCCTGCGGCCAGGCCAGAAAGGATCCCGGCTGGCGCATCTTCAACCACGGTACATTCTTGCGGCGAGAGCCCAAGCAACTGTGCGCCCAGCAGGTATGCATCAGGTTCCGGCTTGCCTCTTTTTACCCGTTCGGCCGTGACAAAGACTTCCGGGACAGGAAGTCCCGCCGCCTTATGACGAGCCCGTGCGACCGGCATGGAGCCTGACGTGACAATCGCCCAGGGGATCCCGGCTTTATTGAGGTGATTCAGCAATGCAATCGCGCCAGGCAGAGCGACGATACCGGCAGTATCGGTGGCCTCTATTTGTTCCAGACGCGAGAACTCGGCCGCAATCTCCGATTCAGACTTGCCCGCCATAAAGTGTCGTAGCGAGGTGATCGCCTGTTTGCCGTGTATAAAGCCCAGCACGTCATCGTGATTGAGCCCAAAACGATCGGCCCAGTTGCACCACGCTCGCTCTACGGCGGGCAATGAGTCGACCAGCGTTCCATCCAGATCAAACAGAAAACCTTTGCACTGCACACTGACCCCCTCAGGCATTAATGATTTGATTAATTTCATTCGCGCTCAGGTGATACTGACGCGGGCAAGAATGCCAGACATTCAGCATACGTTGATACTTCTCCCACATCGGCGTCTGAGCATTAAAACCATGCGTGCCCGCATCAAAATGAGTATAGCGCCCTTCCACATTCACCATAAAGCGAACATAGCCGAGGTAACGCGCTTCTGTTGCCGCGTCAAAACCCAGGAACGTTACACGACGTTCATCAATAGATTGCGCGTCTTTCAGGTTAGTCCAGGAAACGTGGAGGGCGTGATACATTTCCATAATATCGATCACCGTACGGCAGGTTTCTTCGGTCAACTCGCCAAACTCACGATCCAGCTCACGCATCTGCAAACCATAACCACGTTCAATAATCGTCTGTATACGGCGATAGCGTTCGGCATTGCTCGGGTCGAGCATGGTCATCATTTTGTACTGGTTAGACAAAATAAGACGTTGAGCGTTAGTCATTTCCATTTTGGGACTCCTGTATCACTTCTACTACGGTGAAAAAAAAGAAGGCATCTTATGCCTTCTTTTATATGCGTAATCAGGGGTCAATTACAAATCATCAAGGAAAGTTTTATCCAGTTGTTTGAAGGCGCGCTTAAGCGTGTCAGCTAATGCCTGGTAATCAGGCTTACCTTCGACCGGCGCCAGCGCCTGTCCGGCCTCCTGTAATTTACTGCGGACCTCATAAAACCAACTCAAAACTGAGGGGGGCAGTGGTGTTACGGAGCGTTTACCCAGCCACCATAACCCCTGCATCGGCAAACTGAGAGCGAACAGCGCTGTCGCTACAGCGGGGCCGAGTTGCCCTCCCAGCGCGATTTGCCAGCACAGCGTAAACACAGCAATGGGCGGCATAAAGCGAATGGCATAACGCGTCATCCGGATCACGCGATTCTCAACAAAAACGGGTGCGAGTCGCTTTTCCATTGGCCACGTCTTTGCGTAGTGCTGCCCCCGGCGAAACAAACTAAAAAAATTTACGGAGCGATTATCCGGTGTCGACATGGCTTTACCTCAACTTCACATACAAAAATTAAAATATTTGTGCAAAACAACAACTGCATGGGACAACGTTCAAAACATTTTGTCTTCGATACCCACTATCGGGTATCCTGTGTCGGCCTGTATGGCCAGTAGTACAAAATTATTGAGTCGTCAAATTTACATACAGTATGCCATTGGCTGAAAAATACGCAAAATGGCATAGACTCAAAGGTATTTCTTCCATCATGCAAAAAAGATAATTGAGCATGATGTTAATCATAAATGTCAGCGTCATCATGCGCTACGCTCTATGGCTCACTGACGTTTTTTTAGCCACGTATCATAAATAGGTACTTCCATGTCGAGTAAGTTAGTACTGGTTCTGAACTGCGGTAGCTCCTCACTGAAATTTGCAATCATCGATGCAGTTAATGGTGAAGAGTACCTTTCTGGTTTAGCCGAATGTTTCCATCTCCCAGAAGCACGTATCAAATGGAAAATGGACGGCGGTAAACAAGAAGCGGCTTTAGGTGCAGGCGCCGCTCACAGTGAAGCGCTGAACTTTATCGTTAATACTATTCTGGCACAAAAACCAGAACTGTCTGCGCAGCTGACTGCTATTGGTCATCGTATCGTACACGGCGGTGAGAAGTATACCAGCTCCGTGGTTATTGATGACTCCGTTATCCAGGGCATCAAAGACTCTGCCTCTTTCGCACCGCTGCATAACCCGGCTCATTTGATCGGTATCGCAGAAGCGCTGAAATCCTTCCCGAATCTGAAAGACAAGAACGTTGCTGTGTTTGACACCGCGTTCCATCAGACTATGCCGGAAGAATCTTACCTCTATGCCCTGCCGTACAGCCTGTACAAAGAGCACGGCGTTCGTCGTTACGGCGCGCACGGCACCAGCCACTTCTTCGTTACTCAGGAAGCGGCAAAAATGCTGAACAAACCGGTTGAAGAACTGAACATCATCACCTGCCACTTGGGCAACGGTGGTTCTGTTTCTGCTATCCGTAATGGTCAATGTGTCGATACTTCTATGGGTCTGACCCCGCTGGAAGGTCTGGTAATGGGTACGCGTTCCGGTGATATTGACCCGGCGATTATCTTCCACCTGCACGACACCCTGGGCATGAGCGTTGACGCAATCAACAAAATGCTGACCAAAGAGTCTGGCCTGCTGGGTCTGACCGAAGTCACCAGCGATTGCCGCTACGTTGAAGACAACTACACCACCAAAGAAGACGCTAAACGTGCAATGGACGTATACTGCCACCGTCTGGCGAAATACATCGGCTCTTACACTGCGCTGATGGATGGTCGTCTGGACGCAGTTGTCTTCACCGGTGGTATCGGTGAAAACGCGGCGATGGTTCGCGAACTGTCTCTGGGCAAACTGGGCGTGCTGGGCTTTGAAGTTGACCACGAACGCAACCTGGCTGCCCGTTTCGGCAAATCTGGTTTCATCAATAAAGAAGGTACCCGTCCTGCGGTGGTTATCCCAACCAACGAAGAACTGGTTATCGCGCAAGACGCGAGCCGTCTGACTGCCTGATTTCACACCGCCAGCCTTGCTGGCGGTGCTGTTTTGTAACCCGCCGAAACCGGTGGTAACGAAAGAGGATAAACCGTGTCCCGTATTATTATGCTGATCCCTACCGGAACCAGCGTCGGCCTGACCAGCGTCAGCCTTGGCGTGATCCGTGCTATGGAACGTAAAGGCGTTCGTCTGAGCGTCTTTAAGCCAATCGCTCAACCGCGCTCCGGTGGCGATGCGCCAGACCAGACCACGACCATCTTACGTGCAAACTCTTCTGTGCCTGCAGCAGAACCGCTGAACATGAGCTACGTAGAATCTCTGCTCTCCAGCAATCAGAAAGATGTGCTGATGGAAGAGATCATCGCGAACTATCACGCGAACACCAAAGATGCAGAAGTCGTTCTGGTTGAAGGTCTGGTACCGACCCGTAAACATCAGTTTGCTCAGGCGCTGAACTTTGAAATCGCGAAAACGCTGAACGCGGAAATCGTGTTTGTCATGTCTCAGGGCACCGACACGCCAGAACAGCTGAACGAGCGTATTGAACTGACTCGCAGCAGCTTCGGCGGCGCCAAAAACGCCAACATTACTGGCGTTATCGTTAACAAGCTGAACGCACCTGTTGACGAACAAGGCCGTACTCGCCCGGATCTGTCCGAGATTTTTGACGACTCCTCCAAAGCGAAAGTGGTTAAAGTTGATCCGGCTAAATTGCAAGAATCCAGCCCGCTGCCGGTTCTCGGCGCAGTGCCATGGAGCTTCGACCTGATCGCAACGCGTGCAATCGACATGGCGCGTCATCTGAACGCTACCGTGGTTAACGAAGGCGATATCAACACGCGTCGCGTGAAGTCTGTCACCTTCTGTGCACGCAGCATTCCGCACATGCTGGAACACTTCCGCGCAGGTTCTCTGCTGGTGACTTCCGCTGACCGTCCGGACGTGCTGGTTGCAGCATGCCTGGCCGCAATGAACGGCGTAGAAATCGGCGCCCTGCTGCTGACTGGCGGCTACGAAATGGACGCGCGCATCACCAAACTGTGCGAACGTGCTTTCGAAACCGGCCTGCCGGTATTTATGGTGAACACCAACACCTGGCAGACCTCCCTGAGCCTGCAGAGCTTCAACCTGGAAGTACCGGTTGACGATCACGAGCGCATCGAGAAAGTTCAGGAATACGTAGCTAACTACATCAACGCTGACTGGATCGAGTCTCTGACTGCGACCTCTGAGCGTAGCCGTCGCCTGTCTCCGCCTGCGTTCCGTTACCAGTTGACCGAACTGGCGCGTAAAGCCGGTAAACGTGTTGTTCTGCCGGAAGGCGATGAGCCGCGTACCGTTAAAGCCGCCGCCATCTGTGCTGAACGTGGTATCGCAACCTGCGTACTGTTGGGTAACCCGGATGAGATCACCCGTGTTGCTGCCTCTCAGGGCGTTGAACTGGGTGCTGGCGTAGAAATCGTTGACCCGGATGTGGTTCGCGAAAGCTATGTGGCTCGCCTGGTCGAACTGCGTAAAAACAAAGGCATGACCGAAACGGTTGCCCGCGAACAGCTGGAAGACAACGTGGTTCTCGGTACCCTGATGCTGGAACAGGATGACGTTGACGGTCTGGTTTCCGGTGCCGTTCACACCACCGCGAACACCATTCGTCCTCCGCTGCAGCTGATCAAAACTGCGCCGGGTAGCTCCCTGGTGTCTTCTGTGTTCTTCATGCTGCTGCCGGAACAGGTTTACGTTTACGGCGACTGCGCGATCAACCCGGATCCGACCGCAGAACAGCTGGCAGAAATCGCGATTCAGTCTGCTGACTCCGCGACCGCCTTCGGTATCGAACCGCGCGTGGCAATGCTCTCCTACTCCACAGGCACCTCTGGTGCAGGTAGCGATGTAGAGAAAGTACGTGAAGCGACTCGTCTGGCGCAGGAAAAACGTCCTGACCTGATGATCGATGGTCCGCTGCAGTATGACGCCGCAGTTATGGCTGATGTTGCGAAGTCCAAAGCGCCGAACTCTCCGGTTGCTGGTCGCGCTACCGTGTTCATCTTCCCGGATCTGAACACCGGTAACACCACCTACAAAGCGGTACAGCGTTCTGCCGACCTGATCTCCATCGGGCCGATGCTGCAGGGTATGCGCAAGCCGGTGAACGACCTGTCCCGTGGCGCGCTGGTAGACGATATCGTCTACACCATCGCTCTGACCGCGATTCAGTCTTCACAGCAGCAGTAATATCTCGCCGGATAATCGAACAGATTATCTGGCGGTGAGACGAAAAAGGCAGCCATCAGGCTGCCTTTTTTACTTCTGCAAAACAGTATTATTCTGTTTCTTCCGCCGTGGCGGTTTCATTCTTCGCATTGCGGGTCATCCACAGCGCCAATGCTTTCAGCGAATCTGGCGTAAACTCATCGCAGCGCGCGGTAATCTCCGCAGGCGTCAGCCAGCAGACCTCACTGATTTCGGCTTCCTGAAGCGCAAACGGGCCATGGGATACGCAGCTAAACAGAGCGCCCCACACGCGGCAGTGTTTATCTTCGAAATAGAACTGGCCATGTTCAGCAAACGGAACGCCTGCAATACCCAGTTCTTCTTCCGCTTCACGGCGGGCGGATTCAAGCAATTGCTCATCGGCCTGTACCACACCACCCGCAGTAGCATCTAACATACCCGGCAAAAAGTCTTTTGTTTCGGTACGACGCTGAACCAGGATTTTGCCCATGCCATCATGCACAACGATGTATGTTGCACGATGACGTAAACATTGCGCCCGCATTTGTTCGCGGCTGGATTGTGCGATGACTTCGTTGTCTTCATTCACAATATCCACCCATTCAGTACTTGCCAAACGACGCTGTTCCACCATCAGGAAACCTTCTTTATCTAGCGCTCTTACGGCGCGTTTACAATTGTGGGGTAAATTACGGATTAATTGTCATCTGCGCAATGGTACTTTGATCATTGAGTGCGATAACACGTATAACATTATCATCCAGAATCCCGTAGCTTGCCTTAAAGCCACCTTTCGGGATGCTCACCGAACCTGGATTAAAGTGATATACCTCTCCCCGCTTTTCTGCAACAGGCAGATGTGTATGTCCATACACCAGCACATCACCGGCATTTAATGCAGGAAGGTTCTCCGGACCGAAAAGATGCCCATGCGTCAGAAACAGGCGCTGGTTTTCCATCAGTATCTGCTGCCAGGGCACCGTCATCGGGAAATGAAGCAGCATTTGATCTACTTCGCTGTCGCAGTTGCCCCGCACGGCAATGATCCGCCCAGCCTGTGTGTTAAGAAGGTCTGCAACCTGAGCAGGCGCATAGCCTTCCGGCAACGCATTGCGCGGGCCGTGGTTCAGCACATCCCCCAGTATCACCAGCCATTGTGCACCACTGTTAGTAAACAGTTCGAGTACACGTTCCGTGGCCGGTAACGACCCATGAATGTCTGATGCAAACATCAGTTTCATCACTCACTCCTCGTCGTAAATAACCCCTCTATGATACTGGAATACGCGTGGATTATCAGCCAGAACGCTTCGCAGAAAGCGCGATAAAACGCTGGACAGAAGCGCGCTGCCACTGGAATGCTGCATATTCAGCCAGCGGTTCAGGCACCTCATCACCCTGTAGCGCCAGGCGGTTAATCATTAACGCCAGATCGCTATCGGCAATGCACCATTCGCCAAATAAATTCGGTTTGCCGTGGGCAAGCAAATTGCCGGCTGTCGCAAACAATTTCTCCACGCTGGCTTTTCCCGCCTCGCTGAGAGGGCCTTTTTTCGCGCCTGCAAACACCACATCCGTGGGACGCTCTTCGCGAATCGGCATCAAGTCGCTGCGCAACCATGCCTGAATCTGGCGAGCACGAGCACGTTTTTGCAGATCGAGAGGGTAAATGCGCTCCCATTGCGGCGGCGCGAAGCGATCTTCCAGATACTCCGCAATGGCCGAAGATTCGCTGAGTTCAAAACCCTCGATCTCCAGCACCGGGACGCGACGGGTGAGCGCATAACCCTGCCAGGTCGGTTGTAAATGTTCACCGCTGTTCAGATCAACGGTTTTGAGGGTAAAGGGAAGCCCTTTCTCCTGCAGGGCAACGTAGACAGACATCACGTAGGGAGAAAAAAAGTTAGCGTCTGACCAGAGCGTTATCGCGGGCTTGCTCATAATATCCTCATCGATGTTTAGGCGTTATCTCAAAATATAGAGTCTTTTACGCGCTGTCACTTGATGAAAACTCACGTACCGCAAGAGGCTTTCTATACTTGTGTTGGTCAGCCATTTTTTCGATATGCACGGGAGCTGAAATGATCGACCTCTACTACGCCCCAACCCCCAACGGGCATAAAATTACGCTGTTTCTGGAAGAGACCCGCCTTGACTATCGTCTGATCAACGTGGATATCAGTAAAGGTAGTCAGTTCCGCCCCGAATTTTTAGCTATCTCGCCCAACAATAAAATTCCGGCGATTGTTGACCATACCCCTGTAGACGGCGGCGCGCCATTCAGTGTGTTTGAATCGGGTGAGATCTTGCTGTATTTGGCGGAAAAAACCGGGCAATTGCTGAGTGAAAAGTTACGCGAACGCCACACGACGCTCACATGGCTTTTCTGGCAGGTTGGTGGGCTTGGCCCGATGCTCGGTCAGAATCATCACTTCAACCACTTCGCGCCACAGACGATCCCCTACGCCATTGAACGATATCAGGTTGAGACGCAGCGTCTGTACAACGTGCTGAACAAACGTCTGGAGTCTTCCCCGTGGCTGGGCGGCGATCAGTACAGCATTGCCGATATCGCGTGCTGGCCATGGGTAAACGCGCATCTACGGCAACGGATCGATCTCGATATGTTCCCGGCGGTCAATAACTGGTTCGAACGTATCCGTACACGCCCCGCGACAGTGCGGGCAATGCAGCACGCGCAGTAGACGCGCCCTCGTTCGGGGGAGATAAAGCATTCCTATTCTCGTGTATCATGCAAAGGTTCATACATGGAGGAGACCTGCAATGTCACAGTCTGACGCTATTATTCGTATAAAAAATCTTCGCCTACGCACGTTTATTGGTATCAAAGAAGAAGAGATCAACAACCGCCAGGACATTGTCATCAATGTTGTTATTCATTATCCGGCGGAAAATGCACGCACCAGCGAGGACATCAGCGATGCGCTGAATTATCGCACCATCACCAAAAGCATCATTCGGCATGTTGAGAGCAACCGCTTCTCATTGCTGGAAAAATTAACTCAGGATGTGCTCGATATCGCACGTGAACATCACTGGGTCACTTATGCTGAAGTAGAGATCGATAAACTACATGCACTGCGTTACGCCGATTCCGTCTCAATGACGCTGAGCTGGCGACGCTAAGCGCGGACTTCGGGAGGCGGTATGGAAATAGTGGTAACCGGTGGTACTGGTCTTATTGGACGTCATTTGATCCCCCGTTTGCTGGAATCAGGACATCAGGTGACGGTTGTAACGCGCAACCCTGAAAAGGCACGCCAGATTCTGGACTCCCGGGTCATACTCTGGAAAGGGCTGGAGGATAAGAAAAACCTCAACCATGTTGACGCCGTGATTAACCTCGCCGGGGAACCCATTGCCGACAAACGCTGGACCGAACAGCAAAAGGAACGCTTGTGCCAGAGTCGCTGGAGCATCACACAAAAGCTGGCTGACTTAATCAACGCCAGCGACACACCGCCTGCGGTGCTGATCTCCGGTTCCGCCGCTGGCTATTACGGCGATCTGGGTGAAGTGGTGGTGACAGAAGAAGAGCCGCCTCACAACGAGTTTACCCATAAACTTTGTGCGCGCTGGGAGCAGATCGCCAGCAGCGCGCAAAGCGAAAAAACACGGGTTTGTCTGCTGCGGACCGGCGTGGTACTGGCGCCGAAAGGCGGGATTCTGGCGAAAATGGTCCCCTCTTTTCGTATCGGGATGGGCGGACCTATCGGTACCGGACGTCAATACCTGGCCTGGATCCACATCGATGATATGGTCAACGGGATTCTCTGGCTGCTCAATCACGACCTGCAGGGACCTTTCAATATGGTTTCGCCGTATCCCGTGCGCAATGAACAATTCGCCCATGCGCTGGGTCATGCGCTGAACCGTCCCGCCATTGTTCGCATACCGGCTACCGCCATTCGGCTGCTGATGGGCGAATCTTCCGTGCTGGTTCTCGGTGGACAACGCGCACTTCCCAAACGGCTGGAGGCTTCCGGGTTTGCTTTTCGCTGGTACGACTTAGAAGAGGCGCTGGCGGATGTGATCCACTAATCCCCTCCTCTGTTCATCACAATCGTTCCGGTGGTAAGGTGATAAGCCTAACTACCGGAATAACGACTTTATGGCGATCATTACGACATCACGACTTACGCTTTCCCCTTTTCAACCTTCAGACTGGCTGTTTTTTCTGGCGCTGCGTGAAAACCCGGACATTATGCGTTTTATGGCCAATATCAGCCCGGAAAGAGAAACCCGTCTCCTGTTTGCCCGTCGCCTTGCCGCACAGCATACCTTTGTTATTCGCGATCAGAAAAACGGGACGCCGCTGGGCGATATTGGGTTACAGATAAGTCATCTGCATCCGCAGGAAGCCGATGTCGGCTATACCGTAATCCCACCAGCGCAAGGCAAAGGGATCGCCAGCGAAGCACTCCAGGCAATCTGCCGGTATGCCTTTACCCAAACGGGTGTAAACGCGATTAACGGTTACGTGCTGGCGGATAACACACCTTCCGCACGCGTACTGGAGAAACAGGGATTTATACGTACTCAGGTGCTGGAGAAAGCGTATGAGGTAAATGGCATACGCTACGATGACTGGGTGTATCGCCTGGAGCGCAACCCGGAGTAAAAATCGGATGCGCACGCCATAACGCAGGCCCGGTTGGCGCAGCGCCACCGGGCAAAACGTTACTTCAACGATCCCTTAAGGAACTGCTGCAAGCGGGGACTTTGCGGATTACCAAACAGCTGCTCTGGATCACCTTCTTCTTCTATTTTCCCCTGGTGCAGGAAAATCACGTGGGTGGAAACATGGCGAGCAAAGCCCATTTCATGGGTCACCACGACCATCGTTTTCCCCTCTTCCGCCAGTTGTTGCATGATTCGCAACACTTCGCCTACCAGTTCCGGATCAAGCGCCGAAGTCGGTTCATCAAATAGCAGCACTTCTGGCTCCATAGCCAACGCGCGTGCGATAGAGACGCGCTGCTGCTGACCGCCGGAAAGATGCACCGGGTATTTCCCCTGAGCACGCTCATCAATGCCAACCTTCGCAAGGTACTTCACCGCGCGTTCACGGGCTTCCTGCTTGCTCAGACCTAACACCTGAATGGGCGCTTCCATGACGTTTTCCAGCACGGTCATGTGGCTCCAGAGGTTGAAATGCTGGAACACCATCGTCAGACGCGTACGCAGCAAACGCAGTTGGTTTTTATCCGCCACCTTGAGCTGACCATCAGTGTCCCGGACCAGATTAATGTTCTGTCCGTTGACCACGATTAAGCCTTCACTCGGTTTTTCGAGGAAGTTAATGCAGCGCAGAAAGGTACTTTTCCCGGAGCCGGATGAGCCGATAATGCTGATCACATCCCCGGCATTAGCCTGCAGCGATACCCCTTTCAACACTTCATGCTCACCGTAGTGTTTGTGTAAATCGATTACGTTTAATTTATTCTCAGACATCATGTTCTCAGTGCGTCGAAGGTTTTACATGCTGCAACCAGCGTTTTTCCGCTTTACGGAACAGACTGATCAGGACATACGAAATAATCAAATACAGTACGGCGGCAATACCGAATGCGGTAAACGGCTGGTAAGTTGCCGAGTTGATATCGCGGGCGATTTTCAACAAATCCGGCACCGTCGCCGTAAATGCCAGCGCCGTTGAGTGCAGCATTAAAATGACTTCATTGCTGTATGCTGGCAACGCAATTCGCAATGCGGAAGGCAAAATAATGCAGCGATACATTTTGAACGATGAGAAGCCATAAGCACGTGCTGCTTCAATCTCGCCGTGCGGTACCGAGCGAATAGCGCCCGCAAAAATTTCGGTGGTATAAGCACAGGTATTCAGCGTGAGCGCCAGCACCGTACAGTTAAGCCCACTGCGGAAAAACGCATTGAGGAAATCAGTACCTTTAACGATCTCCAGCGTATACATCCCGGAATAGAACACCAGCAGTTGCACATAAAGCGGCGTACCACGAAAAATATAGGTAAACAGCCAGATAGGAAACTGGATGAACTTATTGCTTGAGACGCGACCGATGGCCATAAACACGGCCAGAATCCCGCCCATCACCACGGAGGAAATCAGCAACCACAAAGTGATTGCCACGCCTGTATAGCGATAGCCATCGCTCCAGAGCAGGGATTTCCAGTACTCCTGAATAATTTCGATCACAGGTCAGCCCTCTTCACACCCACAGAGTAGCGACGCTCAAGAAAGAGCAGCACGCCATTCGAGACCGTGGTAAATACCAGATAGATGACCCCACACACCACCGCGAAATAGAACGGTTCCCAGGTGCTTTTACCCGCCAACTGAGTGGCTTTGACCACATCTTCCAGTCCGAGGAGTGAAACCAGCGCTGTCGCCTTGAGAATCACCTGCCAGTTATTGCCAATCCCCGGCAATGCGTAACGCATCATCGCCGGAAACATAATTCTGCGGAAGGTTTGCGAGCTGGTAAAACCGAACGCCGTTGCCGCCTCAATATGCCCTTTGGGCACGGCCATAAACGCCCCGCGGAATGTTTCCGTGAAATAGGCGCCGTAGATGAAACCCAGGGTGATAATACCTGCAACCATCGGATCGATATCAATCTGGCCGATCCCTATCGCGTCGGTCACCGCGTTAAGCGCGATTTGCAACCCGTAGAAGATCAACAGCATTAAGACCAGATCCGGCACCCCACGGATCAGGGTGGTGTATCCTTCGAAGATAAGCCCCATCGAGCGGCTTTGCGATAGCTTTGCCCCCGCGCCGACGAGACCGATGAGAACGGCCAGCACAACTGAGCTGAGAGCCAGCTCCAGCGTAACAATCGCGCCCTGTAAAATAACGCCTGAAAACCCGTACAACATGCTGCCTGTCCTGTCGTGTGTGGTAATGCTTCGCCTCTTTTTTCACCCTCCCGCATCAGCAGGAGGGAGTGGGCTTTATCAACTGCCGGGGTGATTAGCCGCCGTATACATCAAAATCGAAGTACTTTTTCGCCAGCTTCTCGTAAGTACCATCAGCACGCATTTCAGCGAATGCTTTGTTCAGGGCTTCGCGCAGCTCATTGTCTTCTTTACGCAGACCCATCCCGGTACCGACGCCGAACAGTTTCTCATCTTTCACTGACGGGCCGCCGAATTTGTAATCTTTGCCTACAGGCTGCTTCAGAAAACCTTCGCTTGCAGCGACTTCATCCTGGAACGCCGCATCAATACGTCCTGCCGTCAGGTCGGAATAGATGTTGTCCTGCCCCTGATAAGAAACGATTTCAATGCCTTTTGGCGCCCAGTGTTCATTGCCGAACGTTTCCTGAGTGGTGCCCTGCAATACGCCAACACGCTTCCCTTTCAGGGATTCAATGGTGGGCTGGATGTCAGCCGCTTTCGCGACAACCAGACGAGAATCTGCTGCATAAAGCTTGTCGGTAAACGCGATTTCCTGCTGACGTTTTTCAGTGATGGACAGCGAAGACATAATTGCGTCGATTTTCTTCGCTTTTAACGAAGGGATCAGCGCGTCCAGCGGGTTTTCCACGAAGGAACATTGTGTATTAATACGTTTGCACAGTTCTTTCGCCAGATCGATATCAAAACCGACTAATTCACCCTGCGCATTCTTCGATTCGAACGGGGCATAAGTCGGATCGGTACCGATACGAATTTTTTGCGGAATGGCTGCAAATGCGGCGGTAGCACTGGAGAAAGCCAGGACCAGAGAAAGAGACAACACCAGTTTTTTCATAACTATCCTCAACAGACTGTCTTTTATAGGGGATCTTTACAGGACCAGCAGCAGTTATCGTGCCATCAATCGGGCTGACAAGGCAAAGCATTCTACCCTGCCAGCAATATTAATTTGCATGAAAAACGCTTAAGTATGCATTCATGCTCATTTCGACAGCAACTGTTGCACCATAACAGTGCCTGGAACTTATCATGCACCGCTTTGGTTAACCAAAACGGTGCAGTAAATTTCCCACTGCGGTGAATCAGTCACCGTAGACATTAAAGTCAAAGTACTTTTTCGCCATTTTGTCGTAGGTACCGTCTTTACGCAGATCGCCCAGCGCTTTATCAAACGCCGCTTTCAGCTCGGTATCGTCTTTACGCAGACCAATACCGGTACCGTCGCCAAAGTACTTCTTGTCTTTCACAGAAGGACCGGCAAACGCATAGTCTTTACCGGCAGGCTGTTTGAGGAACCCTTCGCTGGCCGCCACTTCATCCTGCAATGCAGCATCAAGACGTCCCGCCGTCAGGTCAGAATAGATGAGGTCCTGGTTGGCGTAGGCCACGACATCGACGCCTTTGCTCCGCCAGGTATCGTTGGCATAGGCTTCCTGCGTTGAGCCTTGCAGGACACCAACATGTTTTCCTTTCAGTGAATCGAGGGTCGGCTGAATCGGCGAGCCTTTCGCGGCAATCAGTCGCGAGTCAGCGGCATACAGTTTGTCGGAGAAGGCAATCTCCTGCTGACGCTTCTCGGTGATAGAGAGAGAAGAGATAATCGCATCAATTTTTTTCGCTTTCAGCGACGGAATGAGCGCATCAAAGTCACTGGCGACCCACGTACACTTAATCTGCATACGCTTACACATTTCGTTACCCAGATCGATATCAAACCCCACGAAATCCCCTTTGGCATCTTTCGATGAGAAAGGCGCATAGGTGGTATCTGTTCCAATGCGAATCGTCTGTGGCAATGCTGCGTAGCTGACCGCTGTCGCGGAAAGTCCTACCAGCAGAGACAAAGCGAGAACCGTCTTCTTCATACATAACCCTCAAGTGGCGTAATTTTATTATGTTTTACGTTGTGTTGTGTGTTTGCAGACTTTTTCATGCAGGTCTTATGCCATTTTCACGTCAATGAGGATATTTGACGTTAAATTTGTTAATAAAACGTTGCAATATTGTCCTGATGTTGAAGATAGCAGGTATAGCGGTTGAACCGCAGCGTTTCGGTGGGTTTTGACGAATTAAATGTTGAGGATATGATCGCGGTTACAAAATTGCCCTGAAACAGGGCAACGGAATGAATTATGCGCGGGGAAAATGCAGATTATGCCCCTTGCCAGCGGGTAAAAAGATCCTGCGACAGAGCAATGTTAAACTGGTCGAGAACGCGATTAACCGTTTGATTAATCACATCATCCAGGGTCTGAGGGCGATGATAAAACGCCGGGACCGGCGGCATAATCACGGCACCAATTTCAGCCGCCTGCGTCATCAGGCGCAGATGTCCAAGATGCAGCGGTGTTTCGCGTACGCACAACACTAACGGGCGACGCTCTTTCAGCACCACATCCGCCGCACGGGTCAGCAATCCATCGGTATAACTGTGCACAATGCCAGACAGGGTTTTGATGGAGCATGGCAAAATCACCATCCCTGCCGTCTGAAAAGAGCCTGAGGAGATACTGGCCGCAATATCACGCGCATCGTGGGTGACATCAGCGAAAGCCTGCACTTCACGTAAAGAAAAATCCGTTTCCAGCGAAAGCGTCTGCCGCGCCGCCTGACTCATGACCAGATGGGTTTCCACGTCAGCAACGTCGCGCAATACCTGCAATAAGCGCACGCCATAAATCGCGCCGCTGGCGCCGCTGATCCCTACGATGAGTCGTTTCATGTTTATTTGCCCTTTCTTGCTTCAGGGCTGACTTTGCAGGATTTTACGGGGAGTTGCAAGCAAGGGCGCTGCCTGCGCCCTTGCCCGGAGAAGGAAATTACCCTTCGTTGTGCATTTCGAGGTTTTCCACTTCGTTCTGACGTTGTACCGCTTTGGCGTCGTCATTACGCAGGGTATCCAGGAAATCGAGATACTGCTGGTCAACGTCTTTCGTCACATACACGCCATTAAACACCGAACATTCAAACTGTTGAATATCCGGGTTCTCGGCACGTACAGCTTCGATAAGATCGTTCAGATCCTGGAAGATAAGTCCATCAGCGCCGATGATCTGGCGGATTTCGTCGACTTCACGGCCATGCGCGATAAGCTCCGTCGCCGTCGGCATATCAATACCGTAGACATTCGGGAAGCGAATTTCCGGCGCAGCAGAAGCGAGATACACCTTCTTCGCCCCGGCTTCACGGGCCATCTCAATAATCTGCTCGGACGTTGTACCGCGCACGATTGAGTCATCCACCAGCAGGACGTTTTTATCACGGAATTCCGCGCGATTGGCGTTCAGCTTGCGGCGTACTGATTTACGGCGCAACTGCTGACCCGGCATGATAAAGGTACGACCTACATAGCGGTTTTTCACAAACCCCTGGCGGTACGGTTTACCGAGAATGCGCGCGATTTCCAGCGCGATATCACACGAAGTTTCCGGAATCGGAATGACCACGTCGATGTCCAGATCTTCCCATTCACGAGCAATTTTCTCGCCCAGTTTGGTGCCCATATTCACGCGGGCGCTGTAGACGGAGATCTTATCGATAAAGGAGTCAGGACGCGCAAAGTAAACATACTCGAACAGGCAGGGATTGCTGACCGGATTATCAGCACACTGACGGGTAAACAACTGGCCTTTTTCGGTGATATACACCGCTTCGCCAGGTGCTACATCGCGCAGGAACTCATAACCCAAAGTATCAAGCGCAACACTTTCGGAAGCGACCATATACTCGGTACGGCCATCGCCAATATCACGTTTGCCCAGCACTAACGGGCGAATGCCATTCGGGTCGCGGAACGCGACCATGCCATGACCGATAATCATCGCCACGCACGCATACGCGCCGCGGATCTGACGGTTAGTCGCCGCGATGGCGGCAAAAATATTGTCGGCTTCCAGCGGATAATGGCGGAAGTTATCCAGTTCGCTGGCGAAGACATTGAGCAGGATTTCAGAATCTGACGTGGTGTTGATGTGGCGGCGCTTTTCTTCAAACAGCTTTTTACGCAACTCATGCGCATTGGTCAGATTGCCATTATGGGCAAGCGTAATACCATACGGTGAGTTGACGTAAAAAGGTTGAGCTTCGGAGGCGCTGGAACTGCCAGCCGTAGGGTAGCGCACATGACCGATGCCCATATTGCCTTGTAAACGCAACATGTGGCGAGCTTCGAAAATATCGCTCACTAAGCCATTCGCCTTGCGCAGGCGGAAGCAGTTGTTCGCATCAATGGTGATGATGCCCGCGGCATCCTGACCACGATGCTGGAGCACCGTTAACGCGTCATAAATCGACTGGTTGACCGGCATAACACCGGCGATACCGACAATACCGCACATACGTCTTTTCCTCGTTAAGCCACATCTCAGAACTCAGTTATGTTCTGGGCAAGAAACTTGACGAGCTTTGCAGATAGTCAAAGAACCATCTGATGATGAAACTGAACTGTGGGATAAGCTGCGACTTACTCCAGTCTTCACTTTTCGACAGGCCTGTAAAGGTATCGAGAAAGAACAGAATGGCAGCGACTATCAACGTTCCTCGCAGAGCCCCGAAACAGATCCCCAATACCCTGTCAGTCCCTGACAGACCGGTTTTCTCGACCAGCTGACCTATCACAAAATTGACGATAGCGCCGACGATAAGCGTCGCGATAAACAGTATCGCGATAGCAATCCCATTTCGAACCAGTTCGTCATCAAAGCCCGTAAACCAGACAGACAGGTAAGTGTAGTAATGGCTGGCGACAAAGAAAGCACAACCCCATGTCACCAACGATAATGCTTCACGAACAAAGCCACGGATCAGGCTAACCAGACAGGAAAAACCAATCACCGCGATAATGGCGTAATCAATCCAGACCATACATGTCCCACGATTTTACGCCCTGTCGTCCTGTTCGGGGCGCATTCTAACAGAAAAAGAAAACGTTTGCGTAGGGATTTCCTTTCCACGCGTAAATAAAAATGGCGCTGAAAAAATCTTCAACGCCATCGTACTTTTTGCATCAATGGGCACTGCCGGATGGCGGTGTAAACACCTTATCCGGACGATATAAGTGTCGAATCACAGGCCTGATAAGCGCAGCGCCATCAGGCAACAACGTCACTTAATTCGGGCTATAACCCATCACCACCCCACTTAAGCCTGAGATCTGCTGAAGCTCACCCAGTGAACTTTTCAGCTTATCTTTCGAAGCGTCAGGCCCAACGAGAATGCGGGTTATTTTACCCTGTACTGGCGTTGAGGGGGAAGTATATACCCGGAACCCCGCGCCACGAAGTTTACCAACGATCTCATTGACCTTGTCGGCATTTTTCAAGGCGCCCAGCTGTACAACCCAGGCTTTGCCGGTCGGTGCTGGTTTTTCCTCAGCGACCGGTTTCGGCGCAGGAGGCGGCGTCGGCGTCACAGCAACCGGCTGTTCACGCGGCGGTTGTGACTTCGGCTTTTCAACCGGTTTTGGTTTGGGTTGTTCAATAGGCTCAGGAACCGGATCGAGATCGGCGGTATTGTTCAACGACAGACGAGACGGATCGAGGGATGGCGCAGCCGCGTCCCCTGCCCTGACCTCTTCCGCCGCGCCTTCAGGCGGCTGCGTCGGTAGCGCCTGCGTCGCAGCAGGCATCATGTCCGGTTCATCACGATCGCCGGGTTTCGGTACCAGCGGGATCGCGGCAAACTCATCCTGATAATGTTTTTTCTGCCCATCAAGCAGCCCAGGAAGCACGATCACCCCAAGCGCGACCAGCACAATGGTGCCGACTAAACGATTTTGAAATTTACTTGCCACCGTTTCTCCCCGCGTCAATCACTTCCATGACATGTGCGACAGTGTGAAAAGATCCACACACCAGCACGGTATCCTCTGGTTTTGCGTCCGCCACTGCCGCATGCCATGCCAGAGCAACACTGTCATAGGCGTTACCGCTTCCCAGATGTTCCAGCAGTTGCTCCGCCGTCGCACCTCGCGGCCCTTCCAACGGCGCGCAATACCAGTCATCGACCACGCTTTTCAACCAGGCCAATGTTCCTGCAATATCTTTATCATGTAGCATACCGATAACAGCAAGTACTCGCCCGCTTTTCGGCAACATTTTCATACGTCCGGTAAGATATTCCGCCGCATGAGGATTATGGGCAACATCAAGAATAACACGTGGCGATTCGCTCAAAATCTGAAAACGCCCTGGTAAAATGGCCTGAGCAATCCCCTCGCGAATCGCTTTTTCACTGATGTTCAGCGCACTGGCGCGTAGCGCGGCCAGCGCAGTGGCGGCATTAGGTTGTGGCACCAGCGGCAATGGCAAATCCGTCACCGTACCGTTGCTGTCGGTAAACGACCAGCTATCGCCTGACACTTCAAAATGCCAGTCCACACCCCGACGACGCAACAGCGCTCCGGTTTCCTGTGCAACATCGGCGATGGTGTAAGGCATTTCAGGTTCGCCGACAATGGCCGGTTTTTCCGCCCGAAAGATCCCCGCTTTCTCACGACCAATGCTTTCGCGATCCGGCCCCAGCCAGTCAGTATGATCCAGCGCGATGCTGGTCACGACGCCGACATCCGCATCCACAATATTGGTGGCATCCAGACGACCGCCTAACCCTACTTCCAGGATCACCACATCAAGTTGCGCCTGTTTAAACAACCACAGCGCGGAAAGCGTGCCGTACTCAAAATAGGTCAGCGAAATCCCACCGCGAGACTCTTCGATTTCTGCAAACGACGCGGTATGCGCAGACTCGGTTAATTCTTGCCCCTGCACCCGCACACGTTCAGTGTAGCGCACCAGATGTGGCGAGCTGTAGACACCGACTTTATAGCCCGCCGCCATCAGCACGGATTCCAGCGTGCGGCAGGTCGTGCCTTTACCGTTCGTTCCTGCCACCGTAAAGACAAACGGCGCCGGTTTAAGAACACCGAGACGTGCCGCGACCTGACTGACACGCTCAAGGCCCAGATCGATGGTTTTACTGTGCAGGTTTTCCAGATAAGAAAGCCACGAGGCCAGGGGCGACGCGGCTTTAGGGATACGTTTATTGTCCATGATTTTTGTAAATTCGCTACGGTGAGAAAAGAAAAAGGGCAGCGCCGATGGCCCTGCCCTTTTCAGTTATCAGGCCTCTGCTTCCTGATCCGGTACCGGCGGTACCACCACACCTTCGCGCGGTTCATCCGGATTTGGCGCCGGGAGATTCATCAGCTTCGCCAGAACGCTTGCCAGTTTCAGGCGCATTTCCGGGCGGCGGACGATCATATCGATAGCGCCTTTTTCAATCAGGAACTCACTGCGCTGGAACCCCGGCGGCAGTTTCTCACGTACGGTTTGCTCGATGACGCGTGGACCAGCGAAGCCGATCAGCGCTTTCGGTTCCGCAATGTTGAGATCGCCCAACATCGCGAAGCTTGCCGATACGCCACCCATCGTTGGGTCGGTCAGTACGGAGATATACGGTAATCCGCGTTCCTGCATTTTTGCCAACGCTGCGGAGGTTTTCGCCATCTGCATCAGCGACATCAGCGCTTCTTGCATACGTGCGCCACCGGAAGCGGAGAAGCAGACCAGCGGGCAGTTATCTTCCAGCGCCTGTTCAACGGCACGAACGAAACGTGCGCCGACGACAGAGCCCATAGAACCGCCCATGAAAGAGAATTCAAACGCAGCAGCGACAACGGGCATGCCATGAAGCGTGCCTTTCATCACGACCAGAGCGTCTTTCTCTCCGGTTTCTTTTTGCGCGGACGCCAGTCTGTCTTTGTACTTCTTGGAGTCACGGAACTTCAGCACGTCTTTCGACTCAAGTTCGCTACCCAGTTCCGCAAGAGTTCCTTCATCTAACAGGCTATGCAGGCGATTGCGCGCCGACATGCGCATATGATGATCACACTTCGGACAGACCTCAAGATTACGTTCCAGCTCAGCACGGTATAAAACCTGACCGCAGCTATCACACTTGGTCCACACCCCTTCAGGAATGCTTGCCTTGCGGGTGGGAGTAATGTTGCTTTTAATTCGTTCAATCCAGCTCATTAGTGACCTTTCTGCCTGAACCTGGTTCGATGCCAGTTTTATCTTTGGGGGCGCATAATGCCATTTTTGCCCCCAACAGACCATGAATGTTGCACATTAAAACATAACAGCCCGAAACTTTGGATAAAAAAGTGGTCGAACCGCTGAGTTACTTTCTATTTTGCGGCACGTGACGCCGCGCGCTTATGGCGAATAATTTCAATAACCCCCGGTAATACCGAGAGCACGATAATCGCCACAATCAGCAATTTCAGGTTTTCCTGAACTACCGGCAGATCGCCAAACAGGTAGCCCGCATAGGTAAACAGCAGAACCCAAAGCAGTGCGCCCGCCACGTTGTACAGCGCAAAATGGCGATAGGACATGTGTCCCATTCCCGCCACAAATGGCGCAAATGTACGCACGATAGGGACAAAACGCGCCAGGATAATGGTTTTACCACCATGACGTTCGTAGAACGCATGGGTCTTATCCAGGTAACTGCGACGAAAGATCTTCGAGTTTGGATTACTGAAGAGTTTCTCGCCAAACAGTCGGCCAATCGTGTAGTTCACCGCATCGCCAATAATCGCCGCTACCACCATCAACCCCACCATCAGGTGAACATTGAGATCGTTGGAGGGCAACGCAGAAAGCGCCCCCGCCACAAACAGCAGCGAGTCACCTGGCAGAAACGGCGTGACCACCAGACCGGTTTCGCAGAACAGGATGAGGAACAGAATGGCATAAACCCACACGCCATATTCCGCCACCAGTTCCGCCAGGTGCACATCAATGTGCAAAATAAAATCGATAAGGAAGTAAATCAGATCCATAGTTGCTTTTGCCTATTGTCCCCGTCATATTCGGGGTATGCCATTCTGATTAGTCCGCCAAAAACAGCGGGCCCATCGGCGGTTTGGGAAGTTCAAACCGGTCAGGGTAATCTACCGCGACCAGATACAAACCTTCCGCTTTCGCCGTTGCTGCAGAAAGCCGTCTGTCCTTAGCCGCCAGCAACTCTGCGATCCAGCTCTCCGGCTGGTTGTGGGCGCCCACTTCCATCAGGCTACCGACAATATTCCTTACCATATGATGTACAAAGGCATTTGCTTTGATATCGACCACCACATACGCACCATAACGCGTCACAGTAATGTGCATCACATTACGCCACGGCGTGCGTGACTGGCACTGCACTGCGCGAAACGAGGTAAAATCGTTTTCACCAATCAGGCACTGCGCCGCCCGGTGCATACGTTCTGCGTCCAGCGGCTCATAATAGTGCGTAACACCCTTACCTAAAACCGCCGGGCGCAGCCGATGGTTGTAGATGATGTAGCGATAACGGCGCGCCGTGGCGCTAAACCGGGCGTGAAAATCATCAGGTACAGCTTTCACCCATCGCACAGCGATGTCACCAGGCAAATTCGCATTTACACCCAGTGTCCACGCAGCATCTTTACGCTGAGCGGTGGTCTCAAAATGCACCACCTGCCCAGTACCATGCACGCCAGCGTCCGTACGACCCGCACAAAATACGTTGATACGTTCGTTAGCTACCTGCGAAAGCGCCGTCTCCAGCTTTTCCTGGACGCTGCGCACTTCGTTCTGGCGCTGCCAGCCATAATATTTACTGCCGTCGTACTCAATGCCCAGCGCAATTTTATAAACTGACGGTTGTTGCTGGTCAGACATTAGTACAAATACTCCTGCACCAGTTTTTCAGCAATTTTCACCGCCATCAGCGCGCCGCCAAAACGGACGTTATCTGCGACTGACCAAAACTGGACTTGTTCCGGCATACCGTAATCGTTACGAACACAGCCGACCGAAAGCTGTGGATTACCCGTGGCATCGCCGACCTGAGTCGGGAAATCCGTCTCTTCAGACAAGACAATATCTTCGCCGCGAGAAAACGCATCACGCGCCTCTTCAGCCGCCAGTGGACGCAGCGCTTCAAAATTTACCATCTGCGCGTGGCCGTAAAATACCGGCGACTGTACGCAACTGGCGGAGATCATTAATCCCTCATCCTGCATAATTTTGCGGACTTCATCGACAATACGGCGCTCTTCGCGCACGCTGCCTTCACGATCCGGCAACAGCGGCAGCATGTTAAATGCCAGCTGACGACCAAAATAATCCTCGTCATCAATCGGAATGCCGTTAAGCAATTTCACGCTTTGACCTGCCAGTGCATCGACCGCTTTTTTACCGCGCGCGGATGCCGACAAAATGTTCGTCACCGTGATTCGGGAAAGTCCCCCTTCGTCGATCAGCGGTTTCAGTGCAGACAACAACTGGCTGGTCAGGCTGTCAGGGACCGCAATCACGTTACGGTTACGATAGTCCGCCAGGACAAACGGGTTAACGTCCGGCACGACCAGCGGGACGTCCGGCTCGAGGGCAAACAACCCGCTGCTATCAATCACCAGACAACCGGCATTGGTGGCTTCCTCCACCCAGGCAGCAGAAGCTTCAGCCCCGGCGACAAAAAACGCCAGCTGCGCCTGCGTCCAGTCAAAATCAGCGACATCCTGCACAATGATGGATTTACCGTTAAAGCGCAGATGCTCGCCAGCGCTTTCATTACGCGCCAGCGCATAGATTTCACCGACCGGGAACTGGCGTTCGGCCAGCGTTTCGAGCAGGGCTTCGCCTACGGCACCCGTGGTGCCCAGGATGGCAATATTCCAGCCTTCAGACATGGTGATTTACTCCAGAAAAACATAAGCGTCCCTGCCGAATTATTCGTCAGGGAGCATTAAGAAGACATTAATGTGTTGGGTGGTAAACGGCGTTAAAACCCAGTTTTTTCAACAGCGCAGCCGTTTCAGCGTCATCACACATCACGTACAAAGATGACCACTCACGGCGCTCAAGGTAATTCTTACGCAGTTTATCAAACTCACCCGGAACCCCGGCAACTTTTCGCAACGGGGCATCGTCGCGCCGCACATCATACACCAAATGCACCAGTCTTTTCAGCGTCGGCTGATCTAACGTGCCGTGAAGTGTAATGCGACCAAACTCTGGCGCGGGTAACAGCGTATCCAGTGCGACTTGCTGCGCCTTATCAATAAATGCGCTATACGCTTCAAAGACCTGAGTGGTGCCACGCGCTTTCCCTTCCAGGGTATAGCCTGCGATATGTGGCGTACCAATGTCGATTTTTTCCAACAATTCGACATTGAGCTCTGGCTCACCTTCCCAGACATCCAGCACCACGCTTAGCGACTGCCCGGCATTCAGTCGCGCCAACAAGGCAGCGTTATCCACCACCGGGCCGCGACTGGCATTGACCAAAATGGTTCCAGGTTTCAGACGGCGAATCATCGCGTCGTCAGCCAGATGCAGCGTCTTATATTGCCCTTGTTTAAAAAGCGGTGTGTGGAAGGTCAGAATATCCGCTTCCTGCACCAGCTCTTCAAGAGAGCGGAAATCGCCCTCGTCCCCACGGTCGGCGCGCGGCGGATCGCACAGCAACGTGCGAATGCCCAGCGCTTCCAGTCGCGCCTGCAAACGACCGCCGACATTCCCTACGCCAATAATGCCCACGGTACGATCGCGTAAAGCAAAACCATCGCGTTCAGCAAGCATCAGCAACGAGGAAAAAACATATTCGACAACCGCGATGGCGTTGCAGCCAGGCGCAGAAGAAAAGCCGATCCCAGCCTGTTTAAGCCAGGTCTCATCCACATGGTCAGTGCCTGCGGTCGCCGTTCCAACAAACTTAACGGACTTTCCGCTCAGCAACGATTCGTTCACTTTGGTGACCGAGCGCACCATTAGCGCATCTGCGTCTTCGAGTTCAGCAACGGGAATGGGGCGACCTGGAACCGCTTTTACCTCCCCCAAACGACTGAACAATTCGCGGGCATAAGGCATATTTTCATCAACGAGGATTTTCACGTCTGTCGTACCTGTTTGAGAACGAGAGTTAACCGGGCAAGTGTGCCATAATCTCGCCGCCAGGCATACTGCGAGACCTGGTTTGCAAAGATTTAAGGATTAGTGATGATGCAACCCATTTCCGGAACTCCCGCACAACCTCCCGGTGAGGGACAGAACCGTCCTTCCATCGCGGGCGAACAGCCGTTATCCACCCAACAACGTACCGTGCTGGAACGACTGATCACTCGCCTGATTTCGCTGACGCAACAGCAAAGTGCGGAAGTCTGGGCCGGAATAAAACACGATTTGGGGGTAAAAAGCGACACGCCGTTGCTTTCGCGTCATTTCCCTGCCGCTGAACAAAATCTCAGCCAGCGACTGGGCGTTGCCCAGCAAAACCACGCTAATCGTCAGGTGCTGGCGCAATTAACGGAACTGTTGAGCCTGGGGAACAATCGCCAGGCCGTCAGTGATTTTATCCGCCAGCAGTATAACCAGACTGCGTTAAGCCAGCTTACGCCAGAACAGTTGAAGAACGTGTTGACGCTACTGCAACAAGGGCTGCTCTCTATCCCACAACCGCAGCAACGCCCGGCGACCGACAGACCGTTATTACCCGCCGAGCACAATACGCTCAACCAGCTCGTGACCAAACTGGCTGCCGCCACGGGGGAATCTGGCAAGCTGATTTGGCAATCGATGCTGGAACTCTCCGGCGTGAAAAGCGGCGAGTTGATTCCTGCGAAACAGTTCACCCATCTGGTGACCTGGTTACAGGCGCGCCAGACACTCAGCCTACAGAATGCACCCACATTGCAAACGCTGCAGGCGGCGTTGAAGCAGCCGCTGGAGCCGAATGAATTTACGGCAATCAAGGAATATGCGCAGCAGAACTATCAGATCCAGCCGCAAACGGTTCTGACCACGGTCCAGGTACAGGATCTGCTTAACCAGATCTTCCTGCGTCGAGTAGAACGAGACCGGGAATTGAACGATCCTCGCCATATTCAACCGATCTACAGTCCGTTCGCGCCGATTATTGAAACCATTAAATCGCTGTCGGCACGACCCGGTCTGCTGTTTATCGCGCTCATGATTGCACTGGCTCTTTTTTTGTTGGTTTCCTAACTTTTCCTAAAAGAGAGCAATGTCACTATAATGCCTACCACTGCGGAGATCGCCCCGGCCAGAAATACCGAGGGGTAACCGCATGAGGTGGCTAATAGCCCCGCCAGAGGTGCGGTCACACCGTAGGAAATGTCCTGAAAGGCGGCATATCCGCCCAACGCGGTGCCACGTACCTGTGAAGGTACGCGTTTTACCACCTCCACGCCCAGCGCCGGGAAGATTAATGAACACCCGGCTCCGGTTAATGCCGCCCCCAGCAAAGCAAACCCTGCACCTGGCGCCAGCCAAAGCAACACCAGCCCGGCGGTTTCAACGCACAATGATGCGATTGCCACCCTCACACCGCCAAAGCGATCCGGCATCCAGCCAAACAGCACACGCATGAGCACAAACGCGCCACCAAAAGCGGTCAAGGTGAAACCCGCCATCGCCCAGCCGTTGCTGGCAAAGTAGAGCGAAATGAAGGTACCAATAACGGCAAACCCGACGCCCTGCAGCGCCAGGCCAACACCCGGTTTCCAGATAAGCCCCACCACGCTCCACAGCGAAGGACGTACGCCTGGATGAGCTGGCACTTTACGTACCGTGCCGTTAAACGCCCACGCCAGCAGCGGAAGCGCCATCGTGGTGCCCGCCAGCGCGGCAAAACCAAAATGGCTGTGGATCAATAGTCCAAGCGGCGCACCGGCCGCCAGCGCGCCGTAAATCGCCATCCCGTTCCACGACATCACTTTACCCGAACGCCCCGGCCCAACCAGCCCCATTCCCCAGGTTAATGTGCCGGTCAGTAACTGGCTTTCACCAAAGCCCAGGATCAAACGCCCGACAATCAGCAGCGCAAATTTAACCGGAATGGAGACCGGCAGCAGCGCCGCCAGCAACCACGCGACGCCCGCCAGAGCACAGGCAAACATACCCTGTAGCACAGAACGTTTCGCGCCATATTGATCGGCGAGTCGCCCGGCATAGCCTCGGGTGAGTACCGTGGCCAGAAACTGAATGCCCACGGCGATACCGACCATGGTGTTGCCATAGCCCAGTTCCTGATGCACAAATAGCGGGATAACGGGCAAGGGTAAACCGACCGTCATATAGGTCAGGAAAACCGCAAAGGCGATGCGAAATAGCGAAAAATTCGCAGACGATGTTTTTTCTGTTTGGGTTACTGCTGTCATGCGTTACTCCGAAATGCAGAGTAAGGCGAGGAAATGCCACGCCCCCTCTACCTGACCGCCAGGATTAAGGTGCGTTGGATAACGTTAAACGCCCACTATTATCAGAGAGATAATGTTGAGCGTGGAGTTTGCCTTTGGGGACCGGTTATTGTCAACGCATAAAAAAGGGAGCCATTTGGCTCCCCTCTTCTTACATCACGGATGCTTACGCTTTCAGTTTACGCATAACCAGCGTGGCGTTAGTGCCGCCGAAACCGAAGCTGTTGGACATCACGGTGGTCAGTTCGCGATCGGTCGCTTCCGTCACGATGTTCAGACCCGCAGCCTGCTCGTCCAGCTCTTCAATGTTGATGCTTGGTGCGATAAAACCGTGCTCCAGCATCAGCAGAGAGTAAATGGCTTCCTGTACGCCAGCAGCGCCCAGAGAGTGACCAGTCATCGCTTTGGTTGCGGACATAGCCGGAGAGTTATCGCCGAACACTTCGCGGATAGCGCCCAGTTCTTTCACATCACCAACCGGCGTGGAAGTCCCGTGGGTGTTCAGGTAGTCGATTGGCGTATCAACACCGTGCATCGCCATCTGCATGCAGCGCACTGCGCCTTCACCAGACGGAGCAACCATGTCAGCGCCATCGGACGTTGCGCCGTAGCCAACGATTTCCGCATAGATGTGCGCGCCACGTGCCAGAGCATGTTCGAGTTCTTCAACAACAACCATACCGCCACCGCCTGCGATAATGAAACCGTCACGGTTTGCATCATAAGTACGGGAAGCTTTATCTGGAGAGTCGTTATATTTGGTAGACAGCGCGCCCATTGCGTCAAATTCACACGCCATTTCCCAGCACAGCTCTTCGCCGCCGCCCGCAAAGACGATGTCTTGTTTGCCCAGCTGAATCTGTTCTACCGCGTTACCGATACAGTGTGCGGACGTTGCACAAGCGGAGCTGATGGAGTAGTTCACACCGTGGATTTTAAACGGTGTCGCGAGGCACGCGGATACCGCAGAGGCCATCGCTTTGGTGACTACATATGGACCCACCGCTTTCAGACCTCGCGGGCTACGCATCGCATCGGCACCAAAAACCTGAGATTTAGACGAACCGCCAGAACCGGCAATCAGGCCCACGCGCGGATTGTTCTGATAAACCTCATCTTTCAGACCGGCGTCTTCAATCGCCTGCTGCATGGAGAGATAGGAATAGATAGAGGCATCGTTCATGAAACGGACCACTTTACGGTCAATCAGACCGGTGGTGTCCAGTTTGACGTTACCCCACACGTGGCTGCGCATTCCTGAATCTTTGAACTCCTGAGAGAAAGTGATCCCTGAACGTCCTTCACGCAGAGATGCCAGGACTTCCTGCTGGTTATTACCGATGCTGGAAACGATGCCCAAGCCAGTAATCACTGCACGTTTCATTCAATACCTCTGTAAGTCGCACTATATTAAGTTTCGAATGGCACAATAGCGTACACTTGTACGCCGAACAAGTCCGATCAGCCAATTTATGCGGAAATTTGCGCCGCCAGGCACACATCGCTAAGATCGTGACACTGCCTGTGAGACGAGTAACTTACGTGAAACAATACGCAATACAACCTGCCAACCTTGAATTTAATGCTGAGGGTACACCTGTTTCCCGAGATTTTGATGATGTCTATTTCTCTAATGATAATGGACTGGAGGAAACACGTTATGTTTTTCTCGGTGGAAATCATCTTGCGGAACGCTTCCCCACTCATTCACGGCAATTATTTGTGGTGGCAGAAAGCGGCTTTGGTACCGGTCTCAATTTCCTGACGCTCTGGCAGGCATTCGCCGCCTTTCGCGCTTCACACCCGCAGGCCACGTTAGAACGACTTCATTTTATCAGCTTCGAAAAATATCCCCTGAGTCACCAGGATTTGGTTCAGGCGCATCAGCATTGGCCAGAGCTGGCCCTCTGGGCTGAGCAGTTGCAAGCTCAGTGGCCTCTGCCGCTGGCCGGATGCCATCGTCTGTTTCTGGACGAGGGGCGTGTGACGCTGGATTTATGGTTTGGCGATATCAATGAACTGACCGGACAACTGGATGAGACGCTGAACCAGAAAGTAGACGCCTGGTTCCTCGACGGTTTCGCGCCGGCAAAAAATCCGGATATGTGGACGCAGAATCTGTTTAACGCCATGGCGCGACTGGCCCGTCCTGGCGGTACGCTGGCGACCTTTACCTCCGCAGGTTTTGTGCGTCGAGGTTTACAGGATGCCGGTTTTACCATGCAAAAATGCAAAGGGTTTGGGCGCAAGCGCGAAATGCTTTGCGGTGTGATGGAACAAACCCTGGCACAACAGTCCGCAGCTCCCTGGTTTCTCCGCCGTGGAACCGAAAAACGTGAAGCGGCAATTATCGGCGGCGGCATCGCCAGCGCATTATTGTCGCTGGCGCTGCTACGCCGTGGCTGGCAGGTCACACTGTATTGCGCCGATAAGCAACCCGCGCAGGGTGCCTCCGGTAATCGTCAGGGCGCGCTTTATCCGTTACTCAGCAAACACGACGCGGCCATTAACCACTTCTTTCCTGCTGCGTTCACCTTTGCCCGCCGCCTGTATGACGCCCTGCCCGTTGAGTTTGCACACGACTGGTGTGGCGTCACTCAGTTAGGCTGGGATGAAAAGAGTGAGCAGAAAATCGAACAAATGCTGTCGCAGTTACTGCCCAATGAGTTCGCAAAGGCCGTTGATGCAACACAGATCGAGCAAACCATTGGTCTGTCGGTAAACTGCGGAGGGATCACCTGGCCTCAAGGCGGCTGGCTGTGTCCGGCGGAGTTGACCGCAGCTGTACTAGCCCTGGCCGAAAAACAGGGATTACGTACCCGTTATCAGCATTCTTTGACGACCCTTTCAGGGCAGGAAACAGGCTGGCAGTTGACGTTCGCAGACGGAACACAAGCTAAACATCAGGTTGTTGTCCTGGCAAACGGTCATCAGATTAATCGTTTTGAGCAGACTCAGCCGTTGCCGGTTTACTCCGTTGGGGGTCAGGTGAGCCATATTCCCACCACCTCTGCGCTTTCCGCTCTACGACAGGTGTTGTGCTATGACGGCTACCTCACCCCGCAAAACCCGGCCAATCAGCAGCACTGTATCGGTGCCAGCTATCACCGGGGCAGTGAAGAGACACACTATCGCGAGGACGACCAGCAACAGAATCGGCAGCGCCTGATTGACTGTTTTCCGCATGCCGAGTGGGCAAAAGAGGTTGATGTGAGCGGAAAAGAGGCGCGCTGCGGCGTGCGCTGTGCCACCCGCGACCACCTGCCCATGGTGGGTAATGTGCCGGACTATGACGCGACGCTCACCCAATATGCAGACCTGGCTGAACACAAGGCTGACGCGGAAAGTGCGCCGGTCTACACGGATCTGTTTATGTTGGGTGCGCTGGGATCGCGTGGGCTGTGCTCTGCCCCACTGTGTGCGGAGATCCTCGCCGCGCAAATGAGTGAGGAGCCAATCCCGATGGATGCGGGCACGCTGGCAGCATTAAACCCGAATCGTTTATGGGTACGGAAGCTATTGAAGGGGAAAGCGGTACAGTGACGGAGCAATGCCGGATAGCGGTGCAGACAGCTTACCCGGCCTACGGGATGTGGGATCATTGGCCGGATAAGACGTCAGGCGTCAATATCCGGCACAATCCGGCACAATTTGCAGCTATTTTACCGTGACCTTCTGGAACAGAGAGTCCCACATCTCCTTCACTAATGCCTGGTCGCGCGGCGAGAGTTCACCCGCGCCAATCGCCTTTTCCAGACTCAGGGTGACATTGGCGTATACCGCTTCGGCGGAATGGTCATCCCCCCCTTCCAGGTCAGCAACGGCTAGCGTCAGGTGGCCACGCAAATACCCACTGGCAAAAAGCTCATCATCACTTGCATGCTCTACCATGTCGTCGATTAATGCCAGAATGCGTGATTCAAACTCCGCGATCATCTTCTTTCCTCATTGTAAACGTGGCGCTGGCTTCAGTTGAGCGCTTCTGGCCACGGGAACTGTTCCACCTTAAGATCAGGCGTGTGATAATAATTCTGTAGCGCTTTAATGAATTGTGCTGGACGCTCAGGGATACCTTTTTCCAGATATTCCATCACTTGAGCATGTACCCGACGCTGAAACACCACGCGGTCCGGCTCAAAGTCGCCTTCCAGATTGTCGCAGCTGACGTTGAACGGATAACCCGCCGCCACGCAAAATAACCAGTCAAATGCCTGTGGTTTCACTTCCACATCTTCAAACTGGCTCTGAGTCTGCGCATCCCGGCCATCCGGGCAGTACCAGTAGCCAAAATCGACGTGCTCCCGACGCGCTTTACCCGCAATGCACCAGTGCGAAATTTCATGCAGGGCGCTGGCGTAAAAGCCGTGGGCAAAGACGATACGGTGATAGGGGATCTCAGCGTCAGCAGGAAGATAGATCGGTTCGTCATCGCCTTTAATCAGACGGGTATTAAACCCATCGGCAAAACAGCCATTAAAAATATCAATTAACTGTTCGTAGTGATGTGTACTGTTCATTAGCTCATCCCCAACCAGTGGAGGATCTCCTGTCCATGGCTATCATAAAGTAGTTTGGTGCTCATCACCGCCGAAACGATAACGATCATGGGCCGAATTAAGGTTTGCCCTTTGCTCAATACCAGTCGGGAGCCCATACGCGCGCCAAGGAACTGGCCAATCAGCATCACAAAGCCGGTCGCCCAGATCACTTTTCCGCCAATGATAAACAATAACAGACCGCCCACGTTTGAGGTGGCGTTAAGTAATTTGGCGTGAGCCGTTGATTTAGCGAGGTTATATCCGCACAGGGTGACAAAAGCCAGTGCGTAAAACGATCCTGCCGCGGGTCCAAAAAAACCATCGTAGAAACCGACGCATCCTCCGGCGATCAGCGCAAAAGGCAGACCGTAAAGACGACGCTGTCTGTCTTCCTCTCCCAGTTTCGGCATCAACAAAAAGTAAAGACCGATACAGATAACCAAAACGGGCAAGATCTGACGCAGCACATCAGATTGCACATGCTGAACCAACAGCGCGCCGCTCATTGAGCCAATGAAGGTCATCGCAATGTTGAGTTTTTGCTCCGCCAGATTGATAACCTTGCGGCGAATAAAATAGATGGTGGCCGAGATGGAGCCGCCACAGGCCTGCAGTTTGTTAGTTGCCAGTGCGTTCGCAGGCGACATTCCCGCCGCCATCAGCGCGGGAATAGTCAGCAGCCCTCCGCCTCCGGCGATTGAATCAATAAAGCCTGCCAGCACCGCGATAAAAAAAAGAACCACCAACAACAGCGGAGACACCATAAACAGGTCTAAAAAGTTGTCCATTAGAGTACATGCTCATCCAGTAGCGCCTGGCAGGAAGGCGGCAACGGTGGCGGTGTCTTCTTCTCAGGCTTGGTTGTTCCAGGTTTCGGCGGCTCGAACCAGCTCTGTAGCTCCGCGCCACATCCATCACCCGGTGGCGGCAATGGTTGATCTTCACACTCAAGGCTGTCGGCTGGGCAGCGTAGTCTGACATGCATATGCGCACGATGCTGGAACCACGGGCGAACCTTACGCAACCAGTCGCGATCGGTCCCGGCATCCAGGCAAAGTTGTTGTTTAATTGCAGGATTGACAAAAATACGCGTGACGTCGTTATCTTCCGCCGCCAGTTTAATCAGATGGGAAATTTCGGGTTTCCACAACGACGGCACGACGTGTTTACCATCCGCCGCCACCAGGTCCAGCGCCTGAGGTCGCAGCAGTTGAGCCTGCGTCCAGCGCGTTTTCGGCAACTGGAGGAAGATATCGACGTCCAGGCCGGTCTGATGGCTGGCATGTCCGCCGTTGAAACGACCGCCAGCAGGCATTCCCATATCGCCAATCAGCACCGTCCCCAACCCCAGTTGGTTCACCTGCGTACTCAGACGCTGGATAAACATCACCAGATCAGGATGGCCGAAATAGCGGCGCTGATCGGTGCGCATCACCTGGTAGGATTCAGACTGTACGGGAA
Source organism: Citrobacter sp. GW821-FHT02E08 (assembly GCF_059421685.1). Taxonomy (NCBI): domain Bacteria; kingdom Pseudomonadati; phylum Pseudomonadota; class Gammaproteobacteria; order Enterobacterales; family Enterobacteriaceae; genus Citrobacter; species Citrobacter sp. GW821-FHT02E08. The sequence continues at coordinate 47,566 of NZ_JBWKVL010000011.1, read as the reverse complement.
GCGTGTCGGCGCCCACGATACAACCATTCGAAAACCCGCCAATAGATTGCGCGCTTCCCGAGACGGGATGGGTTATTTTTTGCCAGGGCGTCGCCGCCAGGCTGGCACTGCTGACCAACAGGGCCAGCAGTGCAAGTACCGTTTTTTTCATCTGTTACCAGCGTGGTATATCAGTCTTTACATCCGCATTTTGCGCCCGCTGACGCAGCAGGTGATCCATCAAAACGATCGCCAGCATCGCTTCAGCAATCGGGACAGCGCGGATCCCAACACAAGGATCGTGACGCCCTTTGGTTATCATTTCAACTTCATCGCCAAAACGGTTGATCGTGCGCCCTGGCACGGTAATGCTGGAGGTCGGTTTCAGCGCCATGTGTGCCACAATTTGTTGCCCACTGCTGATCCCGCCCAGAATGCCACCGGCATGGTTACTCTGGAAACCCGCTTTGGTGATTTCGTCGCGGTTCTGGCTGCCACGCAGCGAGACCACGTCGAAACCGTCGCCGATTTCCACCCCTTTTACCGCATTGATGCTCATCAGCGCGTGGGCGATGTCGGCGTCCAGACGGTCAAACACTGGCTCACCAAGACCCGGCGGTACGCCGTTCGCCACCACCGTCACTTTTGCGCCAATGGAATCGCCCTCTTTTTTCAGCGCGCGCATCAGTTCATCTAACGCGTCGATTTTGTCCGGATCGGGACAAAAGAACGGGTTAAGCTCTACCTGCGACCAGTCTTTGATCGCCAGCGGAATATCGCCCATCTGGGTCAAACAGCCCTGAATAACGATACCGAATTTCTCGGCCAGATACTTTTTGGCAATCGCTCCTGCCGCAACGCGCATTGCCGTTTCACGGGCAGATGAGCGTCCGCCGCCACGGTAATCACGCAAACCGTATTTCTGCTCATAGGTATAGTCGGCATGGCCTGGACGAAAAACGTCTTTAATGGCGCTATAGTCCTGCGAACGTTGATCGGTGTTTTCAATCAGTAAACCGATGCTGGTGCCAGTGGTGACGCCTTCAAACACACCCGACAGAATTTTCACCTGATCCGGCTCACGACGCTGAGTCGTGTAACGTGAGGTGCCCGGACGACGTCTGTCGAGATCGTGCTGCAAATCAGCCTCTGTCAGCGGGATGCCAGGCGGAACGCCATCGACGATACACCCGAGCGCCAGCCCGTGCGATTCGCCGAAAGTGGTTACGCGAAAGAGTTGTCCAAGTGTATTTCCTGCCATCACGGCTCCGTTATCGTTGTTGTGTGTTTGCGCGTTTGATTAATCTTTGTAGATGCTGAAATGTTCACGAGCCGCAATCAGCTGCGCTTTCGTCAACATGAAGACACCGTCGCCGCCATTGTCGAATTCCAGCCAGGTAAACGGCACATCCGGGTATTGTTCTATCAGATGTACCATGCTGTTTCCGACTTCACAAATCAGAATACCGTCATCAGACAAGTAATCCGGCGCATTGCCCAGGATACGGCGAGTTAGCTTTAATCCATCGGATCCCGATGCCAGACCCAGTTCAGGTTCGTGGCGATATTCACTCGGCAGATCGGACATATCTTCCGCATCGACATACGGCGGATTCGTGACGATCAGGTCGTACTGAACCTTCGGCAGGTCACGGAACACATCAGAACGGATAGGCGTCACGTGATTGAGCAAGCCATGTTCTTCAATGTTGTGTTCGGTCACCGCTAACGCATCGGTGGAAATATCGACGGCATCGACTTCCGCTTCCGGGAAGGCATAGGCGCAGGCAATCGCAATGCAGCCGCTGCCGGTACACATATCCAGAATATGCTTCGGCTGACTATGGATAAGCCCGTCAAAATGATTGTTAATCAGTTCGCCAATCGGCGAGCGCGGTACCAGCACGCGTTCATCCACATAGAATTCGTGACCGCAGAACCAGGCTTTGTTCGTCAGGTAGGCCACCGGAATGCGCTCATTAACGCGACGGATCACACGTTCAACAATGCGGTGACGTTCACTCGGCGTCAGACGCGCGCTACGCATATCTTCAGGAATATCCAGCGGTAAATACAGCGTCGGCAATACCAGTTGAACAGCTTCATCCCAGGGATTATCCGTACCGTGGCCGTACCATACATTTGCCGCGCTAAAACGGCTAACCGCCCAGCGCAACATGTCCTGAATGGTATGCAGTTCACTCACTGCTTCATCGACGAAAATTTTATCCACGTATTCCTCCAGGGCATGCTCGCATTAAATTCGGCGGCTAGTTTGCCACGAAGACGGGGATAAATCAGCATTCACGCAGAGCATGAACACGAAAATTGCGTTTTGGCGGATCGGATATCCCCGGAGTCGGGTAAACTAGCGCAAAACAGAAGATGAGACGCGCGAATGAAAAAGAAAAATCCGCTCAGCGAGGAGGACCAGGCGTTGTTCCGGCAGTTGATGACCGGCACCCGTCAGATTAAGCAGGACACGATTGTTCACCGCCCGCAGCGTAAAAAAATCACCGAGGTTCCGGTTAAGCGACTCCTTTCGGAGCAGGCAGACGCCAGTCACTATTTCTCTGACGAATTTCAGCCTCTGTTGAATACGGATGGTCCGGTAAAATACCTTCGTCCCGACGTCAGCCATTTTGAACTGAAGAAGATGCGCCGTGGCGATTACTCCCCGGAGCTATTTCTCGACTTGCATGGTTTGACCCAGCAACAAGCCAAACAAGAGTTAGGCGCATTGATTGCCGCCTGCCGCCGGGAACATGTGTTTTGCGCCTGCGTGATGCACGGACATGGCAAGCACATCCTTAAACAGCAGACACCGCTATGGCTGGCACAACATCCGCATGTGATGGCTTTTCATCAGGCACCGAAGGAGTATGGCGGCGACGCGGCGCTGCTGGTGTTGATAGAAGTAGAAGAGTGGCTACCACCCGAACTTCCCTGAACCACCAAAACAGAAAGAGCCGCAGCAGCGGCTCTTTTAATCGTTGTGTTTTCCAGAGGGCGGTTTCGCCTTATCCGGCATTTTACCGTTAAATGGCTTTCGCCATTTTCAGATTACATGGACTCATCTGCCAGTTGAAACAGCCTGTACCACTCTCATCAAGCGTGACGCTCGCGATTGCAGACGTGGTAAACATCGGCGGCGTTTCACCCGGACAAAGTTCAGACACGAGATATCCCACCAAAGGTAAGTGAGAGATCACCAGCGCAGTAGCGACACCTTCATTAGCCAGAGCCTGTAGATAGGCGCTGACCAGACCAACATCGCCACAGGGGGTCAACTCCGGCAAAATATCGACGCCCTTCGGCAGGTTCAGACACTCCCCAACGACATCCAGCGTTTGTTCGGCTCGCAGGAACGGGCTCACCAGAACACGTTCGATATCCACTTTTTGACCCTTCAGCCAGTTCGCCATTAGGCGGGACTCGTCACAACCACAAGAGGTTAAGGGACGAACCGAATCACTGGCGGCATCGAGGGCCGCGTCGCCGTGACGCATGATAAAAACTTGCATATTGCACCGCTTTTGTTAACCAGAATCACCCACATTCGTACTCAATACCTTAATGGTAGTGGTAAAAATGCGGTGGCCGGCATTGTGCCTTATCCGCTCACCGAATGAAACGCTGTTTTTACCGTAATGGCGTAAGTATAGTCAATCTCTGTTTACAAATTGAGCATGATACATTCATTCGGTGCGGATTCATCCTACCTTTGACCTTATACTTACAGGTCCGTTCCCCCTCTCTTCCAGAAGCGGTCACCACGCTGCGCCATCTGCAATAGCGGCTCACACGGCGTAAAGCGGTCGCCATATTGCGCGCTTAGCCGTTGCAGTGTTGCAACCACTTCTCCCGCCCCCAGGGAGTCCATATAACTGAACGGGCCGCCAAGAAATGGCGGAAAACCAATACCGAAAACAGCGCCGATGTCACCATCGCGGGCGCTCCGGATAACCTGCTCATCGAAACAACGTGCCGCTTCATTGAGCATTAACATCACGCAACGTTCAGCAATCTGCTGCGCGGAAAACCTGTTCTGCCCTTGCACGCCAATAAGCGTATAAATTGCAGGGTCGACGCGTTTTTTGCTTTTACGCCCTTTTGCACCATAAAGATAGAAACCCCGACCATTTTTTCTACCTTTGCGATCATCATTCAAAATTGAAGCAACAACATTTGCAGGCGCGCTAAAACGTTCTCCGTAAGCCGCCTCCAGTACAGGTATAATTTTAGTGCCTGTATCGATTCCAACCTCATCCAAAAGTTGGATTGGCCCCACCGGAAAACCAAACTTTACGAGCGCGGCGTCGATATGTTCGACGCGCTCCCCTTCTGTCAGCAACCGGATTGCCTCGTTGATATAGGGAGCAAGAATGCGGTTAACGTAGAACCCCGCTTTATCACTCACAACAATAGGCGTTTTACCCTGTTTTTTCGCCAGCTTAACAGTTGTCGCAATTGTCTTCTCAGACGTGGTTGCATGCGGGATTATCTCAACCAGCGGCATTTTTTCTACCGGACTGAAGAAGTGCATGCCGATGACCTGTTCCGGTCTGAGGGCCTTTGCGGCAATATCCCCAATCGGTAAAGATGAGGTGTTAGAAGCAAAAATCGTGTGAGACGCACAATTCTGCTCAACTTCCTCCACCATCCGTTGTTTTAACGAAAGATCTTCAAACACGGCCTCAATAACCAGATCCCGGTGAGAGAAACCGCGATAATCGGTAGAGCCCGAAATTAACGCCAGCTGTTTGTCACGTTCGCTTGCCTTGATATGGCGGCGGCGCACTTTCGTTTCAAGTTGATCCCAGGTGTACTTCAGCGCGTGATTGATTCCTTTCGTATTAATGTCTTTGATGCGAACTGGCACGCCGCCTTTACAGGCCGTAACATAGGCAATACCGCCGCCCATTAATCCACCGCCAAGGATCCCTACGCTGTCGAGCGAGCCGGGTTGCGCGTCGCTGCCTGGGTCTTTTTTCACCTCTGTGCTGGCAAAGAAGATATTACGTAAGGCTTTTGACTCCGACGTCATCGCCAGCTCGCCGAACGCACGAGCTTCCGCGTCATACCCGCTGCTGCTCCCCTGCGCCAGCCCGGTTTCTAACACGTCAAGAATACGGTCGGTGGCAGGATAGTTACCCTGCGTTTTCTGCGCCGTCTGTTTCCTGACCATACGAAATAACAGTGCACGCCCCAGCGGGCCTGCAAGAATGCGTTCACGAATCGGTAATTCACGATGCGCAGACCGATCCTGTTTGGCTAACTCAACAGCGGCTTCCAGCAAAATGGAATGGGGAACAACCTCATCCACCAGCCCCGCCTTCAGCGCCTGTTTGGCACGCAGTTGCTTGCCGGTGAGGATCATATCCAGCGCGGTACTTACCCCGACCAGGCGCGGCAGTCGCTGCGTGCCGCCCGAGCCAGGCAACAGCCCAAGCTGTACTTCCGGCAGGCCCAGAACTGTTTTTGCATCATCGGTACAAATGCGCTGATGACAGGCCAGCGCCATCTCAAGCCCCCCGCCCAGACACGCACCATGAATGGCGGCAATGACCGGGATTGGCAACGCGTTAATTTCGGACATTATCTGCTGGCCCTGACGTGCGAGGGTTTCAGCCTCCTGAGCGCTGCGGCAATGACCAATCATATTAATATCGGCGCCAGCAATAAAATTATCTGGCTTTGCGGAAATGAACACCACACCCCGCAATGCTTTGTTTTCACGGATTTGTTTCAGAATGGCGCGAACCTGAGCCGCAAATTCTGCTTTTAAGGTGTTCATCTTTTCGCCGGGAACGTCCATAGAAACGACGGCGACATTATCCAGACGCACGTTAAGCGTAAAAGCCGATGTCATTTCCATTATTCCGCCTCCAGAACCATTGCCGCACCCAGACCACCCGCCGCGCAGGCAGTAACTAAACCGAAGCCCCCGCCCCGACGCCGTAATTCGTGTAATGTCTGGGTGATCATGCGTGCACCTGTGGCGGCAAACGGGTGACCATAGGCAATCGACCCGCCCAGCACGTTGAATTTGCTGTCATCCACTTCACCGGTTGCATGTGCCCGTCCCAAAACGTCACGGGCAAAACGTTCGCTGCCAAGCAGTTGAATATTGGCCAGCGTCTGGGCGGCAAACGCTTCATGCATGTCAATAAGCGTTAAATCGGCCATCGTTAATCCAGCACGCTCCAGAGCCAGCGGTGTAGACCATGCGGGACCCAATAACATGTCCTGCCACACATCAATGGCGGTAAAGGCGTAGCTGCGCAGATACCCCAACGGGACCAGTCCCAGTTCCCGGGCGCGAGATTCCGTCATTAAAATAACGGCAGCCGCACCGTCCGTCAGCGGCGTGCTGTTAGCCGCCGTCACAGTACCGTGTTTTTTGTCGAACGCGGGACGCAGTTTGGCGTAATCAGCCAGCGTAGAGTTACCGCGAATATTATTGTCTTCTGAGAAAGGGTCGTTAAAGGGCGGCGCCCAGGTGGTCATGACTTCATCCGCTAACTTACCGTCGGCCCACGCCTGAGCGGCACGCTGGTGAGAACGGTGCGCCAGCGCATCCTGCTGTTCACGGGTAATACCATAGGTTTTCGCCATTTGTTCGGCAGTATCCCCCATCCGCAACCCCGTCGAATACTCCGCCACGGCAGGAGGAACCGGCATCAGGTCGCGTAAACGCAGGCGGGAAAAGAGTTTGAGTCGCTGACCGGTCGTTCTGGCTTTATTGACGTCCACCAGCACGCGCGCCAGCTTTTTGCTCACACCAATGGGCAACACGGAGGAAGAATCGGCCCCACCGGCAATACCCGCACGGATAGTGCCCGTTATCAGGCTCTCGGCCACATTCGCCACCGCCTGAAAACTGGTCGCACAGGCCCGGCTCACGCTGTAGGCGTCCGTATGAACGTTCATCCCGGTACCCAGCACGATTTCGCGCGCAATGTTTGGCGCTTCAGGCATTTGTACAACCTGGCCAAAAACCAGTTGTTCAATCACGTCGGGGGGGATTTCACTGCGCGCCAGCAATTCACCTACCACCATTTTCCCCAAATCAACGGCGGGAATGCCATGAAATGCAGTAGCCTGCCGGGCAAACGGTGTACGTAAACCGCTGACAATGGCAATACGATCGCCCTGACGGGTGACCAGTGGTAAAGCCTGACTCATAACACTCCCCTGTAAAAAATATTTTAAGTGGTCTGACCTGATCACAGTCTTAACCAATTTTTTACATTTAGCCAAGGGGAGACATTAGAAAGTGCGAGCTATGGCACAGTGAATAGTTACATAGCGTTACGAAAACACCCCTGCCAGTATTTGACAAGGGTGTTTGAAAGGAGGGGATTAACGCAAGCCCAGCTGGAAGATCAGCGTTTCAGCTTCGCAGGCGAAGACAAAATCGATATCCAGACGCACACCTTCAGACTCTTCAGTAAAAGTGGAGGTGATTTGGCAAGGTTCGGATTCCACGCTACGCGCTTTCTCCGTCAACGCAGCCAGCGTTTCTTCAGCTTGCGCGCGGTTCGCGAACACACGGCTGTACGACGCGGTGCAGTCGGAGTTGTCCATAATGGTCCCAACGTCCATACAGCAGCAAACCGGGGTTTCATCAGCACTGCATTTACTCATTGTAGATTTCCTCTGTATTCGCACCATAGGTGCCAGATAAACGCTGGGGATATTTTACGCTCCCGCCATTCACCTCTCCAGTCGTTAATGATGTGAAATGGGATAAGTGAGCGAAATCACACTTAAAAATGATCTAAAACAAAAATCACCTAAACGGGTGAGTGCGCATACCCCCAATTTTGCCAGCTGGATCGCGTTTCTAAGATCACAATTGAAAAATTTTATAAACATACTTGCAACATTCTATCTGGTCAGACCTATACTCTCGCCACTGGTCTGATTTCTCTGTCGTACCTCAGACCCTACACTTCGCGCTCCTGTTACGGCATGTAACATTGTTTGAATAAAAATAAATCAATGAGGTTATGGTCATGAGCCAGAAAACCCTGTTTACAAAGTCTGCTCTCGCAGTCACAGTGGCAATCATCTCCACACAGGCCTGGTCTGCAGGCTTTCAGTTAAACGAATTTTCTTCCTCTGGCCTTGGCCGGGCCTATTCGGGCGAAGGTGCTATCGCAGACGACGCGGGTAACGTCAGTCGTAACCCTGCGTTAATCACCATGTTCGATCGTCCGACGTTCTCAGCCGGTGCAGTGTATATCGATCCTGATGTTAATATTAGCGGACGTTCGCCGTCAGGTCGCAGCCTGGACGCAGATAACATCGCGCCAACTGCCTGGGTTCCGAACGTACATTTCGTTGCGCCAATTAACGATCAGTTTGGTATCGGGGCATCTATTACCTCTAACTACGGTCTGGCCACCGAGTTTAACGATACTTACACCGCAGGTTCAGTTGGCGGTACGACCGACCTCGAAACCATGAATATGAATTTAAGCGGTGCGTATCGCTTAAATGAAAGCTGGAGCTTTGGTCTCGGTCTGAATGCCGTCTATGCCCGCGCTAAAATTGATCGCTATGCCGGTGACTTAGGTCAACTGGTTGCGGGTCAGATTATGCAGTCTCCTCTCGGGCAGACCCCGCAAGGCCAGCAATTGGCAGCGACAGCAAACGGTATCCCAAGCGACACCAATATTGCTCACCTGAACGGTAATCAGTGGGGCTTTGGCTGGAACGCCGGTATCCTTTATGAAGTCGACAAAAACAACCGCTACGCATTAACGTACCGTTCTGAAGTGAAAATCGACTTCAAAGGTAACTACAGTAGCGATCTGAACAGTGGACTCAACAGTTTTGGCCTCCCAATCCCGACCGCCACTGGCGGTTCAACCCAGTCAGGCTATTTAACGCTAAACCTGCCTGAAATGTGGGAAATCTCCGGTTATAACCGCGTTGCGCCGCAATGGGCGATTCACTATAGCCTGGCGTACACCAGCTGGAGTCAGTTCCAGGAGCTGAAAGCGACATCGACCAGTGGCGACACGCTGTTCCAGAAAGATGAAGGCTTTAAAGATGCTTACCGTATCGCGTTAGGTACCACCTATTATTACGATGATAACTGGACGTTCCGCACCGGTATCGCGTTTGATGATAGCCCAGTCCCGGCCGATAAGCGTTCCATCTCTATTCCGGATCAGGACCGTTTCTGGCTGAGCGCAGGTACGACTTACGCCTTCAATAAAGATGCCTCTATTGATGTCGGCGTCTCTTACATGCACGGTCAAAGCGTTACGATCAACGAAGGCCCATACCAGTTCGAATCTGAAGGTAAAGCCTGGCTGTTCGGCACCAACTTTAACTACGCGTTCTAAGTTTATCCCGGACATAAAAAAAGGTGAGCTTCAGGCTCACCTTTTTTATTGGCCTCAGGCCATCACTCAGAATCAATATCTTTGAGGTCGTCCTGAATCGCCTGCGCGTTCGGGTTTTCCTGAGGTTTAAGCTTCCCGCCATTGGCGATGAAATCATGGCGCTGGAAGTACGCTTCACGCACCATAATATAGGGGTCGGAAGACTGGCGCAGCAGGCCATCAGAATCGAGAAGCTGTGCGCGGGTCTCAATCCCTTCCAGCGTCCATTTACCGATAGACATCGGCCAGGTCAGCCAGGAAAGAACAGGATAAAGATCATCCACCATGTCGCCGCCGTCGTCACGAAGCGTAAAGCTGCCATAGAACGGAAGCTGCATATACGGCCCGTAACCCACGTCATAGTGCCCTAACGTACTGCCGAAACGGTGAGGTTCAGCACGCTGCAGTTTCGGATTCGCCATTCCCGCAACATCAATAAAGCCGCCCATCCCCAACAGGGTGTTCAGGAAGAATCGGGTGAAATGCACCATCCCCTGGTAAGGATCGCCCTGCAGGAAGTAGTTCACCATTACCGCGGGTTCTTCAAGGTTGCCGGTGAAGTTGCTCAGGCCATTTCGTGCAGGCTGAGGAACATAGTCACGCCAGGCGACAGCGACCGGTCGAACGACATACGGATCCAACACATTGAAGTTGAAGTTGTACATGGTGCGGTTGAACCCTTCAAACGGGTCGGAACGCCCCTGCTGTTCTGTACCGGAACTCGCACACCCCACCAGCAGTGTGGTTCCCAGCGCAAGCGCCGACAGGCGAAGCTTCATAAATGTCTCCCTGTTGATTATGGCTATCGCTGATTGCCATCCATGACGGTACGAAAACGTATCCGCCTGTTTAGGTGTGAGCGATTGTAACAGCACGTCAAACGATGTCTATATACCCAATCTCGTTCATCTGATCATAGCCTGGTAACGCAACGCTCGTAATGCCTCTATTTTAACTGACGGCGAAAAACCAAACGTTACCATTTTTGCGATTTCAAAGTATGTATCTCTTCCGTGAATAAAAAGTCGCTACGCTTTAGCTATACGTGCTCATAACAGGGTGACCCGATGGACAAGCTCAGCAGCGATAAAATCGATCGGAACAGCGATGGACTTGAAGTAGAAAGCGAAGAGAAACAGCGCGGCAAGAAAATTGAGCTCGACGAAGATCGCCTCCCCTCGCGGGCAATGGCCATACATGAGCACATCCGTCAGGATGGCGAGAAAGAACTGGAGCGCGACGCTATGGCGCTGCTGTGGTCGGCGATTGCTGCCGGTCTCTCCATGGGGGCCTCTTTACTGGCAAAAGGGATTTTTCATGTTCAGCTGGATGATGTTCCCGGCCGCTTTTTACTCGAGAACCTTGGTTATACCTTTGGCTTTATCATTGTCATCATGGCACGCCAACAACTGTTCACAGAGAATACCGTAACGGCTGTCCTTCCCATCATGCACAAGCCAACGCCAGGCAATATCGGCTTGCTGATGCGACTCTGGGGAATTGTGCTGCTGGGCAATATTCTCGGCACCGGCATCGCGGCCTGGGCCTTTGAATATATGCCAATATTTGATGAAGAAACGCGGGACGCTTTTGTCAGCATCGGTATGGCGGTGATGAAAAACAGTCCGTCAGAAATGTTTGCCAACGCGATCATTTCGGGATGGCTGATTGCCACCATGGTGTGGATGTTTCCGGCTGCCGGGGCTGCAAAAATCGTGGTGATCATCCTGATGACCTGGCTCATCGCGCTGGGTGATACCACGCACATTGTCGTCGGGTCGGTTGAAATTCTCTATCTGGTGTTTAACGGCACGCTACACTGGAGCGACTTTTTTTGGCCCTTCGCCCTCCCAACACTCGCCGGAAACATCTGCGGTGGCACTTTTATTTTTGCGCTGATGAGTCACGCGCAAATTCGCAACGATATGAGCACCAAACGTAAAGAAGAGGCCAGACAACGCGCCGAGGATAATGAGCGACAGCAGAAAAACCAGAAAAAACAGTCCTGAATGGCGACGGTTTGAGCAGTCAGGCGGCCTTATACTTACCGCGCTGCATAAAAAACGCTATACTCGTGCCGCTTCGTCTCCTTAGTTAAATGGATATAACGAGCCCCTCCTAAGGGCTAGTTGCAGGTTCGATTCCTGCAGGGGACACCATCCCGCCGTACACCAACGTCTGTTACCGTCTGATCTCCTTTCTGATTTAGCGCTGCACTGATTTTGGGTAAAAGTCACGACTACCTTTGTAAAAGAGCCTCCAAAGCCATCTTCGTCATCTGTTGTTCAAAATGTTCTGCGTGCAGATATCTTTTTTCTTTATATTTTTTATCTGTATCCAGATAGGGTTGATGCAGCGAACATTCCGGTGGAGTGCAAGCGATAATGGTATTAATGAGATCAATTGGCATTGGGTATTCAAAAAACAATTTCCCATGGCGGTAATTATGTTGAATTTGCCATTCCGCCAGATCGTTAAAGAAACAATCTGACTCTGGTTTTGTAATAGCGCTGGCCTTTTCATTGCCCCAAACAACAAAAGCAAGGTTGTATAACCCATGCGCATATGGCCAGAACATTTTATTAAGCTTAGTGACCCCGTACTCCTTCACCCGCGGTACATTTTGGCAATATAAATCGAGTTGATTCCCTGCTTCTTCAACATCGCCATCGAGGAGTGCGATAAGATAACGAATGGTCACGAGATCGATGGTAGCCTGCTTAGACGCAAGTACCGCGTCCGCTTTTTTCCTTGCATCAACCTCAAAGTCAGTACGTTTATACCATAACGCCATGACTAAATTAGTTATCGCTATTGCTACAGGATGGCCATTGTCGCTCATACCAAGCCTTTCAGGCAAAAGAAGTGGCACGCGGGTAAACAGACCTGCTGCAAGAATATCCAGGGTTATCCATATATTAATGCAGTGATCGCATCCTGAATCCACCCCCAGCGTCACATGCTTAATCATGGCGGACTGAAGCAACGCTGAATGGAGTACCGCCATATTGTTTGACAATATCGCTGTTTTGTACCCCAGTAAATCCGGTGTACGTTTCATTCTGAGCATAAAAAGCCATGAACTCACCTGCTCCTGAAGTGAATAATCGTTGTGGAGCTGCTCATGAATATCCAGGCATTTAGTTAAATAGTCCTTCGAAGTCATCCATATCAAGGCATTTTTTTCAGCCTCTTTTTCGTATTCTCGTTGATATGCACGTTGAAATTTTTCTGAAATATACCCCATTAAACCACCTGCAAAGCGTTATCTCACGACGAATGAGAACGGTTGTAAACAGAAACCAGAATAAACGATTGTGTCGTATTAAGGGTAAAAAAGCAGAGTAAATGTGTCTTGATCGTCGTTTGATATTCCGCTGTTCCTGTTCCACCTCGGCTACGTGATGGTTCAGAGCGGTGGTCAATACACGCTTACAAAGCGTCAATGATGATAAATAGCTGTTCGTCTACCTGCTCGACAGGGTAGCAACTGACCTTGAGTTGGGTTGAGTTGAGCAGATAGCCGGTGCGCAGATTGAAACGCAGACCGTGAGCACAGCACTGGATCACCTCCCCTTCCAGCCGACCACCGCACAGGGACGCCCCCTGATGGGGACAGCCGTCATCGATGGCGTGGAACTGCCCGGCAACGTTGAACAGCGCCAGGCTTTTGCCCTCCGCCTCGATCAAGACACGCTGGCCAGGGGTTGGTACGCGCCCGACCGGAACGGCGATGCGTTTTTCTTTCATAAATAGATCTCTACTTTCACGATTATGTTCATGTCCGGGCCTCCGTGCTTTGGGTACCGACGTCAGACTCGCAAGCAACAGACGGCTGCGGATCACTTTCCAGCCTGGCGATGTCTTTATGATAGTGGCGCTTAGCATAGAAGAAGATGGCGGCCACCACGATACTGATCAGAGGCACCAGCCGGAAAGCATTATCCAGACCGATGAGGTCGGAGACCCTTCCTGTGACGAAGGGGCCAGGGGCCAGCCCGAGTAGGTTGTTGGCCAGGGTCAGGGTGGCAAAAGCCGTGCCATGCACGCTGGCGCTGGTCAGGTTAGCAACCATGGCACCCGCCGGGCCCGAGGTGCCGGTGGCGATGAACATACCGAGGCAGATCAGGACCAGTTGGAGGATGCCGATCGGCAGGGCGAATGCCAGTGATAGCAGAGCGCAACTGCTGAGGCTGTAGAAGATGGCCAGGCTTATCTTGCGATCCGGCCGATCCCGGCACAGTTTGTCGCTCAGAATACCGCATAGGATCATGCCAGCACCGCTGAACAGCACGATGATAGCGGCGATACTCCCCGCCTTTTCCGTGCCCATATCGTAATAACGATTGAGATAGCTCGGCATCCATACGATGACGGTCCCCCCGACAAACAGCTGCAAGCCGCTGCCAACATAGGCCGAAATCACGGAGCGACTAGAATAGAGGGTTCGCAACGACTTGCTGTAAACCTCGGGGGCAGGACGCGCTACGCCACGTGCTGGTGAGATGCGTGTTTCCTTGACGATGATAGGATAGATCGCCGCCAGCAACAGGCCAAACAACGCCATGCCAGCGAAGGCCGGGCGCCAGCCCATCAGATGGGCCAGAAAGCCCCCGGAGGCCATACCCAGTACAGAGCCAAACATGCCTCCGGAGATGAAGGCGGCTGACAGGGTGGCCCGCATACTCCGTGGGAAGACGGAGACCACCACGGCGATACCGACGCTGCCATAGGCGGCCTCCCCCACGCCGACCAGTAAACGGGCGATGAACATCTCTTCGTAATTCTGGGCCACGGCACAGCCCAGGGTCGCCAGACTCCACAGCATGGCCATCAGCGTCAGGCTCTTCACCCGGCCGAAGCGATCCGCCAGCAGGGAGAGCGGGAAAGTCAGCAACCCGACCATCAGCGCCACGATGCCGCTGAGCAGGCCAAGTTGCGTATCTGTGAGTGCCCATTCTCCTTTGAGCATTGGGAAGACAGCGTTGAGCACCTGACGCGACATATAGTCGGAGATCAGCAGTCCAAAGGTCAGCGCAAAGACGACCCAGGCATAACGACGCGGAACGGTAACCTTGCTCGCGTCGTCATCGTTGTTGATATGATACGTAGCCATACAGTCCCTCATTCATCTGCCCGCACCGCATAGCGCTCAGGACAGCAACCTTTTTGCCAACCGAAGTTGTCAGACTGCCCCATCCGCGGTGGAGGGGCGGCACATCCCGTTTAGCCGCGTTGCGGCACGCCTTTCTCACCCGCCTTGCGATTCGGCGACATGCCGTTGGCCTGCAGGGTCTGTTCGATACTGTCGTACTGGACGCCGATACGATAGATGGCGCGAGCTTCCTTGCCGTTCGCCACCTCGCGACCCAGCTCGTGCGCCACCCGCACGCACTGTTGGATCTGCTCGACCGAACTCATACGCTGACCGTGCTGGCCAATGATGGTGTCCTCGATGCCGCAGCGCGGGTGCAGACCCATGGCCATCGCCATCATGTTGAACGGCAGCACGTTCTTGAGCAGGGATTCAGCGGTCAGGGTGCAACCATCAGGCGCGCGCTGGACGAAGTTCATGAAGTTGTTCGGATTGGGGCCATCGAAACCGCCACCGATGCCAATCCAGGTCAGATTGAGCGGACCCATGTAGATACCCTTGCGCACGAGGCGCTCCAGGGTCTCGAAGGCATGCATGCCGGTCAACTGGAAGTGCGGCTGGATGCCATGGGCCTGTAGGCGTCTGAGGTGCTCTGCCACCCAGGCAGGCCCCGCCGGGACCGTCATCTCGCTGTAAGCGGCCTGCAAGGCCGGGTTGGCCAGGGAAGTGCCTTCCAGGTATTCCGGATAGAGCAGCTCCATAATGTTCATCTGGGTGGTGTTAATGGCGACCGTGACCTGATCGGGCTTCGGCGTCAGTTCGGCCAGCATGTGGCGGGTGTCGTCTGATAACCACTTGGCCGCCTCGCCATCACTTTCCGGGGCGAAGGAAATAGAGCCGCCGACCTGAATTATCATGTCCGGCACGGCTTTGCGCACCCCGGCGATCAGCTCGTTGAACTTGGACAGACGCTTGGAGCCTGTACCGTCCAATTCACGCACATGCAGGTGCAGCACGGTCGCACCGGCTTCGTAGCAATCCACTGCTTTTTGGATCTGCTCCCCCATAGTGACCGGGATGTCTTCCGGGAAGTCTTGCGGCGCCCACTCAGGGCCGTAAGGGGCCACGGTGATCACGACCTTTTCCATATTTTCCGGGTGCAGGGAATCGTCAAAAAATTGCATCTATTCTCTCCTGGCATATTAGGGTTTTGATGAGTCGTTGATTCACCCGGGCGACGTCGCCCAGGTGGAGGTGCAATCTAGAAAGGTTTGTCGCCCATGATCCCGGCCCGCTCCATCTTGCGGTGGCTGGGTGGGTAGTCCATGGCGGCGTAGTGCTGGGTGCTGCGGTTGTCCCAGATGGCGATGCTGCCGGACTGCCAGCGCCAGCGAACCTGGTATTCGGGAAGGTAGGCCTGGCTTATCAGATAGCGCAGCAGATCGCTGCCGCCCATGGTGTAGTCCTGCCCGTAGCGAACATGCTGCGGGGTGTGGTAGTTGCTGAAGTGCGTGGTGAAGGCGTTGACGAACAGGATCTTCTCATCCGTCTCCGGATGGGTACGCACCACCGGGTGCTCCGCGTCCGGGAACTGCGCCTTGAGCGCCAGCCGTTTCTCGATGGGGGTGGCCGCCCCGAAGCTGGCCTCCAGACTGTGGTAGGCACGCAAGTCTGCTATCTTCTGTTTCACGTCTTCCGGCAGGTACTGCCAGGCCACCACCATGTTGGCCCAGAGCGTATCCCCACCCACTGGCGGACTCTCGACGCAGCGCAACACACACCCCATCGGGGGTTTCTCGCGCCAGGTCGCATCGGTGTGCCAGGCATTTTCATAGCGCTCGTTCGCCACTTCTGGCGTCTTGTAGATACGAACCAGACCTGGATGGTCCGGGTCACTGCCTGCCACCGGATGATCCTCCAGTTCGCCAAACATTCGCGCGAAGGCGACGTGCTCGGCACGGCTGATATCCTGCTGGCGCAGGAACAGGACTCGGTGTCTGAGCAGTTGCGCACGGATCTCCTTAAACAGGCCAGCATCATGAATGGCGTCGGCCAGACGAACACCGATCAGCTCAGCGCCGATATGGTAGGTCAGTTGTTCTACACGCATGTCACGCCCCCTGGATGACGAAGATCGATGAGCCTGTGGTCTTGCGCGATTCGAGATCGCTGTGGGCCTTCACCGCATCCTGCAGCGCATATTTTTGATTGATATCAATCCGGATCCGCCCGCTTCCGACGTGGTCGAATAGCTCGGCGGCCAGCGCCGCCTTCTCGACCGGATCGGCAATATAGTCGGCCAGCGCCGGGCGGGTCAGACAGAGCGACCCTTTCATCGCCAGCAACACAGGATCGAACGGCGGGATGGGACCGGACGCGGTGCCGACGCAGACCATAAGACCGCGACGCTTGAGCGAGTCCAGCGAGCCCATGAAGGTACTCTTGCCAACGCTGTCGAATACCACGTTGACGCCGACGCCCTCGGTCAGGGTACGCACGCGCTGGGCCACATCTTCATGGCTATAGTTGATGGTGTAATCGCAGCCATGGTCACGGGCGATCTCGGCCTTGGCCTCACTAGAGACAGTGCCGATCACGGTAAGGCCGAGCAGTTTGGCCCACTGGGCGACGATGAGGCCGACGCCACCTGCGGCAGCGTGCAGCAAGATGGTGTCGCCGGGCTTGAAGTCATAGATACGGCGCATCAGATAGGCCGAGGTCAGCCCGCGCATGGTCATCGCGGCGGCCGTCTCGAAGGTGATGTGATCGGGCAACTTGATGACCGGGGCGGCTGGGATCAGTCGCTCAGTCGCATAAGCGCCGAGGGTATTGAGGAAACCGGTGTAGGTGACACGATCGCCCACCGCCACGTTAGTCACCCCGGCGCCGATAGCCTCCACCACCCCGGCCGCCTCGACGCCCATGCCACTCGGCATTGGGATCGGGTAGGTACCATTGCGGAAATAGGTGTCGGCATAGTTCAGACCGACGGCGACCTGGCGCAGACGCACCTCGCCCGGGCCAGGCTCTCCGACCGTGACGTCTTCGTAGCGCAGAACCTGCGGTCCCCCAGTCTCATAAAAGCGTACGGCTTTGGCCATCTCTGTTCTCCAACTCGTCTTTGATGTGAGCAAAATGCCTCGAACTGAATTGAATCTAGGAGATGACGTAAACCTACGCTTTTCATCCGGCGACAGCCGCTTTTCATCTCGTGACTATCGCCCTGAATTCATTGTCTTAGCGGGAGGGAAACCACCAAAACTGACTTCGTGTTACCGCCTTGCGACAGTTTTCCTTGCCCCAGGGACGGCCGCCGAAATGGCTTTTTTAAAAGGCAATCGTTTGAATTTGATAAAAAAAGACAAGGCGGGCCATAAGTTCGTTGGCGGCGAACGGTATTGACTGGTCACTGGAGTGCGCCGCCGACAGGATCTTCACCGAGGGCGGCATAGAATGGATGCATAGGTTGCGTAGGGGCAATATCAGTATCCGCGCGGGGAGGGTGAGTCCCCGGCTGAACACTCAAATGCTTTCCTTCCCGTCGCTGATTTCGATTTCCCGGATCAGCCGCTTGTTGATCTTACCGACACTGGTTTTGGGAATATCCGCGACTATCCGGATCTGCCGGGGGATAGCCCATTTATTGATGCGCCCGCTGTCGACAAACCCTTGCAGATGCGCCGCTATGGCCTGCGGCTCCAGGAACTCCCCTTCCTTGCAAACCACCAGCGCCAGGGGACGTTCTCCCCACTGCTCATCCGGGATCCCGACAACGGCCACCGATCTGACCGCCGCGTGGGAGCTGATAAGGCTCTCCAGCGTCAGCGAGCTTATCCACTCCCCGCCCGTCTTGATCACATCCTTGATGCGATCCTTGATCTCCACTATCCCATGGGGATCGATCGAGGCCATATCGCCGGTATGTAGCCAACCGCCGCTCCATAGCTCAGCCCCTTTTTCGGGTTCCTTCAGATACCCCTGAGTCAACCAGGGTGCTCGTACCACTATCTCGCCCAGCGCCTCGCCATCCTGCACCACCTCCCGACCTTCGCCATCGACGATGCGCAGATCCACCAGCGGGACGGGCAGACCTGTGCGGATCCGCAGGGGCAGTTGCTCCTCCATGGGCAGGATCAGCTCTGCATCGCTCAGGTGGGTCAGACAGAGGAGTGGGCAGGTCTCCGACATGCCATAGCCTGCGTGGATGCGTATGCCCTTGCGGTGTGCCTGCGTCGCCAGCCCGAGAGACAGCGCACTGCCGCCCAGCAGCATCTTCCATCCCGACAGGTCGGTCTGCGCGCTTTCGCCGCACTCGAGGATCATCTGCAAGATGGTCGGCACACAGTGCGAGAAGGTCACCCCCTCGTCGCGATAGAGACGTACCAGCTTGTTGGGTTCGTAACGACCGGGGTAGACCTGTTTTACCCCCAGCATCGTCGCCACATAGGGGGCGCCCCAGGCGTGCACGTGGAACATGGGGGTGATCGGCATGTAGACATCGTTCGAACGCAGCAGCGACTGCCCTTCGTTAGCCGCCAGAGTACCCAGTTCGTTGAGAGTGTGCAGCACCAGTTGGCGATGGCTGAAGTAGACGCCCTTGGGGTCGCCCGTGGTGCCCGTGGTGTAGAACAGGGTGGCCATTGAGTTTTCATCGAAGTCGGGGAAGTCGAAGTGATCCCCTGCCGCAGCCAGCAGGGTCTCATATTCCCCCAGCACCGGCAGACCGGTCTCCTTCCCTCCGTCGTCACTGAGCTGGATGTAGCCCCGAACCGTGGTCAGCGAATCTTCCAGCGACTCGAGAAGCGGCAAGAAGTCGTCGTGCACCAGCACCAGGTGATCCTCGGCATGATTCATGGTGTAGGCAAGTTGATCCGCCGAGAAGCGGACGTTGACCGTGTGCAGCACGGCACCCATCATGGGCACGGCGAAGAAGCACTCAAGGGCGCGATGGCTGTCCCAGTCCAGCAGAGCGACGGTGTCACCGGGCTTAACACCGGCCGCGGTCAGCATGTTTGCCAGACGGTGGATACGTTGTCTGAGGGTGCGATAGTCGTAACGCAGCTTATCGGCGTAGACGATTTCTCGCTCGGGGTGATAACGCCCGCCCGACAGCAGCAGGCTCTTGATCAGCAACGGATAAGCATGGGCTCCCTGCGCTGACGGTATGATTCTTGTCTTCACCATGCAGGTGACTCCCTGGCGCATTATCTGCTCGGTAAGATTGCAATGGCAGAGGAAGGTTAACCTCTGCCCTCTGGACAGGAAGCTGGCGGCTCACTGCCCAACCCGCTTCCCTGAATATCAATAGTCGCTGAACATGAGCCTCAGGTGTCTAGGCGACGCACCAGATCCAGCCCCTGTGGCCAGGGACCGAAGCCGCTCGCCGGATTGAGGTGGCCCACGGATCCCAGCTCGACAACCTCGCTGCCCCAGTCGGTCGCCATGGCACGCACCGCGTCGGCGCTGGCCAGGGGATCGTTGTTGCTGAGGGCCACCAGACTGGGAAACGGCAACCGCGTGCGCGGCAACGGAGACCAGCCACCGGCCTGCAAGGTCTCCTTGCTCGGGTATTGGGCCGGCCAGTTGGCGTCAAGATCAGGGGGAGTGACCAGCAGGGCGCCTTTGATTTGGTGCTGATGCTGCTGCGCCCAGTGCACCGTCATCAGTACACCGGCACTGTGCGCCACCAGGATCACCGGGCCGTCGATCTGCGCCAGTTCCTGTGCAATGGCCTCGACACGAGCCCGGCAATTGAGCTTATCCTCGGTCAGAGGAGACACTGAACGCACCCTGGCCAGACTGGCCGCCAGATGCGTCTGCCAATGTTCCGCCACATGCTCGCGCAATCCGGGGACGATCAGCACTGTCGCCCTGGTATGTAATTTATCCATATGACTTTCCTTACTCTCCATACGGGTCCGGCTAAGGGCCAGCGCCTCGGGAGCAACACTAAAGCCCCAACTTTCACGTTGCTTTACTTTTGACGTCATCGATTTTTCATTTTACGACACTGGCAAACAAGACTACGGCCCGCGCCTGCCTACCCCACTTCCCCAAATAAGTGAAGCATCTATGTTGCAAAATACAACCATAAAACTTTCAATTTTGTTACATGACTGCTAAGTAAATGTTAACCAATTATTCACGACACAGATTAATAACTTAAGGAAGCTGCACTATGACTGTCTTAGCCAGAGCCGCCATCCTCACCAATTATCTGGACGTCACCCGTCAACTCGGTCTCAATACCCAGCACTTATTAGCGCAGGTGGGGCTTAGTACTTCCATCCTGGGGATGCCCAATCAACGCATCCCCGTCTCTACCGCCATCAAGCTGATCGAGCAATCAGCCCTCGTCAGCGGATGCGATACCCTGGGCTTACGGATGGCGGAAAATCGTCATCTGTCGGACTTTGGCGAGATAAGTCTGCTGCTCAGCCACCTGCCCACCCTGCGTGATGCGCTGCAGGGGATAGTGCAGTATCGCCAGCTGTGCAATGACTCGCTGGCAATCTACATCGAGGAGGCGGGTAAGATGGTCATCATTCGTGAGGAGGTGATCACCGACATCCCCACTGCGTCACGCCATGCCAGCGAGCTGGCGGTCGGTGTTATGTACCGTTTCTGCGCCGCTCAGGTCGGTGTTGGCGCAAACTGGCGTCCCATCAGCGTCAACTTCACTCACCCTGCGCCGACGGATCTCTCCGTCCACAAACGCATATTCGGTTGCAAGGTGGAGTTTGGCAGCGAATTCAATGGCATTGTCTGTCAGGCTGCCGATCTGGACATCGCCAACCCGCTGGCCAACAAGGCCATGGCTCTCCACGCGCGCAACTACCTCGACTCCCTGCTGGTGGAAAACCACCAGTCCCTGATGTTCGACGTGCGCAAGTCGATCTACCTGCGTCTGCCGATGGGGCGCGCCACCATAGAGCAGATCTCCCGCACCCTGGGGATGAATGTGCGTACCCTGCAACGCCATCTGGAAGAGAGCGGTGCCACCTTCAGCGAGCTTATCAATGATGTGCGGCGCGACCTGGTGATCCGTTACCTGCAAAATCCAGGCTATTCTCTTGGCCACATCGCCGACATGCTCGGCTACTCCATGCCCAGTTCCTTCACGCGCTGGTTCAGTGCCCAGTTCGGTATGCCTCCCGCGACCTGGCGCTCTCGCCACAGCAAAGTCCCCAGGGCCGTCCAGACAGCTACGGAATGTTTATATTCGTCACCTGAATAACAGCGACGGGTAATGACGAAACGCGAAAATGACCACAGCCGTAAACCTCCGCAAGAAGCGGATACGGCATGTCGGTCTGGATTGGGGTTAGGGTTTATTGCTGAGAGTGGATTCTCTCGTCTACGCTGGATACAGAATGAGTTGCTGATTTTTGCTCGCCACGCAGACCCGGTTACGCCCTTCCCGTTTCGCGCGGTAAAGCGCCTGATCGGCTCTGTCAAGCGTCGCCTGGAAACCCTCACTGGCGTTCAGTTCATCAGGCGTCATCTGTGCAAGACCAAAACTTGCCGTGAATTGAATCTTACGGCCATGGAAATTCACCTCCTGACGCGCGAAATTGATACGGATGCGTTCGGCCACCTCTTCGGCGTATTCAGGTTCTGTAAATGGCATCACCACGACAAACTCTTCACCGCCAAGTCGGGCGACAATATCATTCCCCCTGACTAATCCCGGTAATATTTGCCCTACACACCGGAGTACCTCATCTCCCCCACAGTGACCGAAGTTGTCATTGATCCTTTTGAAATAGTCCAAATCGATGTTCAGCACACACAACGATTGTCGCTGACGACTCACCACACGACAGATATTCCGGACTTGTTCATCAAAATAGCGGCGGTTCGCCAAACCGGTCAGAGGATCACGCAGAGCGTCTTTGACAAGTTGCGCCCGTTGCAGGGAATTCGCATGCATATAATTCAATAATGACCACTGCGTTATGATGATGGCAATAAGCGCCATGACCGAACAAAAGACCTGCAAATACCAGCCATGAAGGATCTCATGTTCCGCAAGTCCCGCAGCCATCACCCATTTATGATGACTCAAATTGAGGAATACCCCCATGCGTGAGGTGCCGTCAACAGGCGATATATATTGATTGGTCTGAGCCGAATCGGAGGAATATTTCATGACCTCCTTGAGGTAAGGGTAGAAATGAAGCGGGCCTTCTGTAATACCGGCTCCCACGCGGGTGAGCTGAATATAATTATCACGATCCAGTACAACCATTGCCCCACCGGAGCCGAGATAAAAACCTTTATCGTTGAGTTTTCGGAATATCTCTACCATTGAATGGGCATCGAAATATCCAACAACACCCCCAAGGAAGTTTCCTTTGATGTCACGGATAGCATGGTACATCACAAACCCGTGGAGATTGGGATCCGCTCCATCACTCTGCCAGTAAAACAGGCTGTCATTCTCTTTACTGTAGCGCAGTTGCTTAAACAGAGGGCTATCGCGAAAGCTGGCCTGCGCGATAGTCGATGCGCTAAGTGCGTTTTCCAGCGGGAAAAGCGCACGCTGAGCAACAAAGTCGCCCTTCTCATCAAACACGATCACACCATCGAGCCAGTCTTGTTTCAGCTCTTCATCAAGAAACCGATTGGTATTTTCAGACGTAACGGTGTGATTCAGCAACAAAGCATTGCCGATAAGACGTACCTGATACCCCATCGCATCCAGACTGGTTTCGAAACGCTCGGCTTCCAATAAAATAGTATTCCGCAGAATACGGGCAGCCTCACCCATAATATATGTATATTGATAATAAAGATGCCCGGCAAGAATTGCCGTTTGCACAAAAATAAACAGCAGAAGTAAACCCCGCTTTGCGGCCAGGCTAAGATGGCCACAGTATGAGGCAATTTTTCCGTACGGCACGCGCTTTCCTGATCAATAGGGCTAATTGTAGAGACAATTGGTCTGTAATACATTCACTGAAACTATTTATTCAGCTGATATTTGCTTCTCATTACCGGATATATTTCGTCTGTTCTGATGATATTCCCAACGCGCCGTTAAGATTTCTTTTTGTTCATGGGTCATATTACCGGTCACAGCAGCAAGTGAAATATAGGTGCCGTTGGTTTCCATCATCACCATACTTCTGGCAATAAAATCTAACCCTGTGAAAGTAAAGGCACTGTCAAATTTTGAAGGCGATATACTGGCCATACAGATGGTTTCCTAATGAAAGATTCACATAATGTTTCAAATTATTACCATTACACTCAAAATACTCAACACACACAAAAGCAGAGTTAAACGCTGAACCATGATAAAAAACATCATCAATCTAAAAACAGAAACCTGATAGTGAAGATGAAAGCATTAGTACCGAGAGTAAACACAGTTTTTTACGTCAATCATTGCCTATCGTTTAATGATTTAGCATTTTTCATTAGTCACAATTATTCTCTCCCGTCATTTTTAATGCCTATTTTTACCGCATGATTTTATTCAACTATTTAATTACGGCTGCGCATTGTGGCGAGACATGCCCCAGGCCTGCGGCTTTGTAAAGGTTCGGGGTATGCAAAACACACCCACACTGCGCATGTCAGATAAACGGGGAGCCTCCTGACGGGTCTTTTGCCCATCTCATATGGAAGCGGGAAAACACCCGACAAAAAAATCTGATCCGGGTGCATCCATTTTGGCTTTTGCATCGTCTCTCCAGTAAACCCACACCGCGACTGGAGTCCTCATGAAATATAAGTACCTGATCCTTTCAATGCTGTTACCCGGTTTTACGGCTTTTTCTGCCTCACCGCTTACCGATCCTTCCATTCAGCACCAGCCTCAGGATGGCGTCATAAAGGTCTATGGACCGGGCGGTCCGCACTCTGCGCTGCAAAAAGCCGCCAGCGCCTGGTCGAAACAATCAGGCGTTAACGTTGCTGTCATCTATGGGCCGGAAAACAAATGGAGCAAAGAGGCGCAGCACGATGCCGATCTCATTTTCGGCTCTTCCCAGCAGTCGATGACCGCTTTTCTGGAAACGTATGCCTTTATTCAAAGTAAGGATGTACAGCCACTCTATTTACAGCGCTCAGTGATCGCGGTGAAACCGGGAAATCCTAAAGGCATCAAGGGAATTAACGATCTGCTGAACAAAGACGTTGGCATCGTGGTCACCGAAGGTGCAGGTGTCTACAACACCTCCGGAACCGGGGTCTGGGAGGATATTGCCGGGCGTACCGGCCAGCTTGCTGATATCAAAAACATCCGCAGCAAAATTGTTGCGTTTGAGAAAGGCAGCGGTGCGGCATTTAAGGCATTTCAGCAACCCCAGGCCGATGCCTGGATAACCTGGAGCGACTGGCCTCTCGCCCACCCCGATCAGGCCACGCTGGTCGAGATAGAACCCGAGCGGCGGATCTATCGGGATATGAATATCGCCGTCGCGAAAAATGCCGACCCGCAGACACAGGATTTCGTCCGTTACCTGAGCTCCCCCGAGGCGAGCAAAATTTTTGCTCATGAAGGCTGGATGCAATAACCCGTTAGAAAATTCCGTCTACAATCAATCAACAGGAAACAGCTATGAACAAATTCATCTGGAGTGTGATGCTAGCAGGAACCACCTGTGCCGTGCAGGCCGCAGATATCGCCGTACATGATACGTCACTTGGAAAGGTGTATACCGACAAAGAGAGCATGACGCTCTATACCTTTGATAAAGACGCTAACGGCATGTCCGTTTGCGACGCGGAGTGCAGCAAAAACTGGCCGCCGCTGCGGGTCACAGAAAAAATGTCACCCGCGATCGATGGGCTTGAAGCCATCAAGCGAGCGGATGGCACCCAACAATGGGCACTCAACGGCAAACCGCTCTATCGCTGGGCAAAAGATATGAAATCCGGCGATACCACTGGCGCAGGGGTCAAAAATGTCTGGCAGGTAGCGCGCGCCGACGAAACGCCTGTCCGGGTATATTCGACAAAAACAGGCCGAGTTCTGGTGAACGCCGAAAACATGACGCTTTACACCTTTGATAAAGATCAGAATGGCAACCCGGCCTGCTATGACGATTGCGCGGAAAAGTGGCCGCCAGTGATTGTCGGGGCAAGTGCAAAATTAACGCCGCCATTCAGTTCCACCGCTCGCCGGGACGGTCAGCGGCAGTTGCGTTATAACAACATGCCACTCTATCTCTGGAAACAGGATCGCGCCCCAGGCGACACCACCGGAGATAACGTCAAAAACGTGTGGCATATCATCTCCATTACTCAATAAGGCATTGCGTGGACATTGATAAGGAAGAGATCCGCACACTTTTTTCGCGGATCATGCTGCAGGACAGAGAAGCCTTTACCACCCTTTATCAACGCACCAGCGGGTATTTATATACCCGCATTTTACTTATCGTGAGAGACAGGGCGATAGCTGCTGATTTGCTCCAGGAGGGCTATATAAAAATCTGGCACGGTAAACTCCGTTCACCGATTGACGCCCCCTGGGCATGGCTGTGCCAGGTCATGCGAAACCAGGCTATCGACCACATCCGACAGCACGGTAGACGCGGTGAAACAGCGCTGTTGGGTCAGGAAGACGACCTCATTGCGCCACCGCCGCAACAGGAGAAAGAGCGTCGACTCACCGACTGCCTTTCCCGACTGGAAGCAGAGAAACGCAGCGCCATCGTCCTCGCCTGGTATCACGGTTTTTCACACCCCGAAATTGCCAGCCATCTCAGTGCGCCGCAGGGCACGATCAAATCCTGGATCCGCCGGGGTCTCAGCGAGTTAAAACAATGCCTCAGCCAATAACCCCTTCCCGCTATCGTCATCCGCAGATCCGCGAGCATCTCGCCAGTCAATATCTGCTGGGTGTCCTGTCTCCACTTGCCAGACGGCGATTTGAAAGCCTTCTGGAGCAGGATCCTTCTTTATGGGAGGCGGTGGAACAATGGCAGCAGCACCTGGATGCTCGCAGTCCCCCTGTCGCACATCCCCCGGCACGCGTCTGGCGCAATATACAGGCGTCAATGGACAGAGGAGCATCGTCGCGCGGGTTAAAACACTGGCTGCGTAATGCAGGGTGGCTGGCTGCAGGGGCGCTACTGATGTTTATGACGCTGACGCCGGTAACGCAGCAAATAAAGCCCGTAAGTTATCTGGCGATGATGTCGTCCCCGGAGTGTCGGGATTGTTTTGTCCTGCTGGCATTCCAGGGAAGTAAACCCGGACAGTCCAGCATTCGTGTGCAATACAGCGCGCACAGTGATCCGTCAGCGTTTAAGCAGGCAACGTTGTGGATGCGCGACAAAACCAGCGGCCAGTTGGTGTACCTTGCCCCGATGACGCAGTTGCAGGATTTGCACTATCTGACGCCCGGTGAATGGAAGCAGTTGAAAAACAGTGATCAACTGATCGTCAAAGATAACGAAGGCACGTTGTTTTCCGGCAAATGTCTCACACTTTAGCCCGGCTACTTTCGGAAAACCCAACGTTTCCGTCGGTCAGGGGGACGTTAGGAAAATGAGGAATAATCGGCAAAACTGAACAATACGCTATTTTACATCTGGTTTATCCAAATTAAGTGCCAGACCAGGCTGGCACTTAACACATGAAAATAAGTAAAATGTTTAGAATAAGCTTAGGTTATTATTCAATTTTATTTACCTGGAGGAGGTCGTCTGCTTTTATCGCCTGTCGTACCCGACCATTAATTGGATCATCAACCCACAGGCCGGAGAGAGAAAAAGAAAAAAGCCGGTCACCATTTCCGCTCCCCCGGTCAACCACCAGGTGAAGTAGTATATTAAGATTGCAAGCGTAATCATTCCGATAAAAGAAGAAATGGCTGAAACGGTCCCTAAAACCTGACCAATATAACCGCTTACGGCTACAATACTTATCGCAAGAAACATCAATAAATAGATCATAGCGTTACCTCCTGTGGGCGGTGCTGCTTCCCGTATAGCTTTACATTCCTTACCGTTTATACTTTAAGTTATACCTTATAAAAGAACCGCGTGTATAACATTCGCCTCACAATTTGGCCCCCTGCTCTCATCGTGCTTTTCGGTATCAAAAAGCATTTAAAACATAGAATTAAAATTAAACACTTTCCCCTCTCACAACCCGAAAAAACTTTACGTTTCTTGTGTAAGATTTTATAGCAGGTTCTAATCCTAAAATGGTATATTATATGGGCAAGCATTCATGCCCCTCGTGGTTTTGTCCTGACTCAGCTTTACACTCTTTACAGGAACCATTGTCGTACATGATGGCCTAAGTAAAAGTGTACCGCTGCAGACCAGAAATCTTCTGCGATACAACCTCCCGTATCTATTGAAGGTGCTTATGTTCCCAACAAGCAAATTTTCACGCGCATTCCTGCATCCACGCTACTGGCTCACCTGGTTTGGTGTCGGTGTGCTCTGGTTGTTGGTGCAATTGCCTTATCCCGTTTTATGCTTTTTGGGGACCCGAACCGGCAAACTGGCGCGCCCATTTTTAAAACGTCGCGAATCTATCGCCCGTAAAAATCTTGAACTCTGCTTCCCAAAATTATCGCCGGAAGAGAGAGAAACCATGATTGCAGAGAACTTTCACTCTCTCGGCATGGCGCTGCTCGAAACGGGCATGGCCTGGTTCTGGCCTGACAAACGCGTACGCAAATGGTTTGATGTCGAAGGCATGGATAACCTGCTGCGCGCTCAGGCGCAAAACAAGGGTGTCATGGTCGTCGGCGTTCACTTTATGTCTCTGGAGCTGGGCGGTCGCGTCATGGGACTTTGCCAGCCGATGATGGCAACCTACCGTCCGCATAATAACCTGTTAATGGAATGGATTCAGACGCGCGGACGTATGCGCTCTAATAAAGCGATGATCGGCAGAAACAATCTGCGTGGCATTGTCAGTGCGCTGAAAAAAGGCGAAGCCGTATGGTTTGCGCCCGACCAGGATTATGGACGTAAAGGCAGCTCATTTGCTCCCTTCTTTGCAGTCAAAAATGTTGCCACCACTAACGGGACGTATGTGCTTTCCCGTCTGTCAGGTGCCGCCATGCTGACCGTCACCATGGTGAGAAAAACCGATAACTCAGGATACCGTCTGTTTATCTCGCCTGAAATGGAAGGTTACCCAACCGAAGAGCACCAGGCTGCCGCCTACATGAACAAGATCATCGAAAGAGAGATCATGCGCGCACCTGAACAATATCTCTGGATCCACCGTCGGTTTAAAACCCGCCCGCAGGGTGAAGCTTCCCTCTATATTTAGAAAGAAAGGCCGTATGGCCTTTCTTTTTTTGCCTTGCCCATGCTTCACCCCCGCCATCCAGACCACGCTGACATCACGCTATGTAGTGTGGCTTTTGCGTAAAAATAACCACAATTACAGCAAGGTAAAGCTGGTGTTATCCGATCAAAACTCACGTCGCTAATTGACCATTTATTACCGTCAGAAATTAAACTGTCGTCGAATCCCGACACTTGTAAGTTACTAAAAGTAAATAAAAAAATGCCTCTTGTTTCGCCTCATTTTTAGGCGTACATTAGCGCCGTCTGGAGCAATGAAGCACAGAATTCTGAGGTGATGCCGCAGACGAAACGGGGAACATTCTCAGTTTCATTCGGTCTGGCACCAGCTCTCTATAATCAGGTGAGTTTAAGTTCATTTAGGCGTACATGAAGGTACGCGGAGAGATGAAACGTGAAATATTTCTTTATGGGCATTTCATTTATGGTCATCGTTTGGGCCGGTACTTTTGCCCTGATGATCTAAAAACAAAAATGCAGCGAATAAACTGGAGCCCATAGGCTCCTGTTTTGCTTTTCTACTCTTCGCTTTCCGCCGTAGATTTCGCACCGCCTGGCAATACGCCATCAGCACGGAACATGGCTTTGATGCCTCTGACTGCCTGACGAATACGATCGCGGTTTTCAATCAGCGCAAAACGCACATGAGTATCCCCGTAATCACCAAAACCAATTCCCGGCGAAACACAGACTTTGGCGTCCTTCAGCAACTTTCTGGCAAATTCCAGCGAGCCCATTGCGGCATACTGCTCGGGAATTTTTGCCCACACGTACATGGATGCTTTCGGCATCTCAACCATCCACCCCGCTTCATGTAACCCTTTCACCAATACATCGCGGCGACGCTTATACTGCTCAGCAATATCGCGCACGCACTGCTGGTCTCCCTCCAGCGCCGCAATCGCAGCGACCTGTAACGGCGTAAACGTCCCGTAGTCGTGATAGCTCTTAATGCGCGCCAGCGCGCTGACCAGCGTAGCGTTTCCGACCATAAAGCCAATGCGCCAGCCTGCCATATTGTAGCTTTTCGAGAGGGTAAAAAATTCAACGGCCACATCACGCGCCCCTGGCACCTGCATGATCGACGGCGCTTTCCAGCCGTCATAAACAATATCGGCATAGGCCAGGTCGTGGACCACCAGCACATCATAGCGTTTTGCCAGCGCGACCACTTTCTCGAAAAATGTGAGTTCAACGCACTGTGCGGTTGGGTTAGAGGGGAATCCGAGGATCATCATTTTCGGTTTCGGGTAGCTTTCACGAATAGCACGCTCCAGCTCAGTAAAGAAATCAATACCTTCTACCAACGGTACAGAACGTACCTGTGCTCCGGCAATGACAGCGCCATAAATATGAATGGGATAGCTTGGATTCGGTACCAGTACCGTGTCGCCATGATCGAGCGTCGCCAGCATCAGGTGCGCCAACCCCTCTTTCGAACCAATGGTCACAATGGCTTCCGTTTCCGGATCAATCTCCACATCGTAGCGTTCCTGATACCAGCGGGAAATCGCCCGACGTAAACGCGGGATGCCTCGAGAGGTCGAATAACCATGCGTATCCGGGCGCTGGGCCACGGTGCACAGTTTTTCGACAATATGAGGAGGCGTGGCGCCATCCGGGTTCCCCATGCTGAAGTCGATAATATCTTCGCCGCGCCGACGCGCAGCCATTTTCAGCTCAGCAGTAATGTTGAAAACATAGGGAGGGAGACGATCAATACGCGTGAAGCGACGTTCAGGACGAGAGTCAGCCATAATATCCTCAGATTAACGTGAGCGCCCGGACCGTCCGAGCGACGCTGCCACAAAGGTGGCACGCTTAGAAAATAGCCTGAAAAAAAACCGTCTGTCGAGGGAAAAACGAAAATAATGTTGGCCATTAAAAAGAGGAACAATGAACAACAAAACCTGAATATCAAAAACACCTTTAACGGCAAATCACCATCATTTAATTAACATATTGACATCAATATAATTACACCGAAATTTCTCACTACCGGGTGATCTACTGTCAATTAACTGGGTGAACATCAATCCCCTTTTAATATTATGGTTTTTCCTCATTAGAGTGGACTTCCCGGTACGCTGGTCAAGTGGGCTCAGGTTACCTATCATAGGGGTTTAATCCTTTCGCAAGAGTCACCCGTGCACGAAATATTCAACATGCTGCTGGCGGTATTCGATCGGGCAGCGCTGATGCTGTTCTGTCTTTTTTTCCTCATTCGTATCCGTCTGTTCCGCGAACTGTTGCACAAGTCAGCACACTCCCCAAAAGAGTTGCTCGCCGTCACCGCCATCTTTTCCATGTTTGCGCTGTTCAGCACCTGGTCCGGCGTTCCCGTCGAAGGTTCGCTGGTCAATGTGCGCATTATTGCCGTCATGTCAGGCGGAATTTTGTTTGGCCCGTGGGTAGGCATCATTACAGGGGTGATCGCAGGTATCCATCGCTATCTCATTGATATCGGGGGTGTCACCGCTATACCGTGTTTTATCACCAGCATTCTGGCAGGCTGCATCGCAGGATGGATTAATCGCAAGATCCCCAAAGCGCAGCACTGGCGGGCGGGTATTTTAGGCGGCGTGTTATGTGAAACGCTGACCATGATCCTGGTGATTGTGTGGGCGCCAACAACCGAACTGGGTCTGGATATTGTCTCGAAGATCGGTATTCCCATGATTCTCGGCAGCGTGTGCATCGGCTTTATTGTGCTGTTGGTACAAAGCGTTGAAGGGGAAAAGGAAGCCAGTGCCGCGCGACAAGCCAAGCTGGCGCTGGATATTGCCAATAAAACACTGCCGCTGTTTCGTCATGTCAACAGCGAGTCATTACGCCAGGTCTGTGAAATCATTCGCCATGATATTCACGCCGATGCAGTCGCCATCACCAATACGCAGCATGTGCTTGCCTATGTTGGTGTTGGGGAAATCAACTATCGCGAGAACGATGATTTTGTCAGCCCTACGACTCAGCAGGCGATAAATCACGGCGAAATCATTATAAAAAACAATGATGAGGCGCATCGGACACCAGAGATACACTCCATGCTGGTGATCCCGTTGTGGGAGAAAGGCATCGTCACCGGTACGCTTAAAATTTATTACTGTCACGCTCACCAGATAACCTCCTCACTGCAGGAGATGGCGGTTGGCCTGTCGCAAATCATCTCGACACAACTGGAAGTTTCTCGCGCTGAACAATTACGTGAAATGGCAAATAAGGCAGAACTGCGGGCATTACAGAGCAAAATAAATCCTCATTTCCTGTTTAACGCGCTGAACGCAATTTCATCCTCAATCCGCTTAAACCCGGACACCGCTCGCCAGCTCATTTTTAATTTATCGCGCTACCTGCGCTATAACATTGAATTGAAAGATGATGAGCAGATCGATATCAAGAAAGAGCTGTATCAAATTAAAGATTACATTGCCATTGAGCAGGCCCGCTTTGGCGACAAGTTGACGGTTATTTATGATATCGATGAAGAGGTGAGCTGCTATATTCCCAGCCTGCTAATTCAACCGCTGGTCGAGAACGCTATTGTCCACGGCATTCAGCCTTGCAAAGGGAAAGGCGTGGTCACCATCAGCGTCGCCGAATGCGGTAACCGCGTACGAATTGCCGTCAGAGATACCGGTCACGGAATTGATCCTAAAGTTATCGAACGGGTGGAATCCAATGAAATGCCGGGGAATAAAATTGGCCTTCTCAATGTCCACCACCGCGTTAAGCTGTTATATGGTGAAGGGCTGCATATCCGTCGCCTGGAGCCCGGTACAGAGATTGCGTTCTATGTGCCTAATCAGCACTCCCCTGCCGCCGCGCCGGCAACGTTATTGCTTTAATTCGGAGATGTGTTGTGAAAGTCATCATTGTTGAAGATGAGTTCCTTGCCCAGCAAGAGTTAAGCTGGCTGATAAAAGAACACAGCCAGATGGAGATTGTCGGTACGTTTGACGATGGTCTGGATGTTCTGAAGTTTCTTCAGCATAACCGCGTCGATGCCATCTTCCTGGATATTAATATTCCGTCGCTGGATGGCGTTTTGTTGGCGCAAAACATCAGTCAGTTCGCCCATAAACCGTTTATCGTGTTTATCACTGCGTGGAAGGAGCATGCGGTGGAAGCGTTCGAGCTGGAAGCATTTGACTACATTCTGAAACCTTATCAGGAGTCACGTATTGTTGGCATGCTGCAAAAACTGGAATCAGCCTGGCAACAACAGCAACTGCCGCCCGGAACAGCGCCCGCTAGCCTCGTAACGCGTGAGAATGACACCATCAACTTAGTGAAAGATGAGCGAATTATCGTCACGCCGATCAACGATATTTATTACGCTGAAGCCCATGAAAAGATGACCTTTGTTTATACGCGGCGGGAATCGTATGTCATGCCAATGAATATCACCGAATTTTGCAGCAAACTTCCGGCATCGCACTTCTTCCGCTGCCACCGCTCATTTTGCGTGAATCTGAATAAAATTCGCGAGATTGAGCCCTGGTTTAATAACACCTACATTTTGCGGCTCAAAGATCTGGAATTTGAAGTGCCGGTCAGTCGAAGTAAAGTGAAAGAGTTCAGGCAGTTAATGCATTTGTAGTACAGGAACAAGCAAGCATTCCGCTCGGTTTGCCGTGTTTACCGGATGGCGTCGAAAACACCATCCGGTACTCCGGTTACAGAATATGCCCCAGCGTCTGGCGCAGATGCGCGCCGGAGCCAAGTAAACCGGGGTTGTCATGGACGATGAGATAGACAGGAATGTCCTGAACATAGGCTTTAAAACGGCCTTTATCTTCAAATCCGCCACGGAAACCCGACGCTTTGAAGAACTCCAGGAAGCGCGGCACGATGCCGCCCGCAATATAGACGCCACCAAAGGTTCCCAGCGTTAACGCCAGGTTGCCACCGAAGCGCCCCATGATGACGCAAAACAACGACAGCGCACGACGACAATCAATGCAGGTATCCGCCAGCGCACGCTCAGTGACATCCTTCGGTTGTAAATTCTCGGGCAGACGCCCATCTGATTTCACAATGGCACGATACAAGTTCACAAGCCCCGGGCCTGACAGCACGCGCTCAGCCGAAACGTGACCAATTTCGGCACGCAGTTCTTCCAGAATGATGCCCTCTTCTTCGCTGTTCGGTGCGAAGTCAACGTGACCACCTTCGCCCGGCAGACTGACCCAACGCTTAGCAACATGCACCAAATGCGCCACACCTAAGCCGGTTCCCGCGCCATACACCGCGATGGGCTTACCTTCAACAGGTTCCGCACCACCAAACTGAATCAGATGCTCTTTTTTCAGCATTGGGATCGCCATCGACACGGCGGTGAAATCATTGATGATCTCCAGGTGGCTGAACCCCAGATTCTTTTTCATTTCCGCAATAGAAAATGCCCAGCTATGGTTGGTCATCGCCACCCAATCACCGGTGATCGGACAGGCAATGGCGATACATCCGTCTTCCACACTGGCGCTATGCTCGTCCAGATAGACACGCACAACGGCTTCCAGGCTCGGGTAATCAAGTCCCGAATAGGTTTTCGCCTGCGAAATCTCTCCGCTGGCGATATCGCACAGAGCAAGTCGCGCGTTGGTGCCGCCGACATCACCTACTAAGGCATACTTTGTCATTCTTCTACTGCTCCGCTAAAGTCAAAATGATTCTTTGCCACACTGTAGATTCACGAGGACATAACAACAACGCCTGGAAAGCGGGCGCCCTGAAAATATAGATCTGGGTCACAGAATTACTTTATCGTTTCAGCACCATTTGCAGCGATGACAGCCAGCAGGTTGTGCAAACTATGGCTTATACCCGTGTACAAGGAATGAATCATGCTCCATCCGCGAGCCAGAACCATGCTGTTATTATCAGTTCCCGCGCTGGTTATCGGGATCGTATCCAGTCTGATATTAATCGCTGTAATGAAAGTCGCGAACGTTTTACAGCAGATACTGTGGGAACGTCTGCCTGCCAGTCTCGGCGTGGCTCACGACTCATCACTATGGATTGTCGGTATTCTGACGCTGACCGGGATTATGGTCGGGCTCGTGATCCGCTTCAGTCCTGGCCATGCTGGGCCCGATCCAGCGACAGAGCCTTTGATTAGCGCACCGGTAAACCCAGGCGCACTTCCCGGTTTACTGATGGCGCTGATCCTCGGTCTGGCTGGCGGCGTCAGCCTTGGCCCGGAACATCCCATTATGGCCGTGAATATCGCGTTAGCCGTTGCCCTCGGCGCTCGCCTGTTCCCCCGAATTGGCGCCCTCGACTGGACCATTCTGGCATCTGCCGGCACTATCGGGGCATTGTTTGGCACTCCGGTTGCCGCCGCGCTGATATTTTCACAAACGCTGAACGGCACCAACGACATCCCCTTGTGGGATCGCCTGTTTGCTCCCATGATGGCTGCCGCCGCGGGCTCACTCACGACCAGCCTGTTTTTTCACCCCCATTTTTCTTTACCCATTGCCCACTATACGCAGATGCAACTGGTGGATATCCTCAGCGGTGCGATCGTGGCGGCCATTGCGATAGCGACAGGGATGGTGGCGGTCTGGTGTTTGCCGCGCTTGCACCGCCTGATTCATCGGCTGAAAAACCCGGTACTGATGCTGGGCGTTGGCGGCTTTATCCTGGGGATTCTGGGGGTGATCGGTGGCCCATTGACCTTATTTAAAGGTCTGGACGAAATGCAGCAACTGGCCTTTAGTCAGACTCTGGGCACCTCTGACTTTTTTATGCTCGCGGTGATAAAACTGGCGGCACTGGTTGTTGCAGCCGCCAGCGGTTTTCGCGGTGGACGGATATTTCCCGCGGTGTTTGTGGGCGCGGCGTTAGGTCTAATGTTGCACGCTCACGTGGAGGCAGTTCCGGCGGCAATCACCGTATCCTGCGCGATTCTTGGATTGGTACTGGTGGTCACACGTGACGGGTGGCTGAGCCTGTTTATGGCAGCAGTCGTCGTCCCTAACGCCACCCTGCTGCCATTGTTGTGTATCGTGATGCTCCCGGCGTGGTTACTGCTGGCAGGGAAACCGATGATGATCGCCCATCGTCACGATGAATAACTAAGCCCCATTATGCGCCTCCAGCGAGCGGGTGAGCGTCCTTAGCAGATCCGGTAAATCGGCTTTCGGCAACACGACTTCGATCAGCGAAAGCCGCTGCGGATATTTCAGACGTTCAAGCACCTCGTCCAGTTGAACGGCCTGCGTCACCCGCCAGCATTCAGCCTGACCTTCCGCATTCAACGCATGCGGCACCTGAGTCCAGTTCCAGTTCGCAATGTCGTTATAACGCTGATTCTCCCCGTGAATAGCGCGTTCCACGGTGTACCCGTCATTGTTGAGCACTAAAACGATCGGTGCCTGTCCATTTCGCATCATTGACCCCAGTTCCTGAATGGTCAGTTGCGCCGCGCCATCTCCGGTTATCAGGATCACCCGACGGTCTGGCGCGGCTGTTTGTGCGCCAAATGCAGCAGGCAACGAGTAGCCAATCGATCCCCAAAGCGGCTGCACCAGCACGTCCACTCCGGCGGGGAGCGAGAGCGAGGCTGCGCCAAACGCGGCGGTGCCCTGATCGGCAAGCACAATATCCCCGGGAACCAGATACTTCTGCAGCGTATGCCAGAAATTTTCCTGCGTTAGCGGTCCCTTTTCGATCTGCGTACGCGCAACAGGAGGACGATCCGGAGGAGGAGAAAAAGACAACTCCATGCATAATTCTCGTAATGTGGTGACGGCTTGTTCCATAGAAATGCCGCTGAACCAGGTATTGCCCACTCGCGAGGCATGAGGCTGGACGTCAATCGTGCGTTCCTGCGGGAGTTGCTGACTAAAACCGGCGGTCAGCGTGTCAATGAATCGGGTGCCGACACAAAGGGTCAGATCGACATCCTCTATCGCCTGACGCACATATTCACTGCTGGCGCTGGCGCTGTAGGTGCCGACGAAATGCGGATGCTGCTCATCAAACAACCCTTTTCCCATCAATAAGGTGGCATGCGCCATGGGCGTCTCCGCCATCCAGCGTTGAAGCACCGGCTGCAAGCCAAAACGCAATGCCAGAAAATCGGCCAACAATGCGACCCGTGGGCTGTTCATCAACCGCTGGCGGGCATGATAGCGAAACGCCGCCACAACGCTGTTGTCTGGCTCTGACGGCGTTACCGTGAGCGCATTTGCGAACGGAGTCGCAGACGATCTTGCCACATCGGCGGGAAGCATCAGATAACCGGGTCGCCGCTCGGTCAATATTTCACGCAGCACACGGTCAATTTCATGGCAGGCGTTTTGTTCATCCAGTATGGCGCTGGCAACCGTTACCGACTGGCTCATACGGTAAAAGTGCTGAAAATCGCCATCGCCAAGGGTGTGGTGCATCAGCTCCCTCTTTCGCTGTGCGCTTTGGCAAGGCGCCCCCACAATATGCAAGACGGGAACAAACTCTGCATAGCTTCCCGCAATACCGTTGATGGCGCTTAATTCACCGACGCCAAATGTTGTCAGCAACGCCCCTGCCCCTGCTACTCTGGCGTAACCATCGGCAGCATAGGCGGCGTTCAGTTCGTTTGCACACCCGACCCAACGTACCTCGGGGTGCTCAATAACATGGTCGAGAAACTGCAAATTATAATCGCCCGGTACACCAAAAAGATGGTTGATACCGCAACCTGCCAGTCTGTCCAGCAGATAATCCGCTATTGAGTAGAGGGTTTTCATGACAGCTATCCTTCTGACGGTAACCTCACTGTTGAGTATTAAAGAACTGTGATGGCTGTCCAGAAACGCCACGGCGATTGGGGGTGGAAAGCAAAATTTACAGTTTTCGCAGCTCAATCTCATTGAATCAGGTTCAGTGTAAACGTATACACTTAAACGATGACGTCACTGACAGGGGGAATAAAATGGCATATCAGGCTGATGAAAATCGTTATCAGACAATGGAATACCGCCGTTGCGGTCAAAGCGGATTAAAGCTCCCCGCGATTTCACTGGGGCTATGGCACAATTTTGGTGATACCACCCAGCTAGAAAACAGTCGCTCGCTCCTGCAGCGAGCCTTTGACCTGGGTATCACCCATTTTGATCTGGCCAACAACTACGGTCCGCCTCCCGGCTCCGCAGAGCGCAACTTTGGGCGTATTCTCCAGGAAGATTTTTTACCCTGGCGCGACGAGCTCATTATTTCCACCAAAGCGGGTTACACCATGTGGGAGGGACCTTACGGTGACTGGGGCTCACGCAAATATTTGATCTCCAGCCTTGATCAAAGCCTGAAACGCATGGGGCTTGAGTATGTCGATATTTTTTACCACCACCGTCCCGATCCCGAAACACCGCTCACAGAGACAATGAAGGCCCTGGATCATATCGTGCGTCAGGGTAAAGCGCTGTATGTGGGACTTTCAAATTATCCGGCAGACCTTGCCCGGCAAGCTATTGAGATCCTCGACGATCTGGGAACGCCTTGTCTGATCCACCAACCCAAATATTCGATGTTCGAACGCTGGGTGGAAGACGGTCTTTTAGCGTTGCTACAGGAGAAAGGAGTCGGGAGTATCGCGTTCTCACCTCTGGCAGGGGGGCAGTTAACTGACCGCTATCTCAATGGTATTCCTGCTGATTCCCGTGCGGCCAGCACCAGCCGTTTCCTGAATCCTGAGCAGATCACCGCAGAAAAACTGGATAAAGTTCGCCAGTTGAATGCGCTGGCCGCGCGACGGGGACAGAAACTTTCGCAAATGGCCTTAGCCTGGGTGCTACGCAATGATAACGTGACTTCTGTACTGATTGGCGCCAGTAAATGTGCGCAAATTGAGGATGCGATTGGAATGCTGGCAAACCGCCACTTCTCCACTGGGGAATGTGCAGAGATTGACGCCATTCTGAATGGTACAAAATAAATACAGTTTTAACAAAAAGTGCTCTCCTACGAGATTTAAGAGTTAAGGCGATGAAACGGGGCTTTACTGCCTCGTAATATTACGTTAACAGGCCGGTTACGGCTTCGATCGTGGAAGGAGAGAAAGTATGTTCAGGTCACTGATTCTGGCAGCAGCTTTACTGGCTTTTGCACCGCTGGCCGTTAACGCTGGCGAAATCACCCTGTTGCCATCAATAAAATTACAAATTGGCGATCGCGACAATTACGGTAACTACTGGGACGGCGGATACTGGCGTGACCGCGATTATTGGCACCATAATTACGAATGGCGCCAGAATCGCTGGTGGCGACATGATAATGGTTATCACCGTGGTTGGGATAAGCGCAAAGCTTACGAACGCGGATACCGTGAAGGCTGGAACGATCGCGATGATCATCGGGGTCATGGCCATGGTCACGGTCACGGTAAAAAACATCACCATTAAAAAAAGAGCCTTCGGGCTCTTTTTTTAATGGTGATGTTTATGCCTGAATGTTTTCTCGCTGCGACGATCACGGCGCGCCCGATGGTGATTATTACAATCCCAGAGCCGTACCGACCAGCAGCCAGATGTTCAGCGCGACAACCAGTATGACAATCAACCATCCCAAATATTTTACCCACAAGGTGTTGACCAAATCGCCCATCAGGGAACGGTCGCTGGTGAACATCAGTAAAGGCACCAGCGCCAGCGCAATACCAAAACTGAGCAATACCTGGCTCATCACCAGAATACGCGTCGGATCAAGCCCCATCAGAATCACAATAAACGACGGCATCATCGTGACCGTACGGCGTACCCAAAGCGGAATATGAAAACGAATAAACCCTTGCATCACGACCTGCCCTGCCAGGGTTCCCACCACGGTGGAGGAGAGCCCCGCAGCCACCAGACTCAAGCCGAAAACGGTGGCGGCGGCATGGCTGAGCAGCGGCTCTAGCGTTAAATAGGCTTGATCAAGATCGGCAATACCGGTGTGGCCACTAAAGTGAAATGCCGCGGCGGCTGTCGCCATCATCGCCAGGTTCACAAACCCCGCGATTGTCATCGCGATCGCCACATCCCATTTGGTTGCCGAATAGCGCTGCTGGCGCGAACCACCGTGCAAGTGCTGAGTTAACGAAGAGTGCAGATAAATAACGTGCGGCATGATCGTCGCCCCCAGAACCCCGGCCGCCAGAAAGACCGCTTCAGAGTTGGGTAAACTCGGGATAATCACCCCTTTGCTCAGTTGTGCCAGATTTGGCTGGGAGAAAATCAGCTCCACAATGTAAGCCGCCGCCACAAAGAGCAGTAATCCGCCAATGACTTTCTCGAGCGGTTTCTGCCCACGGCGTTGCAGCATCAGAATCAAAAACGTGGCAATACCGGTCAGTACCGCCCCCTGCAATAACGAGATGCCAAGAATAAGTTTAAAGCCGATGGCTGCACCGATAAACTCCGCCAGATCGGTCGCCATGGCGATAATTTCGGCCTGAACCCAGTAGAACCAGACCACAGGACGCGGGTAGTGGTCGCGAATCTGTTCCGCGAGATTTTTACTGGTCGCAATACCCAGTTTGGCCGACAGCACCTGGATCAACATCGCCATCAGGTTGGCCCAGATGACCACCCACAGCAATTGATACCCAAAGCTGGCCCCGGCCTGAATGTTGGTCGCAAAGTTACCGGGATCGATATATCCGATAGCCGCGATGAACGCAGGTCCCATTAATGCGAGCCTCAACTTGCGCGCTGCCCGTCCACTGCTACTCTCAACGCGATCGTCTGTCATCTTGTGCCTCAGAAACATAGCCTTTGCTATGTTTCATGTTATGTTTATTGAGAATGCTTATCAAGTGCATCGAAGCAGGTAGAATTGATTTCTCTGATAGGGTTGAACGATGGATCGTTGAAGTCTTGGGATAGGGTTGTATATTGTTTAATAATTGTTATTAGATTAGCACAATGACATAACTTTTCACTTCCATACTCAGCATAGCGGAAGTGTATTGCAGATCACTAATTTTGAATCTCGTCACAGGTCCTTATTATAGTGTGTGTTTGATCTCGTTTTCTTTGGTGTTGTTACATAGAATGTGCACGGAAATTAAACCTGCCTCATATTTGGAGCAAATATGGACCGCGTCCTTCATTTTGTCCTGGCCCTCGCCGTCGTTGCAGTGCTCGCGCTGCTGGTAAGCCATGACCGTAAAAAAATTCGTATTCGTTACGTTATTCAGTTACTCGTCATTGAAGTCTTACTGGCGTGGTTCTTCCTGAACTCGAACGTCGGTCTGGGCTTTGTAAAAGGCTTCTCCGAGATGTTTGAAAAACTGCTCGGGTTCGCCAATGAAGGGACAAACTTCGTCTTCGGCAACATGAACGATAAAGGTCTGGCGTTCTTCTTCCTGAAAGTCCTCTGCCCTATCGTCTTTATTTCTGCGCTGATCGGTATTCTTCAGCATATTCGCGTCTTGCCGATCGTTATCCGTGCTATCGGTTTCCTTCTGTCCAAAGTCAACGGTATGGGCAAACTGGAATCCTTTAACGCCGTAAGCTCCCTGATTCTGGGCCAGTCCGAGAACTTTATTGCCTATAAAGACATTCTTGGCAAAATGTCGCGCAACCGCATGTACACCATGGCCGCCACGGCGATGTCCACGGTTTCCATGTCTATCGTCGGCGCTTACATGACCATGCTGGACCCGAAATATGTGGTTGCTGCGCTGGTTCTGAACATGTTCAGCACCTTTATCGTGCTGTCTCTGATCAACCCGTACCGCGTCGAAGCCAGCGAAGAAGATATTCAGATGTCCAACCTGCACGAAGGCCAAAGCTTCTTCGAAATGCTGGGTGAATACATTCTGGCTGGTTTTAAAGTTGCGATTATCGTTGCCGCCATGCTGATTGGTTTTATCGCTCTGATT
This sequence comes from Citrobacter sp. GW821-FHT02E08, assembly GCF_059421685.1. Classification (NCBI taxonomy): domain Bacteria; kingdom Pseudomonadati; phylum Pseudomonadota; class Gammaproteobacteria; order Enterobacterales; family Enterobacteriaceae; genus Citrobacter; species Citrobacter sp. GW821-FHT02E08. Next base: position 5,944 of record NZ_JBWKVL010000011.1, on the reverse strand, counting down.
GCCGCGCTGAACGCACTGTTTGCTGCCGTACTGGGTATCTCCTTCCAGGGCATTCTGGGTTACATCTTCTATCCGATTGCCTGGGTAATGGGTGTTCCGGCGAACGAAGCGCTACAGGTGGGCAGTATTATGGCGACCAAGCTGGTTTCTAACGAGTTTGTTGCGATGATGGATCTGCAGAAAATCGCCTCTACGCTCTCTCCGCGCGCTGAAGGTATTCTGTCTGTCTTCCTCGTTTCCTTCGCTAACTTCTCTTCTATCGGTATCATCGCAGGTGCAATCAAAGGCCTGAATGAAGAGCAAGGCAACGTGGTTTCCCGTTTTGGTCTGAAGCTGGTGTATGGCTCTACGCTGGTCAGCGTACTGTCAGCGTCTATCGCTGCACTGGTTCTGTAATCTTAGAGATAACATTGAAAACCGGGGGCTTCTCCCCGGTTTTTTTATGCCTGCAATTCTGCCAGCGGACTGGGTCGCCCAATCAGGTAACCCTGCAGATGGTTCACGCCAAGACTGAATAAAAGCGCCTGCTGTTCCGGGGTTTCGACAAACTCAGCCACCACGCTCAGAGACTTTGCTTTTGCCATATCGGTGATGGATTTGACGATCATGGCATCCAGAGAATCAGTCACAATGTCTTTCACGAAGACACCGTCGATCTTGATAATGTCGGCTTTCAGCCGTTTCAGGCGTTCATAATTGGCGTACCCGGTCCCAAAATCATCGATGGCTATTCTGAAGCCGAATTTACGCAGATGTTCAATGTTCTGCACGCTGCTCTCTGAGTTAGAAAAAGCCTGTTCTTCCGTAATCTCAATAATCACACTTTCCGGCGCTATCTGATAACGTTTGAACAGTTGAATAATGTGCCGAGAGATCTCTTTCTGCATCAACGTCAGCGGCATCAAATTGACGGAAAAACGCGCCCCCTTCTGTTGTGAAGGATGCGCAGAAAGCCATTTCAGCACCGCCTCCACCACCTGTAAGTCGAAGCGCGCACTGAGGTTAAACCGGGTAATTAAGGGGATAAACTGATCAGGCATCATCAGGCCGTCATCACTTCTCAGACGCGCCAGAATCTCATGGTAGCCCTTCCCTTGCGCGTCATAAATCGGTTGTGCATACAAAACCAAATCGTCGCTTTCCAGGGCGCTACGTATTTTTTGCAACAGCAATACCCGCTCGGTCGTCTGCCCGGAAGCGGCCTCAAGACTGTTCGTCAGCGCCAGAACCTGCTGGTGCGTGCAGGATTGTTCCGCCAGCCAGCTCAGTTGCCCGAGCATAGGTTGTAATGTTTCTTGCCGACCATCGAACGTCCCCCATGAAGCGCCATACTCCATATCCAGTCCGGTATTATTCCAGTGAATTTTTCGACTGTTGAGAAGGTTGACCATATGCTGCAATCTGGCTTCGGTCTCCGGCCCTGTCAGCACTAACAACAACTCGCTCCCCGGCAGTTGAAATACGCTCTCTTTTTCCATCAGCAGCGGTTGTATGGCGCGAAATATCGACTTCTTGCAATGAACGCGCATCAGCATGCCGTAATGACGGCTCAGAAACTCCAGATTTTCCATGCGCAGGCAACACACACTCTGCCCGGACTCGTTACCGAGGAATTTCTCCAGCGCTCGAAGGTTGGGTAATTGGGTGAGCGGATCCGTCAGTGCCTGCAACTGCCAGCGCCGATTAAGCCATTCTCCACGCTGGTACATCCGCGCCATGTAAAGCATACAAATACTGAATGAGATCAGTACGGAGAGAATAAAAGCCAGCGAATAGGCTGATACCACGCCTTGCAGGAAATTTTTGTTGTACGTCAGTAACGCAAGCGCTGAAACAGCCCAACTGAGATTCAAAAATGGATAGCTGAACTTGCCAATACCGAGTGTAAAAATAATGAAGAATACAGGGACAAGGTAACCTGCAACATAGTCAGCATGATACGGCGTACACATCACCCCTAACAACGCCGACAGCACCATGAACCAACCCGTGATAAAGAGTCGATTCTTTTTGCAAATGCGGGAGACGACTTCCCTACGCCAAAATAAGCGCGCATAACGCGGATTCACCATCATCCGCATGGGGTAGTAGAAAAATAAAGTGAAAATCAGCGCGGCAGAAATCAAACTTAAAACGTCGACAACGGTGTAAATAACCGTCGCAGTACCAAAAAAGGTTGAAATCTCTACCGGGTAGTCCAGATAACGCCCTGCCAGGTGCATCATAACTTTGATCCCAACGGGAGCAATAAACCCCAGCCAGAACACCCTCACCCAGATATTTTTGTCAGGGAGTCGATAGCGCCAACGCGAGCCGATTTGCCAGCGCACCAGCGCGCACATCCCTAACACAAAAAAGAGCTGGCAAAACAGCAGAACCGCTGCCTGTGCAAACGGCAGGTGGAAGTTCCACTGATTGGTCAGCATCATGCCGAGAATGGCTGGCGCAATCCCGTGTCTGCCAAAGAGAAACAGTACGGAATAAATAACGCACAGCGGTAGCCAGGCTAAGTAAATAGCGCTGGAATCAACTACGGCTAACGGGGAAATCAAGCGGGAAAATTGTATCGCAATAACGGTAAGCGCTAAAGCCAGAGAAAATTTTCTTATGTTTTTTAACATGTTATGCTTCACTGGCATTACGTTAATGCTCTCATAGAACGATAAAGTTGACGCATAAATGATAAGTTTATTCGCGGCACGAAGCAACCTGATACCCGCTTAACGCCAGGCTTTGCGAGCTATTGCATCGCGTAGAGGTACATCACGGAGGGTTAAACTGAATGAAATAGAAAGGAATAGAAAGGAATAACGCAGATATAAAAAACCCCCGCTTTTCAGCGAGGGTTAGAATTTTGGTGGAGCTAAGCGGGATCGAACCGCTGACCTCTTGCATGCCATGCAAGCGCTCTCCCAGCTGAGCTATAGCCCCACGATGCCATTACGTACCAAATTCCTTGGGATAGAATTTGGTGGAGCTAAGCGGGATCGAACCGCTGACCTCTTGCATGCCATGCAAGCGCTCTCCCAGCTGAGCTATAGCCCCATTACGTAAAGCTTGTCGAGTTGACGGGCGGCATCATATGAATTCCCTTCGCACGTGTCAACGGCAAAATGACCCTGCAGAACTCAATCGCTGAAAAAGCATGCAAATGAAGATCATTGCGTAACAACTCGCATTCAGTAGTTAATCCCGTCACGGTTTCTACTAAAATGGTGCTATAAAATGAACCACTAATTAACCCCACATCTATTCAGGGAATCTTATGTTCAAGGAACGGATGACGCCAGAAGAACTCGCGAATCTGACCGGTTATAGCCGACAGACCATCAATAAATGGGTGCGCAAGGAAGGATGGGCGACATCACCAAAACCCGGAGTTCAGGGAGGCAAGGCACGTCTGGTTCATGTCAATGAACAGGTGCGTGAATATATCCGTAGTGCCGAACGTTCAACTGAAAGTATGGCGGAACCTTTTCCGCTGGCCGGTGATACTTCACTTGAAACTCTGCTCATCACACTCGCCAAAGAGATGACGCCTTCGGAACAGAAGAACTTTACGTCATTGCTCTTGCGGGAAGGAATTACCGGTTTGTTACAACGCTTAGGGATTCGCGATAGCAAATAATATGAAAAGATTACGCAGCAAAATGACTACGGAAGAGCTGGCGGAGTGCCTGAACGTGGCCAAACAAACTGTTAACCGTTGGATCAGAGAACAAAACTGGAAAACAGAAAAATTCCCCGGTGTTAAGGGTGGTCGGGCAAGACTCATTCATATTGATGCCAGTGTACGGGAGTTTATCCTCAATATTCCTGCCTTTCGTAAAACCCCTTCGTTTTATCAAATGGAAGAACCCCTCGCGGAATACGAACATTTTGCTCATAGTCATGCTTATCGACAGATTGTTGATGCGTTGGACAACATGTCCTCGACAGAACAAGAAAAACTTGCGCAGTTACTGTCACGTGAAGGTATTCGCGGCTTTCTCGCTCGCCTGAATATTGATGAATCTAAGTAACATCCCAAAAAAAACGGCAGGATACGCTCCTGCCGTTTTTTATTTATCCGCCTGTCTTACTGCCGATTTTCGCGTTCAGCAATAAACGCCAGCGCTTTGTTGATACGTTCGATGCTACGGGATTTCCCGATAGCATGAACGGTAACGTCCAGACCTGGGGACTGACCCGCGCCAGTGACGGCAACGCGCAGCGGCATCCCAACTTTACCCATACCGACTTCCAGCTCATCGGCAGTCGCCTGAATCGCGTGGTGAACATTTTCTGCAGTCCAGGTATCAATCGCGGCCAGTTTGTCACGCACCACTTCCAGCGGCTGACGCGCAACCGGACGCAAATGTTTTTTCGCTGCATCAGCATCAAACTCAGCGAAATCTTCGTAGAAGTAACGGCAGCTTTGCGCCATCTCTTTAAGGGTCTTACAACGTTCACCCAGTAATTTCACCAGTTCAGCCAGTTGCGGGCCAACGCGGGTGTCGATGTTTTCCTGCTCAATGTGCCATTGCAGGTGAGTCGCCACATATTCTGGCGCCAGAGAATTAATGTAGTGATGGTTCAGCCATTGCAGTTTTTCAGTATTGAACGCACTGGCTGACTTGCTCACCGCCCCCAGAGAAAAGAGTTTGATCATCTCTTCGCGGGTAAAGATCTCCTGGTCACCGCTGGACCAGCCCAGACGAACCAGATAGTTCAGCAACGCTTCCGGCAGATAACCGTCATCACGGTATTGCATCACGCTTACCGCGCCATGACGTTTGGAGAGCTTTTTACCGTCATCACCGTTGATCATGGACACATGTGCATAAACCGGCACCGGCGCATTCAGCGCTTTCAGGATGTTGATCTGACGCGGGGTGTTGTTGATATGGTCTTCACCACGGATAACGTGGGTGATCTCCATATCCCAGTCATCAACAACCACACAGAAGTTGTAGGTCGGAGAGCCGTCAGTGCGGCGAATAATGAGATCGTCCAGCTCCTGGTTGCTGAATTCGATCGGGCCACGGATCTGATCGTCAAAAATAACGGAACCATCCTGCGGGTTGGCAAAACGCACCACGCAGGGTTCATCTTCCGCATGATGTTCATGACCATGACGGCAGCGGCCGTCGTAACGTGGCTTCTCGCCTTTCGCCATTTGTTCTTCACGCAACGCTTCCAGACGCTCTTTTGAGCAGTAGCATTTATATGCGGTCCCTGCTTCGAGCATTTCATCAATCACCGCGTTATAGCGATCAAAGCGTTTCGTCTGGTAGTACGGACCCTCGTCCCATTCCAGGCTCAGCCAGTTCATACCATCCATAATGGCTTCAATAGCTTCCGGCGTGGAACGTTCGAGATCGGTGTCTTCAATACGCAGCACAAACTCACCGCCGTGATTACGTGCAAAAAGCCAGGAATAAAGAGCAGTACGCGCACCGCCGACGTGCAGATATCCTGTCGGGCTTGGCGCGAAGCGAGTTTTAGTTTTCATGAAATGGCCTTACGTTTATAAAGATGCCGACAACCGGCAAATCCTGGAAAGATCAGTAGGCTGGTATTCTATCACTGTGGCCTGATTCCTCAATGTTGATCCGGTTGGAACATCACGCTTTGCCATTTTTGTTTATAAATCATGCGGCGCGGACCATTTTGCGATCGTTTTGTCTAATTTTACGACGAACGAACAAATTATTTAGAAAAGGCGTTGACTCATTTTCAACTCTCCCTATAATGCGACTCCACACAGCGGGGGTGATTAGCTCAGCTGGGAGAGCACCTCCCTTACAAGGAGGGGGTCGGCGGTTCGATCCCGTCATCACCCACCAACTACTTTATGTAGTCTCCGCCGTGTAGCAAGAAATTGAGAAGTGGGTGATTAGCTCAGCTGGGAGAGCACCTCCCTTACAAGGAGGGGGTCGGCGGTTCGATCCCGTCATCACCC